>NZ_JBFTZV010000005.1:309372-506722 GCF_056406615.1 Arthrobacter sp. P1_B3 | reverse complement strand
CAACGACAAAAGCCCTGCACGGGGCACACTGAAATCCGGAACCGGCGATGGCAACACCTTCTGATGCTCGCTCAACCACCGGTACGCAGTCGGACGCGACACCCCCGCGGCCTGCGCCGCTACAGCTACCGACAGCCCGGCATCCAGCCCTTCCCAGAACGCTAAACGAACACTCAACGGCGACCACGGCCTGCCCATCGACGACACCCCACAGAATTCAGGGTGTTGCACTCACCTCCTGAACTCGCCTCCCATGCCACGTAAGACGGCACCTGCCGCCGACAACTGCGACATCGAGCGATTACTCAATGGCGGTGAATCGCAGCGATAAGTGGCGGCGTTTTCGCAGCGCCAAATGTCACCCCCATGCTCGCAAGACGATCGCTAGCCGGGCGTCCCGTCGCGCTCGCTTCTTCGGGCGAGGAGCTCGAGTTGCCTTGCGTGCACGCCGCCCACCCAGTCCCAGCCGGGCATGGCCGACGGGCCGATCCGCGGGTCGCTGGGAACATGGGCATCACGCAAGGCGTGCAGGTACGCCCGATCCTGGTCGATCCGTGCGCGTATCTGATCAGCTCCGCCGATGGACCCGTGGCCGGGGACGAGGACATCGACGTCGCCCGCCACGCCCTCGAGCAGCCGCAGCGCGGCGAGGTAGTCCTCGATCGGGTCAGCGGTGTCGTTCAAGTCGAGCATCGGAATCAAGACATCAGAAAGCATGTCGCCGGCGACGAGAACCCCGCGTTCCTCAATCAACAGCGCCGCATGGCCCGGGGCGTGCGCCTGATGCTCAATAATCCGGACATGAGGGCCATCCCAAGGAATCTGCGCCATCCCGGCGGGCAGGCCCGTAATGAGGCCGAGCAGGTCCAGCGGTACCTGCTCGGGGATGCCGAGCCGGCGTGAATCGAGCCCGGCCGACAGCCGATCCCGGACAGTAGCCGCACAGCGCGCGGTGCCGTAACGGGGCGCCGCGCCGAGCCCGGCGTGCCAGAGCAGGTGATCCCAATGAGGATGCGTCGAGAAGCCTGCCACAACGGTCTGGCCCGAATCGGACAGGTCGTTCGCGAGGCAGGCCATTTCGTAGCCGTGCACCCCGGGGTCGATGAGCAACACGCCAGCCCGGCCTTGCACCACAACGGCGTTGCTCTGGCAGAACTCGCTCTCGTGGATCAGCACACCCTCCGCGACCGGCCTCAGCATGGCTGCAAGGCTACCGCGCCCAGCGCCCGCCAACAACGATTCGCGCGACTCGGGTCGCGACGGGTGCAGATCGGTGTGCCTGGCGGCCCGCCAGTTGATCACCGTCACACCGTTTGACGCGGCGCCCGCAGCGGATCGTCGGCGGTCGGCTGGGAGGTCTGGGGCTGTTGCGTAGCGCGCCCATTCGCGAGGATGTATTCCATCCGTGTAGTGCGATCAAGGAGGCGACACAATGGCGCGCACGAGGTGCGTGCGTTCCAGTACGACCCCGCGAGCTGACGGACCTCAAACTCGCACCCGCCCGCAGTAGCGGAGCGACACCAAGCGATCACAGGGAGCGATACGAAGCGATCACAGAACGCCGGCACGAAGCGCTGAACTCCACAGTCACGGGCTCAGCCGACGGCGCCGGCCGTTGCGGGCGCATCCGCCACCACAGGATGGTCGCGGTGCAGGTTTCCGAGGGCTGAGGCGCCTTGCGGCGACCCCAGCTCCTCGAAGAACTCCACGTTGGCCCGCACGTAATCGGCCCACTCGTCCGGGACATCGTCCGAGTAGTAGATCGCCTCCACGGGGCAGACGGGATCGCAGGCGCCGCAGTCCACGCACTCGGACGGGTGGATGTAGAGCGAGCGTTCACCCTCATAGATGCAGTCCACCGGGCATTCGTCGATGCAGGCCTTGTCCTTGACATCCACGCAGGGCTGGGCGATCACGTACGTCATGACTGGCTACACGCCCGTGTAGACGGTCTTGCCCCACGTGAAGAAGTCCAGCGCGGACTTCCCCTGTTCGCGGAACGTGTTGGTGGAGGAGTCCTTGACGCCGCCGAACGGCACGTTCAGGTCCAGGCCCGCCGTCGGACGGTTGACCTTGATGACCCCGGCCTGGGCGCGGGCGGCGAAGTCCGTGGAGAACGCCAGGGAGTCGGTGCAGATGCCGGCGGTGAGGCCGTAGCGGGAATCGTTGATCGCGGCGAGCCCGGCCTCATAGTCGGGGACCTCGAGGACGGCCACCACGGGACCGAAGATCTCCTCGGTCACGGCGGCGTCGTCGAACGGCAGGTCCGTGAGGATGGCGGCCGGGAAGCGGAAGCCGGTGTCCGTGCCGCCGTCGTACTCGCCGTGCAGCAGCGTGGCGCCGCGTTCGACGGCGGTGCGCACCGCTGCCTGGTTCTGTTCGAACTGCTGGCTGCTGACGACGGCGCCCATCTTTGCGTCGAACCCGTCACCGGGGGTGTAGGTGGCTGCTTCCTCGACGAGGGCCGCCAGGAATTCCTCGCGGATGCCCGGCGTGACGTAGACGCGGGACGTGGCGGTGCAGGCCTGGCCGGTCAGGCCGAACGCGCCGGCCGCCACCACCTGGGCAGCCTTGCGGGGATCGGCGTCGTCCAGGACCAGCACGCCGTTCTTGCCGCCCATTTCCAGCTGCACCCGGGCGCGGCGGGCGTTGAGAATCTCCTGCAGGCCCAGACCCACGTTGGTGGAGCCGGTGAACGACATCCCGGCAATGCGGGGATCGCGGGCCAGGGCGTCGCCCACCACGCGGCCCTTGCCGTGGACCACGTTGAACACACCGGCGGGAAGGCCGGCATCCTGCAGAGCACGGGCCAGGTGCGTGGCTGAGAGCGGTGTGAGCTCGGCAGGCTTGATGACCACGGCGTTGCCGCTGATCAGCGCCGGGGCGGCCTTCCAGGCCGGGATGGCGATGGGGAAGTTCCACGGCGTGATGAGCCCGACGACGCCCAACGGCTCGCGGCGGGTGGTGATGGTGGTGTCCGGCAGGCCGCTGGGCAGCACCTCGCCGGTGGCGGCCCAGCCGAGGGAGCCGAAGAAGCGCAGCACGTCGGAGGCGCGCTTGACCTCGCCCTTGGCCTCGGCGAGGGTCTTGCCCTCTTCACGGACGAGGTCCTCGGCGATGGCCGCCTGGCGGTCCAGGAGCAGGTTTCCGGCGGCCATCAGGATGGCGCCGCGGGACGGGGCGGGCAGGGCTGCCCAGGCAGGCTGCGCGGCGGTGGCGGCGGTGATGGCGGCGTCGACGTCGGCTGCGGTGCCGCTGGGGGAGAGTGCGGCGAGCTCGCCCGGGCGGGCAGGGTTCATCCGTTCGGTGTCCGCCCCGCCGAGCCATTCGCCGTTGATGAGGTGCCGGGCGGTGATGAGGTCCCGCTCGGTGGAGTTGGTGGAGTGGTCGGTGATCGTGGAAGTCATGGTGTTCCTTCGGGAGAGTCGGAGCAGAGAGCGTGCGTGCGGGTCGGTTAGAGCCCGCGAATGAGGCCGCCGTCGCAGCGCAGCGCCACGCCGGTGATGTAGGAGGCCGGGGCGCTGCAGAGGAACGCCGCGGCGGCGCCGAATTCCTCGGGTTCGCCGTAGCGGCGGGCGGGGATGGTCTTGCGGGATTCCAGCTGGATTTCCTCGGGCGTGGTGCCGCGGCGCTTGGCAGCGGCCTGGTCCAGTTCCGCGACCCGGTCCGTGGCGATGCGTCCGGGAAGGAGCATGTTGACCGTGACGGCGTCCAGGGCGACCTCGGCCGCGAGGGTCTTCAGGTAGCCGGCCAGCGCCGCGCGGCCGGTGTTGGATACGGCCAGGTTGGGCAGCGGCGCCACGACGCCGCTGGAACCGACGGCGAGAATCCGTCCCCAGCGCCGTTCCCGCATGCCCGGCAGGATGTGCGAGACCAGGGCGTGGTGCGGTTTGACCAGTTGTTCGAACGCCGCGGCGATGTCGTCGGCGCCGAGGGTGGCGGCCGCGCCGGGCTTCGGTCCGGGACCGTTGAGGACAAGGATGTCGATGGGCCCGAGCGCATCCATGGTGCGTTCGACAGCGGCGGCGACGCCGTCGGCGGTGCTGAGGTCGGCTTCGACGGCGACGGCGCTGTGCCCGTCGGCCTGGAGGCCGGCCGCGATCTCCTCGGCCCGCTCGCGGCGCCGGCCGGTGATGGCTACGCGTACGCCTTCGGCCGCGAGGGCCCGGGCGACGGCGAGGCCAAGTCCGCCGGTGGAAGCGGCCACCAGGGCGGTCCTCCCGCTGATTCCGAGGTCCATTAGTTCCTCCCCGCTGTGGCGAGGGCGATGGCCGGGTTCGGGCCAAGGGCCTTGGCGGCCTCGGCCAGATGGGTGCGCAGCCCGGTCCGAAGAACCTCCGGGAAGACCGCGGCCGGGGCCCGGACACCGGCGTCGGCAATCAGTCCGCGCTGGTGCAGGCATTCCTTGCGGACCGCCAGCGCGATTTTGGCCTGTTGCTCGAAGTTGATCAGCGGCAGGTACGGCAGCAGGGCATCGCGGGTGGCCTCGTAGCCGTCCTTCTGCCAGGCCCGCACGCAGGCGATGAGCGCCTCCGGGTAGGAGAATCCGGTCATCGCCCCGGCGGCGCCGGCCATGAGCTCGTCCAGCAGTCCCTGGCCGCCCAGGCCGCCGAACACGGAGACGTCGAGGGCTGCGGTGAGGTGTGCGATCGCCACCGACGTGGGCGGGGCCTCGGCCTTGACCGCGGTGACGAAGCTGCAGGCCTGCACCACGGAGATCAGTGCCTCGGTGCTGATGTTGACGCCGCTGGCCAGGGGGTAGTCCTGCAGCACCACGTTGGCGCCGGTGGACTGGTGAATGGCGTTCAGGTGGGTGATGACCACGCCGGGGTTGGCGGAGTTGGCCTGCACCATGACGGCCGCCAGCCGGTCCCCGGTGGCTGCCTGGATGGAGCGGATTTCATCGACGGCCGTGCCGGTGTAGAGGGAAGTCACTCCCACCACGAGGGGCAGGCGCGTTTCCTCCACGATCACTTCCAGGACCAAGCTGCGCTCGGCTGCCGTCAGGGCCGCGGCTTCGCCGAACACGCCCAGGACCGTGAGTCCGGTGGCGCCGATCGACTCGTAGTAGCCCACGAGTCCGGCCAGGCTGTCCGTGTCGACATCCAGGGCGCTGCCCTGGAACGGTGTGGCGACGACGCCCCACACGCCGGGTGTCAGTGACTCCCGCATTGGTTTCTCCTTCTAAGCTCTTGTTGTTCTTCGAGCGGCTGAACGTCAGCCACCGGAAATCAGGCGGTGGAACGGCTAGCGTCCGTCTCCTAATGTCCCGGCCAGACCGGCGGGCGTTTCTCCTGGAAGGCGCGCACGCCCTCGGCGGAGTCCTCGCTGTCCAGCGCCGCCATGAGGGCGGGGAGCCGGAGTCCGCGGGCCTCGGTGGCGGTCAGGTGCAAGGTCCGGGTGACCATCTGCTTGACGGCCCGGACGGAGGTGGGGGCGCAGGCGAGGATCTGGTCCAGCCAGCGCTGCACGGCGGCGTCGAGCTCCTCCGCGGGGACCACCTCGTTGACCAGGCCCATGGACTGCATCTCCGCGGCCTCGGCCTTCCGCCCGGTCAGGAGCATGCCCATCGCCTGGGTGTACGGGATCCGGCGCACCAGCTGGTGGATGCCGCCGTCGAGCGCCAGGCGCCCGACGCGCGGTTCCGTCAGCCCGAAGCGGGCCGTGTCCGCGGCGATCACGATGTCCGCGCCGAGCACGATCTCCATGCCGCCGCCGAGCGCGTAACCGTTGACCCGGGCGATCACCGGGATGTCCAGCGTGGTGCGCAGGCTGAGCCCGCCGAAGCCGTTCGGGTCCAGGCCCGCCCAGTATTCAAGGCCCGTCTTGTCCACGGCGGAGGCGGACATGTCCGCGCCCACGCAGAACGCCCGGGTGCCGGCGCCCGTGATGACCACGGCCCGGACGTCGGGATCGGCTTCGAGCTGGTCCCAGATCTCGTTGAGCCTGGCCTGGGCGGTGCCATCGACGGCGTTGAGCACGTGCTGGCGGTCGATGACCACCGTGGCGACGTGGTTCTCGACGCTCAGGGTGACCTGGTCCAGCATCGTCTTCGCGGGGGAGTCTGTTGTGGCCGTCACCGGAGCACCCCCAGCTGCTGCAGGCGCTCGATGGTCTCGGCGTCGAACCCGTTCTCCAGCAGCACCTCGACGTTGTGTTCGCCGAGCCGCGGGGCCACCCGGCGGATGGTGGGCGGGGTGGCGGAGAGCCGGATGGGCGCGTTGAGCATTTTCACGGTGCCGACACCGGGGTGTTCTGCCTCGACGATCATGTTGTTGGCGTGCGTCTGCGCGTCGGCCAGGGTCTGCTCGAGCGTGTGCACAGGGGCGTTGAGCAGGCCCTGGTCCTCCAGCTGGGAGGTCCAGTACTCGGTGGTGTTCGTGGCGATGCGCTCGCGGAAAATCGCCTGCAGCGCCGGCTTGTTCTCGAACTGCTGCTCCAGGTTGGCGAACTCGGGCCGGGCCGTGAGGTCCTCGTCCAGGCCCAGGGCCTCGGAAATGCGCAGCAGCGGGTCCGGGGTGAAGCCGCCCACCATGCAGACGGCGCCGTCGGTGGTTTCGAAGACGCCGCTGAGCGGCATGGCGCCCCAGTTGACCTCGTAGCCGCGGTTGAGCTGCATGCACGCCTCCTGCATCTGCAGGTGCAGCATGGAGTCGTACATGGTCACCTCCACCTTCTGCCCGACGCCGGAGGTTTCCCGGGTGCGCAGCGCCAGCAGGATGCCCTGCATCAGGTGCATGCCGGTGATGTAGTCGCACAGCGTGGTGGGGTAGATGGACGGCTTGACGTCGTCCGACTCGCGCCGCCACATCACGCCGGAGTAGGCCTGGGCGATCGCGTCCTGGCCGCCCTTGTGCGAGTAGGGGCCCTCGGGGCCGAAGCCCGTGCCGGAGGCCCAGATGATGCCCGGGTTCTGCTCCTTGAGCTCCTCGTAGCCGAAGCCCATCCGCTCCATCACGCCGGAGCGGAAGTTGCTGACCACCACGTCCGCGTCGGCCAGCAGCCGGCGGAGCACGGCTTTGCCGTCGTCGGTGCGGGTGTCCACGGAGATGCTGCGCTTGTTCCGGTTGATGGACAGGAAGATCGGGTTGTCCTGGCCGTCCTTGTCCGGGAACGAGTTGCGGGAGATGTCCCCGGCGCCCGGGCGTTCCACCTTGATGATGTCCGCACCGTAGTCGCCCAGCAGCTGGGTGCAGGACGGGCCCATGAACACCTGGGTGAAGTCCACGATCTTGATTCCATCGAGCGGGAGCGGGGTGCCGGCGGGTTCAGCGGCGGTGGCCGCCGTCGTGCTTGCAGTTGTTGTGCCTGACAGCAGGTCGTCGATGACGGTGCTCATGCCGGCACCGCCACATCCGCGTCAACGGTGGCGTTCGACGACGGGACGTCGCCCGGGTCCGCGCCGTGCCGGCGCATGCCCTGCTGGATGTCCAAAGCGGAGACGTCGCGGACGAGGGTGCCGGTCTGGACCGCCAGCGCGGCGGCGACGCCGACGGCCTGGCCCATGGCCATGCAGGGCGGGATTTCGCGGGACATCTTCTGCGCCTCGGGGGTGGCGGAGTAGTGCCGGCCCGCGACCAGCAGCTGGTCCACTTCCTTAGGCAGCAGCGAGCGGTAGGGGTAGTAGTAGTCGCGGCCGCGGGCCACGGTGTCGGCGAAGTGGCGGCGGGAGGTGACGTCGTCCTTCGTCATGACGTACTCGCCTTCCAGCAGCCGGGTCTGCCGGACGCCCATCTGGGACGCGACGTCGAGCATGTAGCAGTTCTCGAAGCCGGGCAGGTTGGCGCGGACGTAGTCCACCGCCTCGGTGATGCGGTCCCGTGCGGCGAACTCGGCGGCGGTCATGTCCGCCGGGTCCACGCCGTCGAAGCCGGTCATGTGCGGTGCGTTGCACCAGACGACGCCGTCGATCGGGGTCTTGAGCCACCACAGTTCCCAGGCCCCGCCGAGGAGGCGCTTGATCTTGCGGTTGATGGCGCGGGCTTCCTTCGGGTTGGCCTGTTCGAACGCTTCCGCGGCGTTGGTGTCCACGTTGCCGAGGCGGAAGACGAGCGTGGTGAGGTAGCTGTCCTTGACGTAGCTGGCGCCGGCCCGGGAGGCGACGTCGATGTCGCCCGTGGTGTCGATGACGATGTCCGCCATGAAAGCCTGCGGGCCGGACTTGGTCTCGCAGATGACGCCCTTCATGACGCCGTTGTCCACGATCGGGCGGGAGAACCAGGAGTGCAGGCGGAGGTTGACGCCGGCCTCGCGGACGAGGTCGTTGGAGACGCGCTTCCAGCCGTCCGGGTCGAAGGCGGCGGCGTAGCAGACCGGCTTGGGGGTGGTGTGCGAATGGAAGTCAAAGGTGCCGTAGCGGCCCCACTTGTTCCACAGTTCCTCGGAGGTCTTGCGGTCATCGGCCGGCGGCACGATCGCCAGGCCCAGCTTCTGCAGGCGCTCGACGTACTCGGAAACGATGCCCGTGACGGTGATTTCCTGGCCGTTGATCATGTCATCCAGGACCAGCACCATGCCGCCGGAGGCGAGGCCGCCGAGGGAGGAGTAGCGTTCCAGCAGCGTGACCGAGGCACCGGAGCGGGCCGCGGTGACGGCGGCGGCCACACCTGCGGGGCCACCGCCCACCACGAGGACGTCGGAGCGGGAAATGACGGGAGCGGTGAGGTCCGCCGTGGTGGTGCTGAGTTCCAGCGACGACATGGCTGTAGACGGGTTCATGGGGATCCTAACTTTTCCGGCGAAAGTGCCGTTGGAAGAGCGGCCGGTGACGTAGAAGACGGTGCTCAGGAGGGGATTGCGGCGACGCTGACCGTGAAATCCACCCGGCAGAGGGTATGACGCAGCGCGGCCCCTTGCGGACCTTGCTGCGGAGTGTAGATAAGGTTCCGGCGGGCACCTTGGGTGTCGGGACCGGAGTTGGCGACGGCGGCTAGGGCCGGCTGATCACCACGCGTGAGGTGCGTTAACCCAGATCGCTACGCAGACCTCTTCGTAGCTGTTCTTGTACCAGTGCGGCGTATCCGAAGAGAAGGTGATTGAATCGCCTGCTTCGAGGGTGTATTTCTCGCCGTCCAGGAAGACGTCTTTCCGGCCGGAGAGAATGATGCCGAATTCCTCGCCGCTGTGCCGGAAAGGAGTGGCGCTGGTGTCGTGGCCTGGCGGACTCACGATCCATTGGGCCTCCAGCGCACCGTTGAGGTCCGGGGTGAGCAGTTCAAAGACCGCCTCACCCATGGACTTCTTGGTAACGCCCTTGAGGTTTCGCCGCTCGGCCTTGCGGACCACGGGGGACCTGGTTTCTTCCTGTCCGAGGAAGAACTTGCCCACGGGGATGTCCAGGCCGTGCGCCAGCTGCGCCAAAGTGGTGAAAGACGGATTGGCCAGGCCGCGTTCGATCTGGCTTACGATCGCCGGGCTGAGGCCGGTGACTTCCGAGAGCTTCGCAAGGGTCATTCCTTTGTCCTTGCGCATGTTGCGGACCTTGTTGCCTACGGTGGCAAGGAGGACGCTCGTGCCGGCTGGGGAAGATCCCGTGACGCTTTCGGTTGCCATGGCCCGTCTTTCTCTTGGTGAGCTGACACACATAACTATAGTGAAAACTTTTAGCGAATCAAGGTTTTGGTAAATATTTTTACTTCTCCCGCCCGGATTGGCGCCTGACGTGCAGCTTTGTCGGCCAGCCTGCTGCGGCGGGACGGGACTTTCCTGAAAATCGTTGACTCTGTGAAGAACTTCAATATAGTTGTGTGAGCCGCAACACTTTGGGTTCGACGCTAAGCGAACAGGGACGGGGCGCAACGACCTTCTGGCGGAAGGCGCGCCCGGCCCGCGTTCGTGATCGTTCCCTTGTACTGATGCAGTGGCATCTGCCAAGCCATCCGCAAGCCCGATGTTGGCCGGTTAACAAGACGCGTTCCTTCGGGGATCCGTTCCATGTTGCCGAGCTGGATGGCCCGTTTGCATTCAATCGCTACGAAGAGGCATGCGTAGCTATCTGGGCTAACTCGCCTCCCATGTGGTGAGCCGGTCCCGCCCTGCGGACCAAGCCAAACGATAGTTTCGATTACCGGTGACCCCAACAGGGCGTCCGCCGGTGATCCGTACCCTCCCGCGCCCCGAAGGCGCGGGGGAAGGAAAAGTATCATGACTGACACTGCCGTCAAGATTGACCTAGAGAGCGGCCGGAAGTCCCGGCTCTCGCCGGAAGTACGCCGCGGGCTGCTGGGCCTCGGACTAGGCAACACCCTGGAGTGGTACGACTGGATGGTCTTTGGCCTTCTGTCGGCATTCATCGGGCCGAAGTTCTTCCCGTCGCAGGACCCCGTTGCCGCCACGCTGAGCGCACTGGCAGTCTTCGCCGTCGGCTTCGCATTCCGTCCGCTGGGCGGAATCATGCTCGGCACCCTGGCCGACCGGATAGGCCGCCGCCGGGTGATGCTCTGGTCCATCATGATGATGGCCGGCACCACCCTGATCATTGCCCTGTGCCCCACCTACGACCAGATCGGGGCCGCCGCCGGCGTCATCCTGCTGGTCTGCCGCATCATCCAGGGCATCTCCACAGGCGTTGAAGCTCCGCTGTCCACGGCCCACGCCGTCGAACTCGTCCCTGAGGGACGCGAGGGCTTTGTCGCGGGCATCATCTCCTTCTACGTCAACGCGGGCATCCTGCTCGCCTCGCTGGTCAGCTACCTGTCGTCCCTGATGCTCGGCGGAGCCGTCATGGCCGACTGGGGCTGGCGTGTGCCCTTCATCGTCGGCGCGGCCTTCGGCTTTGTGGTGGTCTACCTTCGCCGGACGCTTCCGGAAACCATGAAGCCCGAGGAGTTGGCGGACAACTCCGCGAAAAAGGTCTGGGGCGGGGTGCGCAAGCACTGGCTCAGCGTGCTGGCCATCACGTTCGTCGTCGGAGCTGCGCAGGCGTACAACTACGCGTGGAACACGGGCCTCCCGACGGCGGCCCGCAGCGGCTTCAAGGAAGACGCAACCGCTGTCTTCGCGCTCACGACCGTCCTGGGCGTCGTGCTGGTTATCGGAAGCCTCATCATCAGCAAGGTCTGCGATGGCAAGTCGATCTCCAAGTGGTTCCTGATCACCCGCGCGCTCGCCATTCCGTCCGTCTTCCTGATGCTGATGTACGTCAAGCCCGGCATCGCGGGCTTCGCGGCCGTCCTCCTCGGCGGCTCCGTCGTGCTGGTCCTTAACATGACCCTGTACAACGTCGTCTGCAGCTCCCTCATGCCGAAGACCATCCGCGGCGCCGGAACTGCCCTCGGCTACGGCCTGGGCGTCGCTCTCTTCGGCGGCACTGCCTCCTACCTCCTGGTCTGGCTCCAGTCCGTGAACGCGTCCTGGATCTTCCCGGTCTACGTGGCCGTCCTGTCGGCGCTCAGCATCGTCTTCTACCTGCTGGCCCGGAAGAAAAACGGCATCTTCATCGGCAGGTAAGAACACGGTCAGGGCAGGAACACAGGAAAGCAGGAACACTCATGGACGCCAGTCGCCCGGACCGAACCAGCCTGGAGGCAAACGTGATCTCCTTTGATCTCGACGTGTCAGACGTGGAGCTTTACGAGGCAGCTCGTGGGCTGTTGCTTACCGCCCATCACAGCGAGAACCACCGGGTGGCCGCGGCCATGCGCGGTGAGTCGGGGGCTATCTACCTCGGGCTCCACATTGGCGCAAAGCGCATCAACGTGTGTGCCGAATCCAGCGCCCTCGCCAATGCCCGCATGGCGCAGGAGGCATCAATCCACTCCGTAGTGGCCGTCAGTATGGACGGACAGGGACAACCCCAAGTCACGAACCCCTGTGGCCTCTGCCGGGAACTGCTGCGTTCATACGGAACCGAGACGTCCGTCCTGGTGGATGCCGAGGGCGAAGTGGGGAAGGTCCGGATCAAGGAGCTGCTGCCATTTCCCTGGATGCGGGCCGCTGAAACGGAGTGGGACACCCTTCCGCCCCGCCTGGAGCACAGCACCACCTAACGCGGCAGCGTCAGTCGCGGCACTGCCAGCCGCGGGACCAGCGGCAAGTGCGTAGGCATTACGGAAGGCCGGGACTCACAAGGTCCCGGCCTTCCGGCTGGCCGGACGCTTCGCCGTCGACGGAAACTGTGCCGAGCAGGCAGGAAGCGGGCACACAGAAAGCTGGTGCAGCCGCCGCGTTTCCGCTAAACCACTGCACCAGCAGGTAGTACGAATTTTTTCGATTCTATGAAACGTTACTCATTCGCGGCTCCCTATGTCCCGGGGGTTGATGACCGGGTCTCCACACCTTCTTCAATATGCCTCGACATCAGCCAGCCTGCGCCGGCCATTGCAATGCCCATCACCATAAAGGCCCAATTGTCCATGGTGTTCAGCGACAGGAAGTTGGCCGCCGAATCCACGCCGACGATAAACCCGTAAATGCTAAGGACGATGTACAGCAAGCCGGAGCCCATGAGGAAGTTCCGGGCGCCCAAGGCGGTCCGGGACATGGTCAGGCCGACGGCGCCGATCGCGAGCTGAACGATGTTCAGCAACATCGACACCTGGAACAGGCCGAGGAACATAGCCTTGGAATCAGGCCCGAAGAACCTCAGTTCGCTGTAGTTCGTGGTGATGCCCGGGATGAACCCCAAGACGCCTACGACTAAAAGGACGATACCTACACCCATGCCAACGTTCTGTACATCTGTCCGACCAAAATGAACGCCATGCGCATGGGGAGATGCGGTAGTCATGTTCTGCCTCCAACCACTGATTGCGGACATTTACAATTTTACGGCCCGGGTCTGGAAAAAGCTCGGCGGCCCATGAGGGCGAATTCCGCGGATCCGGGCGTTGTGCCTGTCGGAAACCGGCCGGATGCCGGGCGCGTGGCACCATGGATCTCGATGAAACTGCGCGCTGATCAGACCGGACAACGTGGGCTGCCCATGCCTTTGTGGCTGCAGGGCGGCCTCGAATCCGCCCAGGCCGCCGTCATCTCCGCCCTCGTGGTGGTGGCGCCGATCGTCACGGTCTGGGCAACGGCCGGATTCCAGAACAGCGGCTTCGACGTGCTGGCTCGTTTGGCCGGGCAGGCCTGGCTGCTGATCCACGGCGTTCCGCTGCTGCTGGATACGGCCAGTGCCGGGTCCGCGGCGCACCCGGATTCCGGCACGCTCTCCCTCATTCCGCTGGGGCTGGCCCTCATCCCGTTCCTGCTCGCCTGGCGCGCCGGACGACGCCTCGCCCGCGCCTCCTACACGGACCAGCTCTGGCAGGCGCTGCTCGGGTCCTGGCTGGTGTACGCGGGGTTCGGGATCGCCACGGGCTTCGTCTGCCGCACGGCCGACGTCGGCATCAGCCTCTGGGCCGCCGCGTTTATCCCGCTCATCCCGTTCGGGCTCGGCATGGTGGTCGGCGCGCGCCGCGAGGCAGGCTCGTGGAGCCGGCTGATCGGCGTCGACGCCGTGGCCTGGCTGTCCCGCACCAGCCAGCACTCCCGCTGGGCCGGCTCGTACCTGGGCTCGGCCATCAAGGCCGGATCGGTGGCGCTGATGGCGAGCCTGGCAATGTCTGCCGCGCTGCTCGCCGTCGACCTCTTCATCCACTGGAACCTTGTGGTCGCCGTCTATGAAGGGCTCGACGCCGGCGCCATGGGCGGCGGCGTGCTCACCATCGTGCAGCTGGGCTTCCTGCCCAACCTCGTCGTGTTTGCCCTGGCATGGATCTGCGGCTCGGGTTTCGCCCTGGGCGTCGGCTCGCTGGCCGGACCGCTCGGGACCGCCGTCGGGCCGCTGCCGTCCATTCCGGTGTTCGCCGCGCTGCCGGCCGGCTCGCTCGACTTCGGCTTCGTGGCACTGGTGGTGCCGGCGCTGGCCGGGGCGCTGGCCGGCTGGTGGTTCCTGCGCGAAGGCGAAAACCACTTCGACGAATGGCTGTCCATCAAGATCCGGGCCCGCTGGTTTACCGCCGCGGCCTCCACCCTGGTGCTGGGCGCGGTGATCGGCTCCGTCGCCGGGCTGCTCGCGGCGGGACTCGCCTGGCTGGCCCGGGGCTCGGCCGGCATCGGGCGGCTGACGGAGATCGGGCCGGATCCGCTCCGCACGGCACTGTTCGTTGCCGCGGAGGTAGGGATCGGCGTCGTGATCGGGTACGCGGCCGGACCCTGGCTGGAACGCCAGCAGAAGCTGCGTGAGGCGGACCTGGAGACGGTCAGCAGCCGCTAAGGCAACAGCTAGCGCAGCCCCGTGGGCATGGAGTTCTCCAGCTGCGTCCTGCACGCGGACGTTGACTGCTCCGTCAGGGCGTGGCGGACGCACTGCTGGTAGTCGCGGATCTGGTTGAAGAACAGCGTCGAGGCCAGGATCACCAGCAGCATCACCGCCGAGACCACCAGCCCGGAAATCGTGCCGAACAGGACCAGCCGGGATTCCTTGTACTTCACGGCCCGGATCAGCACCACGACGCCCAGCACAATCCCGGCCGCCGTGAGGAGCGCCGTCAGCCACAGGTAGCTCACGTCGAGCTGGAAGACGAAGAACGAGCCCAGGACCGCGACGATGAACAGCCGGAATAGGGTGTGGGTCAGCCGCGCGGATTCTTTGACAGCCGTATCGCGGGGTTGCCGGCCCGGCTCGCTGCCGGAGTCCGTGGGGGAATTCATGTTTTCCAGCCTACGCGAGCGGCCCCATAAGCTAGGACCATGCGCATAGTTGTCCTCGTTTCCGGCACCGGCTCCAACCTCCAGGCAGTTATCGATGCGGTGACGTCCGGCGCGCTCGACGTCGAGATCGCCGCCGTCGGCGCGGACCGGCCGGGGACTTTCGGGGTGGAGCGCTCCGCCGCCGCCGGGATTCCCACGTTCGTGGTGGACTTCAAGGCCTACCCGGACCGGGCAGCCTGGAATGCGGCCCTGACCGAGGCTGTCGCCGGCTTCGCCCCGGATGTGGTGGTGTCCTCAGGCTTCATGCGGATTGTCAGCGCGGACTTCATCGACGCGTTTGGCGGCAAATACCTCAACACGCACCCGGCGCTGCTGCCGTCTTTCCCAGGCGCCCACGGTGTCCGCGATGCACTGGCCTACGGCGTGAAGGTCACCGGCTGCACGGTGCACTGGGCCGACGCCGGGGTGGACACCGGCCCCATCATCGCGCAGGAAGCCGTGGCGATCGGGGACGGCGAGAGCGAGGAATCCCTGCACGAGCGCATCAAGGTCGTGGAGCGCCGGCTCCTGGTCTCCACCCTGGCGACCCTGGCCGCGGCCCAGCACGCCCCCGCCTGACCCGCCCGCCTGATTTCCCCGATGCGCTATCACTTGAGGTGGTCTCGCAGCACCCAGAACCGCCTGAAGTGATAGCGCAACGGGTGGTGTGGGCGCGTTATTCGAGCCGGCGCTGCTTGGTTTCAGGGGCGAAGAACGCCATCCACAGCACGGAGATCAGCACCAGGACGCCGGCCAGCGCGAACGACGTCGCGAGCCCCAGTTCCGGCCACAGGAAAGCCGCGAAGATCAGCGGGCCGAAACCGGCGCCGAGCCGGGAGAATGTCGAGGCCCAGCCGAAGCCGGAGCCGCGCAGCTCCGTGGGGTACAGCTCGGAGACGTAGGCATAGAGCACCGGGATGGCCACCTGCACTACAAAGCCGAACACGAGGAGCCAGAACACGGCGGCGGTGGGGATGTCCACCACGATCGCCACAATCACCAGCGTCAGGGCTGACAGCGGACCGGTGATCGCCAGGATCCACTTGCGGCCCACCCGCTCCACCAGCAGCGCGGCCACCACCACGCCGAGGAGTCCGACGGCGGCCATCGACGCCGTGGTCAGGAAGGCCTTGTACTCCTCGAAGCCGGCGCCGATCAGGATCCGCGGCATCCACGTCAGCGACAGGTAGTACACCAGCAGGATGCTGAAGAAGAGGGCCCATGCCGCCGTCGTGATCTTCCAGTTGAACTGCCAGAGGGCGCGCAATTGCGTCCATGCGCTGCCTGCCGAGAGGCGGGGCGCATCCTGCGGTTCAGGCAGGCTGTAGACCCGGGCCTCGGCGCCGGTGGCCCGAACCAGGTTGTCGATGACCTTCGCGGCTTCCTCGCGGCGGCCCTTGCGGATCAGGAACAGCGGGGATTCGGGCACGCTGCGGCGGATCCAGAACACCAGCAGCGCCGGGAGCACCATGACCAGCATGGTCAGCCGCCAATCCCCGTACAGGGCCACGAGGCCGGCGGAGACAAAACCGCAGAGGGCCGCGCCGATCGGCCACCAGCCGTCCATCGCGGTGAGCACCCGGCCGCGCTGTTTGCGGGGGGTGAACTCGCCCACGAGCGCATAGTCCACCGGAATGCAGCCGCCCAGGCCGAACCCGGCCAGGAAGCGGAACACGACGAACCACAGAAAATCGGGGGAGACCGCGCCGAGCACGGTGAAGATGGAAAAGATCAGCAGGGTCGCGGTGAAGGCCTTCTTGCGGCCGATGGTGTCCGCGATGGTGCCCCAGACAAAGGCGCCCAGGGCCATGCCAATCAGGTTCGCGGTGCCGATCCAGGCGGCATCGCCGGGGCTCAGCGACCAGTGCTTGGACAGCAACGGAATGAGGATGCCGTTGAGGGTGACGTCCCAGGCATCGAACATGAAGCCCAGTCCGCCGATCAGGAAGATCCGGCCTTGGACCTTCCACCGCCACGGCAGCTCCTGGACCACCTGTTCGCCGCTGGGCACAGTGGTGTACGTGTTCATCTTGGCCTCCTGTGAAAACTCTACGTGCCCCGGCCGCGGCCCGGGTGTGCTTCACACTCTGGCGCGCGGGACGGCCCGGCGCCGGGACGCGATAAACTGGCCGCATCCCCACCACCCGCGGCCCCGCCGCGATATAAGACGGAGACTTTTGTGAGCTTCACGCAGCTTGACCGTGTATCCATCGACCGAGTTCCCATCCGCCGGGCACTGATTTCGGTCTACGACAAGACCGGTCTGGAGGAGCTCGCTCAAGGCCTGCACGCCGCCGGCGTCAAGATCGTCTCCACGGGCTCCACGGCCAAGAAGATCGCCGCCGCGGGCATCCCCGTGCAGGAAGTCGAGGAAGTCACCGGCTCCCCGGAAATGCTGGACGGCCGCGTCAAGACCCTGCACCCGCGCGTGCACGGCGGCATCCTCGCGGACCGCCGCGTCCCGGCCCACATGCAGACCCTCGCGGACATGGAGATCGAGCCGTTCGACCTCGT
Organism: Arthrobacter sp. P1_B3; assembly: GCF_056406615.1. Lineage (NCBI taxonomy): Bacteria > Bacillati > Actinomycetota > Actinomycetes > Micrococcales > Micrococcaceae > Arthrobacter > Arthrobacter sp. P1_B3. Next base: position 489,532 of record NZ_JBFTZV010000005.1, on the reverse strand, counting down.
CGTCGTCAACCTCTACCCCTTCGTGGAGACCGTGAAGTCCGGTGCCGCGCCGGACGACGTCGTCGAGCAGATCGACATCGGCGGCCCCGCGATGGTGCGCTCCGCCGCGAAGAACCACGCCGCCGTCGCAATCGTGGTGGACCCGTCGTCCTACGGTGCCGTGGTGGAGGCGGCCGCCTCGGGCGGCTTTGACCTGAAGACCCGGCGCCAGCTCGCCGCCAAGGCGTTCGCGCACACCGCGGCCTACGACACCGCCGTGGCCACCTGGACCGCCAGCCAGTTCCGCGACGAGGACGGCGACGGCGTGATCGACTGGCCCGCCTACGCCGGCCTGGCCCTGGAACGCTCCGAGGTGCTCCGCTACGGCGAAAACCCGCACCAGCAGGCCGCACTGTATGTGGACAAGGCCGCCCCGGCCGGCATCGCACAGGCCGACCAGATCCACGGCAAGGCCATGAGCTACAACAACTTTGTCGACGCCGACGCCGCACTGCGCGCCGCCTTCGACTTCGCCGAGCCTGCCGTCGCCATCATCAAGCACGCCAACCCCTGCGGCGTGGCCGTGGGTTCCGCTTCGGCGGCGGACCCCATCGCCGACGCCCACGCCAAGGCCCACGCCTGCGATCCCGTGTCCGCGTTCGGCGGCGTCATCGCCGCTAACCGCACGGTCACGGCCGGCATGGCCCGCACCGTGGCCGGCATCTTCACCGAGGTCGTCATCGCGCCGGGCTTCGACGAAGAGGCCGTGGAGATCCTGTCCAAGAAGAAGAACATCCGCCTCCTGGCCCTCCCCGACGGATACGGCCGCTACCCGACCGAGTTCCGCCAGGTCTCCGGCGGCATGCTGGTCCAGGCCACGGATAAAGTCGACGCCGACGGCGACACCCCCGCGAACTGGACCCTTGCCGCGGGCGACGCCGCCGATGCCGCCACCCTGGCCGACCTCGCGTTCGCCTGGACCGCCTGCCGCGCAGCCAAGTCCAACGCCATCCTGCTCGCGGACAACGGTGCCGCCGTCGGCATCGGCATGGGCCAGGTCAACCGGCTCGATTCCTGCAAGCTCGCGGTCGAGCGCGCCAACACGCTCGGCGTCACCGTGGAGTCCGACGTCGATGCCGCCGGCGGGGCAGCCGGAACCGACGCGTCCGAAGCACCCGAGCGTGCCCGCGGCGCGGTGGCAGCGTCAGACGCGTTCTTCCCGTTCGCCGACGGACTGCAGATCCTGGTCGATGCCGGCGTCCGCGCGGTCGTCCAGCCCGGCGGCTCCGTCCGGGACGAGGAAGTCATCGCCGCGGCCAACGCCGCCGGCATCACGATGTACTTCACGGGAGCCCGCCACTTCTTCCACTAGGTCTATTCCACCAAGGTCTGTTCCACCAAACCGCACAAAGAATGGACATGCCCTCCCTCATCCGGAGGACATGTCCATTTTTTGTGCCCAAAAGTGGGCTGGTGGCCGGCCCGCGGGACATGCCCATTCTTTCCGCGGGACGTGCTCATTGTTCGCGGCAAGGAGTGGGCATATGGGGGATATGTCCAGGCCTCGGGGCGTGGGGAGGGCATGTCCTGTGAGTTTTGACGCTGGCCGGGCCGGCCTGGGGACAGGCTCATTCTTGCCTGGGAACATGCTCATTCATTTCGGACTCCGGGGACCTGCCCGGGGGACATGCTCATTGTTCGCGGCAAGGAGTGGGCATGAAGGGGATATGTCCAGGCCTCGGGGTGTGGGGAGGGCATGTCCCACGAGCTCTGACGCTGGCAGGGCCAACCTGGGGACATGCTCATTCCTGCCTGGGAACATGCTCATTCATTACGGACTCCGGGGACCGGCCGGGGGACATGCCCATTGTTCGCGCCAAGGCCCGGACACAGGGGTATATGTCCAGGCCTCGGGGTGTGAGGAGGGCATGTCCCGTGAGCCCTGACGCTGGCCGGGCCAACCTGGGGACATGCTCAATCTTGCCGGAGCGCCGGGGACCAGCCCGGGGGACAGGCTCATTGATTGCGGACCGTCGAGGACCTGCCCCGGGGGACATGCCCATTGTTCGCGCCAAGGCCCGGACATAGAGGGTATATGTCCAAGCCATGCCGTGTGGGGAGGGCATGTCCAGCGGATAGCCGCCGTCGCCGACTGATGCCAACGCGGGGCCACCGCGTCCTCCCCACTGCTGAAGAGGGGCCGCAAGTGACCCCGCGCTGGGGTGCATAAGGTCGGGGTAACAAAGGCTGGAGGAAACAAGGGTTGGGCTAAACAAGAGGCTGGGCAATCAAGGGTTGAACAAACAGGCCGCGAATCAAAGCGGGGGTGCCCGCGCTAGGGATAACACGGCTGGGCATCCACCCCGGTCCGCACCCGGGGTAACAAGGCTGGGCATCCACGCACCCTGTCCACGCACCTGGGGTGACAAGGCTGGGTGCACGGGCCCCGCGTGAACGGGGCCCGTGCCCTCAGGCTAGGAAGCGGCCGCGGTGGTGTAGGCCTGCTGGATGACTGTGCCCCAGTAGGGGCCGTACATCTTGGTGGATTTGCTGCCGTAGCCATAGCTGTTGATGGAGTTCTGGTAGCCGGAAGCGCTGGTGCCGATGAACCACGGACCGCCCGAGGACCCGCCGGTCATGTTGCAGGGGATCCCCTGGGTGTTGAACTGCGGGTTGTAGGGATCGTTGGTGGCGGTGCCGCTGCAGCTCTTGAGGGATTCACCGTTGAAAGGCGCCGCGGCCGGGTATCCGAATGACTTGTAGCTCAGGCCGCGGGCGGCGTTGAACTGCAGTCCGGAGCCGCCGACGACGTCGCTCAGGTACTGGCCGTTGAGCGTGGACATTACGGCGAAGCCGGTGTCGTAGGTCATGTCGCCCGCGGAGCTCCACTGGGTGGGGGCGTAAAGGGCCTTGGCCGTCCACATGCCGTAGGGGGCCGCGCCGTTCAGGTACGCCGGGACGAACGTGAACTTGGTGGCGAAGGCGCCCGGACCCTCATTCACGCAGTGTCCGGCCGTGGAGACCGTGCTCTTGTTGGCGGAGGAGACCGAGTTGCCGGAGCAGACGTAGTTGGTGCCGCCGAGGGTGAAGAAGACCTTGCCGATGTGCGGGACGGGGGTCTCGCTCGCATTGGCCTTGGTCTGGAGCGCCTGGGTTTGCAGCTTCGGAGCAGCGGCCTCTACCTTGCTCGGCGCGCCCGTTTCCGCTGGGCCCTGGGCCGAGGCGGCCTTGCCACTGCGCTTCATGGCCCTGTCGGCCAGGACGTCGCCGGGGACGGCATTGCGCATGCGTTCCGGGGTCCAGTAGTCGGCCGTCCCCGTTTCGGTGACGGTGTGGCTTGCGACATCGGAGGCGGAAACCGGTGCCTTGGCCGGGGCGGGGGAGGCGGTGGCCGCCCCCGCGGCACTCAGGGCCAGCAGAGCGGCGGCCGACAGAGTCAGCAGGCTGGTGGCCAGAGTCTTGGGTGTTCTCATGGGTGTCCTAACCGGTGGAAATGCGGGGCGGCCGCTGGTGGCGGCCGCTGGATGGAACGAAACTACGGCAAATTGACTAACCTGTAAAGTAGCTTGTCAATTCTTGTTATGCCGTGTTGGGGTGTCACCTATCCGTCCGCGCACGACGCCGGTAGGCGCCAACGGGGGCACCTCGGGTAAGTTAGGGGTGTTGAGATAACACAAGATTCCGGAAATACCCAGACCTTCAGGGAGACGCCCGAGCAATGGCAAAGATTATCTATACCCACACCGACGAAGCGCCGATGCTGGCCACCTATTCGTTCTTGCCGATCATTGAGGCGTTCGCCTCGACGGCCGGTGTGGAAGTGGAGACCCGCGACATCTCGCTGGCCGGCCGCATCATCGCCGCGTTCGGCGACTACCTCACCGAAGAGCAGCGCGTCAGCGACGCCCTGGCCGAGCTTGGTGCCCTTGCCAAGACGCCCGAAGCCAACATCATCAAGCTGCCCAACGTCAGCGCCTCCGTGCCCCAGTTGAAGGCCGCAATCGCCGAACTCCAGGGCCACGGCTACGCGCTGCCGGACTACCCGGACAACCCCACCTCCGATGAGGAAACGGACATCCGGTCCCGCTTCGACAAGATCAAGGGCTCCGCCGTGAACCCTGTCCTGCGCGAAGGCAACTCGGACCGCCGTGCTCCGCTCTCGGTCAAGAACTACGCCCGCCAGAACCCGCACAGCATGGGCGCGTGGACTCCGGACTCCAAGACCAACGTGGCCCACATGGAGGCCGATGACTTCCGCTCGAACGAGTTGTCCGTGGTCATCGATGCGGACACCAAGATCAAGATCCAGCTCGTCAAGGAAGACGGCACTGTCAAGGTCCTTAAGCGTGCCTTCCCGGTCCTGGCCGGCGAGGTCATCGACGGCACCGTGATGCGCGCGGCGGCCCTGGATGCATTCCTCGCCGCCCAGGTGTCCCGGGCCAAGGAGGAGGGCGTGCTGTTCTCCGCCCACCTGAAGGCCACCATGATGAAGGTGTCGGACCCCATCATCTTCGGCCACGTCGTCAAGGCCTACTTCGCTGACCTCTTCGCCACCTACGGCGAGCAGATCGCCGCCGCCGGCCTGAGCCCCAACAACGGCCTGGCCTCCATCCTGAACGGCCTCGGGGACCTCCCCGAGGAGATCCGCGGCGACGTCCAGGCGGCCATCGAAAAGGGCCTCAACGACGGCCCCGAACTCGCCATGGTCGACTCCGACAAGGGCATCACCAACCTGCACGTGCCCTCCGACGTGATCGTCGACGCCTCGATGCCGGCCATGATCCGCAGCTCGGGCCACATGTGGGGCCGTGACGGCCAGGAGGCCGACACCCTCGCCGTCCTCCCGGACAGCAGCTACGCCGGTATCTACCAGGTTGTCGTCGACGACTGCCGCGCCCACGGCGCCTTCGATCCCACCACCATGGGCACCGTCCCGAACGTCGGCCTCATGGCCCAGGCCGCCGAGGAATACGGCAGCCACGACAAGACGTTCGAGATCCAGTCCGCCGGCACCGTCCAGGTCGTCGACGACGCCGGCACCGTGCTGATCGAGCACCAGGTCGCCCCGGGCGACATCTGGCGCGCCTGCCAGACCAAGGATCTGCCGATCCGTGACTGGGTCAAGCTCGCCGTCACCCGTGCCCGCGCCTCCGCCACACCCGCCGTCTTCTGGCTGGACAAGGGCCGTGCACACGACGCCCGGATGATCGCCAAGGTGGAGGAATACCTCAAGGACCACGACACCGAGGGCCTGGAGATCGCCATCATGTCCCCGGACGAGGCCACCGCCTTCACGGTGGAACGCCTGCGCAAGGGCGAGGACACCATCTCGGTGACCGGCAACGTGCTCCGCGACTACCTCACGGACCTCTTCCCGATCCTGGAACTGGGCACCAGCGCCAAGATGCTCTCCGTGGTGCCGCTGATCAACGGCGGCGGCCTGTTCGAGACCGGCGCCGGCGGATCCGCCCCGAAGCACGTCCAGCAGCTGCTCAAGGAAAACCACCTGCGCTGGGACAGCCTGGGCGAGTTCCTCGCGCTGGCCGTCAGCTTCGAGCACCTCGCCACCAGCACCGGCAACGCCCGCGCCCAGGTCCTGGCTGACACCCTGGACCGCGCCACCGGCACGTTCCTGCTCGAGGACAAGTCCCCGAAGCGCAAGGCCGGCGAGCTGGACAACCGCGGCAGCCACTTCTACCTGGCCAAGTTCTGGGCCCAGGAACTGGCCAGCCAGAGCGACGACGCCGAGCTCGCCGCGGCCTTCGCCGCCGTTTCCGAGGCACTGAACTCCAATGAGGACACCATCACCGGAGAACTCCTGGCCGTGCAGGGCTCCCCGGTGGACATCGGCGGGTACTACCGGCCGGACGAGGCCAAGGCCACAGCGGTCATGCGCCCCTCGGCGAAGTTCAGCGAAGTGCTGGCGACGCTGACCAAGTAGTCACCGCCGCGGCGCTCCCGCAGCGCTCCACGGCGCCCGCTAGGTCGCCATGCAAAACGCCCCGTCTCCCGAAAGGGAGGCGGGGCGTTTTGCCGCCAGTCCGGCAGCGCAACCCAGCCGGATCAGTGCGAACGCCAGGTCAGCGCTGCTGGTCCTGGCCGAAGGGCGGCTGGGGGGCAAGGTCGGGATCGGTGTCCACGCGCTGGAAGGCAGGTTCCGCGCCGTAGCCCACCTCCTCCTGGAGCGGCACGGCGGTGGTGGCGCCCGGCGCGACTGCGTCCACGCGACCGCGCCATCCGCCCGTCTCGGCGCCGCGCTCTTCGATAAACAGCTTGAATTTCTTCAGGTCGGCAGCAACCTGGCGGGAATCAAGGCCGATGGCCGCGCCGACCTTTTCCGCGGCCGAGTCCGGCTCCCAGGTCAGCTCGACGTTCACCTTCGTTTCGGCGTCGCCGAGGTCCTCGAACCAAACGGTGCCAGCATTCCGTGGTTCGTCAAGGCTTTCCCACGACACGCGCCGGTCCGGTTCCTGCGCGGTGATCCGCGCGTCGTACTCACGCCGGACTCCACCGATGCTGGTCTTGAAATGGACAGTGGTGTCGTCCAGCTGACTAACGGATTCCACGCCGCTCATGAAGAGCGGAAATTCCTCGAACTGTGTCCACTGGTTGTAGGCCTGGTTCAGCGGAACATTGACTTCGATGGATTCCTGAACAGTTGCCATGCAGGCGTCACTCCTTCGATTGGCGGACGGCAGTCCGCGATTCTTGTCGTTGACCGGCGCAAGGCCGTTTCTCCACGCTAGCGGACTTCCTCCGAAATAGTAAGCAGGCTGACGATGGTGACGACGGAGGCGTCCCGGTCGGTCTGCGGCCAGGGCCGATGTCGCGGCCTTTTACCGTCGCGGAATCTGGTGCGGCACCAGGTAGGCGGCTCCTCAGCCCTTGCCCTTCCCCTTGTCCTTCGATTTGCCGTTACTGTTCGCGATATCGCTGGCGACCGGAGCGGGAGCCGGCGCCGGGGCAACGGCGGCAGGGGCAGTCTGGGCAGCAGCTGCCGCCTGAGCCGCGGCAGCCTGTTCAGCCGATGCTTCTTCCGCCGCCTTTCGGGCCGCCTCGGCCGCCTGCTGCGCGGCAAGATCCACCCGGACGGCCTCAATCGATGACTTGATGCTCTGGTGGCGTCTGGAGGACACCTCGCCGCTCGCGGCTGCGGCATCCAGGCGGGCCAGTAGCTCGTCAAGGTGCTTCAGGGAACCGGCGGGATCATTGGCGGCCGCAGCCTCGCTGACAGCCAGAACCTGGGATTGCAGCTGCCTGGCCGCGTCGCGGCCGAGCTCGGGCGCAGGGGAGCCGCAGCCGGCCAGTGCCCCGGCCACCAGCAGTCCCGCGAGGAGACCCGCCGGCACCCGGTACCTGGGACCGTCGTGGTCCTGCCCGGCTGTTCGCGAATGGCTCATGGTTCCACGCCCTTCTGCAGATTCTTCAGATGATCGCCGAGTGGCCCCGTAACGGTGGGGTAGGGGACGACGTCGGGGGCCGCCGGGACGGACAGTGTGACGGCGACCGTTGCTACGACAGCAAGGACTGCCAGTCCGGCAAGCAGCAGGGCCAGGCGGGTGCGGAGCCCGGCCCGGAGGAACCAGGAGGCTCCATGCGAATGCGAAAGACGGTGGCGCGGCCGGCGCGGCAGAGCATCCGGGTCCAGCCAGCTCAAGGAGCGTGTTCCTCCCGCCGCCGCTCCCGTTGCTCCTGCGGATTCGGGCCGGGATGGGCGGGGCCGCCTCGGCGGCGGGACTGGGAGTGTCCGGGTGGGCTCCGCTTGGACGGGCCCCGGCAGGGACCCGGGGGAAACGAGGGCGGTCCGGAAGGCAGCCTCGAGTTCGGCGGCCGAGGGGCGGTCCAACGGGTCGAGGACTGTCATGGCCTGGATTAGCTGTGCCCACTCCTCGGGCACGGCGTCCGGGATGACGGGTGCGCGGTGCAAACGGGCCACGGCGGATTCGACGGCGCTTCCCGGGTACTCCACATCGCCCTTGAGGCATTCGAGCAGGACCAGGCCCAGGGAGTAGATGTCACTCGCTGGTCCGAGATCGGCGCCGCGGGCCTGTTCCGGACTGAGATAGGCGGCCGTTCCCACCAGGGTTCCCGTGGACGTAAGCCGTGTCCCATCGATGATCCGGGCAATGCCGAAGTCTGTGAGCTTGGGCCGAAGCGGCTCGCCTGGCCGGACCGGCACCAGGAGGATGTTGGCGGGTTTGATGTCCCGGTGGACGATGCCGAGCCCGTGGACGTAAGCGAGGGCGTCGGCTATCCCTGCGCCGACCACGGCCAACTCGTCCAGCGGCAGGGGACTGTGGCGGATCCGGGTCCGCAGATCCTGGCCGTCTACGAGTTCCATGGTCAGGAAGGGCCGGGGTTCGTCGGGAACCCGGGTGTCCGTCCCGACGTCGAACAGCGTCACCAGGCTTGGATGGCTCAGGGTTGCCAGCAGTTGGATCTCTGCCTCCTGGCGGCGAAGCTCGTCAGGATCAGCTGATTGAGGCGCGAAGAGTTTTAGGGCAACGTCCCGGCCAAGATTCAGGTCCTTGGCAGCGTAGACCGACGCCATGCCGCCCCGGCCAATCAACTCCCCCAGCTGATAGCGGCCACCCAGGGGCTCCGCCGTGACGCTGTTGGGCGAACTGTCCACGATTTCCCCATACCTTCCGTGTGCGCACCGGCGGCGCTCCTAAAGAATGATACGGGGGACGGGTATGCGCTTCTGTTCAGTGCAGCAGATCAGTTCGATGCGGCAGATGTGTTCAGGCAGCAGATTTGCTCACTGCGGCAAAGGCGCCGGTCCCTGTATTGAAGCGCATTACGTGACGTACTTATTGACGGTCCGCTCATCCGCGGGTGCCCGTCCGCCGGAGCCGGAGCATGCCGTTGGGTCCCCCAGCGGACCCAACGACCTCGCTCCGGCGGTTACAGCACCTTGATGGGAGCGGTGGCATGCGTTAGGGCGGGCGGGGTTTGCAGCCGGGGCGCGGCTGCGGACCGGAGCGCTCAGGGTGCGAGGGAGGGCGCCGTCCTTGGGCCAGTCCTTCCCGGGCCAGCCCGGGCGTGGCCAGCCCGGGCGTGGACGGCGAAGGCGTGGATGGCGAAGGCGTGGAGGGCGAAGGCGCTGACGGGGTCAGGCGGGCGGGAATTGGGGTGCCGGATACCCGGCGGTGGACGGTCGAGTCCATGGGGGATTCTCCTGGGTGACTGTGGGCGGCCAAGGCAGCCCGAGGGGCCGTGCTCTGTGGAGGCAGAGACGGCCCGACTAGTCAGGAGAAGAACCAGGATCAGCGCATACGGCTGAGTACTCGTGCTGGAGCGGACCGCCGATGGGGTCAGCCCCGATGGTGGGCAGGTAGAAGAACAGGCTGGGCATCCACGCAGCTGTTCCGGCAGGTCCGTTGGCGCAGTGCCCGCTGCCGGACCCCGAGCCCGGAGCAGGCGGGAGCGCTTCCGGGGCAGGCAGGTCCGTGCCGCCATGCCATGGGCTCGGGCCCGGGTTGCCGGAGGGAACCGGCGGTTCACCAGTCCCGGCAGGGGGGTCGGCCGCAGGGGCAGCGCCAGGCCGGACAGGCGCCGCCGCACGGGGCTCAGGCAGCAGCAAGGGCGCGTAGGTTACTGGGGTGACCGGGGGATGGTACGCCTCGAGGGGACGGGCCGCAGTGGGACCGGTGGTAGCGGGCGCCGGCTGCGTTGATGATGCTGCCTTCGCGGTGTCTGCTTTTGCGCTACCCGCGGTGGGAGTGCCGGCCGACGACGATGCGCCGTCGGCGGCTGCCGGCGTGCCCGCCGGCGTCCCCGTTTGGACCTCGCCCGGAACGACGCCGCCTGGAGGGACGGCTGCCGGGTCACCGGGCAGTGGGCCAGCCGGATCGGTAATCGGAAGCGTGGGGTCTGCAACCGGCGGAACAACGCCGGGATCCGGTGCCGCGGGGTCAACAACCGGTGGGTCAACAACCGGTGGGTCAACAACCGGTGGGTCAACAACCGGTGGGACAACGCCGGGGTCCGGGACGGCAGGATCCACACCGGGGACGCCGGGGTCCACCACGGGCGGGGTCACTGCCGGAGCAGGGAGCGCCGGGTCGACTGCCGCCGGCCCTGTGGCGGGCGGTGCCGAGTCCGGAACCTGGGCCGCCGAGCCCGGGTCCGCCTGCGCAGGCTCGTCGGCGTCGGCGGGATCAACGTCCGCGATATCTGGCCTCGGGCCAGGAACGGCACCAGCGGACCAGGTGCTGGGCGGTACCGGAGCGATGTCCACGGAGACCGGGCCGTCGAGGGAGGGAACAGGGAGGTCGTCGGCGTCCGTGCAGTCGGCGACCGCCGATCTCTCGCCGGCGTCGTCGGCTGTCCCGGAGAACGTGCACGCGTCATCCGCCTGTGCGGCCGTGCCGGAGAGGGTCAGCCACGCGGCACCGGCGACGGCGGCCAACAGCACATGGCGCAAGGGGCGCAGGGTGCGGCCCGCGCGGGAGGACGCTGCTGCTGGATCCATGCGCGCACCCCCGCTCCCGGAAAACTGGACGATTGCCTACAGGGTAAGTCGGCCCCAACGGGAGAGTCCAGAGCGGAACCGAAACTGTAGGCATACCGAGACACTCGGAAGGCGTCGGATCCGGTGCCTGTGGGACGTGGAAAGTGGGACGTGGTCAGTGGGCGTCGTTCGGGTAGGTCACCCCGAGTTGCGCGCGCACACCGTCGAATAGCCGCATGGTGTTCAGGGAGTCCTCCAGCGGCATAACCGGGCTCTCGGTGAGTCCGTGCTGGATGCACCGCGTGACCTCGCGCAGTTCGTAGGTGTAGCCGCGCCCGACCACCGCGAACCGCTCGGTCCGGGGATCGTCGAAGCCGATCCTGACCAGCAGTTCCTTGGGGTTGTTAATGGAGCCGGACGTCTGCAGGAAGCCCTGGCTGCCGGCGACGGTGGCCGTTCGGGGCCCGTGCGCCAGCAAAGAGGATGTCAGCTGGGCTTGCCCGCCGTGGTGGTAGCCGAGCGTCAAGGCGTTTTGGGCGTCCACGCCGTCGTCATTGAGCCAACCGGTGGCGCTGACGGTTTGCGGGAACCCCAGGGTGCCAAGCGCCCAAAGCAGCGGGTAGACCGTCAGGTCCAGCAGGGCGCCGCCGCCGTCCTTGGGCGCCCAGAGCCGGGAGGCGGGCGAGTACGGCGCCGGAAAGCCGAGATCGGCGCCCACCCACTTGACCGCGCCGATCTCGCCCGAGGCAGCGATCTCAAACGCCCGCTGCATGCTGGGCAGGAACCGGCTCCACACCGCCTCCATCAGGAACAGGCCCTTTGCCCGGGCCGCCGCAATCAGCTCGGCGGCTTCCCGGGCGTTGACGGTCAGGGCCTTCTCGCACAGCACATGCTTGCCGGCGTTGAGGGCGGCAAGGGCGATCTCGTGGTGGTGGGCGTGTGGCGTGGCGACATAGACGACGTCGACGCCGTCGTCCGCGAGCAGGCGGGCATAACCGCTGACGCCGTCCCGGTCACCGTAGGCGCGGACAAAGCCGTAGTCGGCCGCGAAGGCATCGGCCGCCGCTTGGGTGCGGGAACTGACGGCGTACAGTTCCGCATCCGCCAGAAGTTCAAGGTCACGGGTGAGCGCAGCGGCGATCCCTCCGGTGGCGATGATTCCCCAGCGCAGCCTGGCGCCGGTGGCTGTGCGGGGATCCTGGTCAGGCTGGCTGAACAGCCACGGTTTCGCGATGAGGTCAGACATGATGCCATCTTCTCACCCGGGGGCGGAAGGGCCGCGGTGTTGCAGGCCCGGCACGCGTGAGGTTCAGCGCGCAAGGAGGTTCAGTTCAGGAGGCTCGACGCCGAAACCGCGGACGGCCCCGGAAGGACCGCCCGCGGGGCGGCGCCGGGCGGGCCTCAGCCGGGTGGGCGTCAGCCCGGCCGGCCTCAGCCGGTTACGGCCGCCGTCGCACGGGTCCGTACCGGTTCCTCCGTGAGCCGGCCCTGCTGGAGCCGGAAGCGCCGGTCCGTCTTGTTGGCCAGGGCGCGGTCGTGGGTGACCACGAGGATGGTGGTGTTGTGGTCCCGGCTGAGCGTGCTGAGGAGCTCGATGATGTGCTCGCCGGTCTGCTCGTCCAGGTTGCCGGTGGGTTCATCGGCCAGGATCAGCTTGGGTTCGTTCGCCAGCGCCCGGGCAATCGCGACCCGCTGCTGCTCGCCGCCGGAGAGCCGGTTGATGCGCCGCACGTGCTTGTACGGATCGAGCTGGACCTGTTCGAGCAGCTGCCGGGCCCGCTCGGCCCGGACGCCCTTGCGCACGCCGGCAAACTCCATCGGCAGCATCACGTTGTCCACGGCCGAGAGATTCGGGATCAGGTTGAACTGCTGGAACACGAATCCGATGTCCCGGCGCCGGTAGTTGGTCAGCTTCCCGTCCGGCATGGTGGCCAGGCTCACGCCGTTGACCACCACATCGCCGCTGGTGGGCTTGTCCAAGGCACCGAGCAGGGAGAGCAGGGTGCTTTTGCCGCTGCCGCTCTTGCCCACGATCGAGGCCAGCGCGCCCTGTTCGAGCTCGAAGCTGACGTCGTTGACCGGCTTGATGGTCCGGTCGCCGGACTTGAACGTGCGGACCAGGTTCTTGACTTCGATCATGGCTATTCTCCTCGGAGGACTTCGATGGGACGGATGCGGGCGGTGAGCAGGGCCGGCACCAGGGCCCCGATGATGGCGACGCCGAAGACCGCGGCGATGCCCGCGGCAATGACGCCGGGGGAGGCGCTCGCCGTCACGGAGGTCAGCAGCTGGCTGGCCCCGCCGAGCGGGCCGCCCGGCCCGCCCGGGAAACCGCCGGGACCGCCGCGCTGGGCGGTTGCCGCGCTCGTGGTGCTGCTTGAGCTGATGAGGGCGCTGGCGATGCCGCCGCTGGCAAGGGAGGCGACGGCGGCGCCCACCACGCTGCCCAGTGCCACCAGCACGAGGGCCTCCAGCACAAACTGCAGGCCGATGGTGCGGTTTGGGGCGCCGATGGCCTTCAGGACGCCGATCTCGCGGCGGCGTTCGCGGACCAGCATGACCATGATCAGGAGGATGATCAGCCCGGCGGTGCCAAGGGCCGCGACGAAGGCGATGAAGGAAATATTCTTGACGCTGTCCAGCGAGCTGACGGCAGTCTCAAGGTTCCGCTGCCCCTGGGTGACGTCGGCCTTGTCGGCGCCGAGCGCCGCCTGCAGGGCGGTCTTGGCGGCGTCGACGTTTTCCATGCTGTTGACCGTGACGATCATGGTGGAGAGTTCGTCCGGCAGCGCGGCGAGGGTCTGGGCGGTCGGAAGCGTTACATAGAGGGCGTTGTTGCCGAAGGCGGTGCCGGAGTCGAACAGTCCCTGGACAGTGAAGGTCTGGTCCTGGATGGTGAACGTCGAGCCCACGCTGAGGCCGTTCTTGGTGGCCAGGGTGGTGCCCAGCAGGGCGCCGGTGGACGCGGCGGTGTAGTTGCCCAGACCGGTGCCTTGCGTCAACTGCAGGGCCTTGCCGGTGGAGTCCATCTCGGCGTCGATGCCCGTTGCGGTGATGGGCAGCGAGAACGCCGGCGCGGCCGCAGTGGTACTGCCCGTGGTGCCGCTTGTGCTGCCCGCTGTCCCGGAAGTCTCTTGGTTTCGGTTGCCGAGAGTTCCGGCGTCGACGGCGGCCGTGAGGCTCGTGGTGACAGAGGTGGCAGACTGCCCGCCGGGGCCGCCTTGGCCTGTCCGTCCTGTCTGGCCCGCGGCCGCCTCGGCGGCAATTTCTGCGGCGTTGCGCAGGCGCAGTGCCTTGGTGCCGACCACGCTGCTGACGTTGGGGACGGCCGCCGCCGTGGCCGCCTGTGCCGAGGTCAGCGGCTCGCCGCCGCCTTCGAAACCCTGGCCGCCGGCCGGGTTCACGGTCAGGACCGTGCCCACCGAGGCGTTCAGTTCGGCGACCTTGCCTGTGACGGCCTGGTTGGCCACGAGCATGGCCAGGGCAAGTCCGATGGCTACGGCCAGCACGGCCACCACGGCGGCGGTCCTGACCTTGTTTCGGAAGGCATTGCCTACACTCCGGGCAAGAACGCTCACGGTACTCCTAATTTTTTGGGTGTCTCTGGGGTGCCACTTGCCGGAACCCGATGCCCGGCGCTGGTCCCACAGTGGTACGGGCCGCTGTGCGAACGTCCCGGCGAAGCTATGTCTGCGCTGTGAAGCCAAGTTGCCGGAGGCAGCGCCACCGCCACGGTGAGAGCCGGCGCGGGTCACGGCCAACGCAAGAGCCCCGGCCCTCCCTTGCGGGGGAGCCGGGGCTCTGTTGTCTCGCCTGCGCCGGTGCAGCTGGCGCCTAGACGGGTACTACTGCTTGGTGATCGGTCCGAGTACCGGATCGTTGACGTAGGCAGTGTGGACGTTTTCCTGGGTCACGATGACCGGCTCCAGCAGGTACGCGGGAACAACCTTGACCGTGTTGTTGTAGGACTTGTCGTCGTTGATCTCCGGCTTCTTGCCTGCCTGGATGTCGTTGACCATGACGATCGAGTGCTCAACGAGCGCGCGGGTGTCCTTGTTGATGGTGGAGTACTGCTCGCCCGCCATGATGGACTTGACCGACTCAACCTCGGAGTCCTGGCCTGTGACAACCGGAATCGGCTTGCCGGCGGCCTTGACGGAGGTGATGATCGCGCGGGCCAGGGTGTCGTTCGGGGACAGCACGCCGTCGAGCGGGGCGCTGCCGTAGGTTCCGGCGAGCAGGGTGTCCATGCGCTTCTGGGCGTTCTCGGCCTTCCAGCCCTGGGTAACGGCCTGCTCGAAGGTCGTCTGGCCCGAGAGCACCTTCAGTGTGCCGTCGTCCATCTTCGGCTTCAGGACGCTCATGGCGCCGTCGAAGAAGACCTTCGCGTTGGCGTCATCAGGGGAACCTGCGAAGAGTTCGATGTTGTACGGGCCTTCCGGCTTCTTGGCCTTCATGCCGTCCAGCAGCGCCTTGCCCTGGAGTTCACCGACCTTGAAGTTGTCGTAGGCCACGTAGTAGTCCACGTTCTCGGTGTTCAGGAGCAGACGGTCGTAGGCGATGATCGTGGCGCCGGCGTCCTTGGCCTGCTTGAGCTGGGTGCCCAGCTGCGCGCCGTCGATGGCGCCGACGATGATGACCTTGGCGCCCTTGGTGATCATGGCGCTGATCTGGTTCTGCTGTTCAGAAACGCCGCCGTTGGCGAACTGCACGTCCGGCTTGTAGCCTGCCGCGGTGAGGCCGTCGTTGAACAGCTGCTCCGCCAGGACCCAGTTTTCGGAGGTCTTCTGCGGGAGTGCGACGCCGATCGAGGAGCCCTTCGGGAATGCTTCGCCTCCAGTGGTCGAACCGCCGGTGGTCCCGGTGTCGGAACGGCCGCAGGCTGTCAGCGCCAGTGCCGCAATAGCAGCGATCGCTGCTGCCTTTCCTGCTTTACCAATCATTCGCATTGCTTGGTTCACTTTCTTTTGATGGTGTGCGGAGAAATGTGGGAATTGTGGACCGGCCGGAGTAGATCAGATGCCCCTCGAGATGACCTCTTTGGTTTGGGTCGTCTCGTCGGCCTTGATCTCGCTGCTGCGGCCGAAGTTCTTCATGAGCATGCCGACGATCGATGTCTTGCCCTGGGTCTTGTTGTAGACGTCGAACGCGACGGCGATCAGGAGCACCAGGCCCTTGATGATCTGGGTGAGGTCGGCGCCGACGCCCATGAGCTGCAGGCCGTTGTTCAGGACGGCCATGACCAGGCCGCCGATGATCGAGCCGATCACAGTGCCCACGCCGCCGGTGACCGCGGCGCCGCCGATGAACACGGCCGCGATGGCGTCCAGTTCCCAGCCGACGCCGTCGAACGGTCCCGAGGCGGTGGAGCGGCCGACGAAGATCATGCCGGCGAGGCCGGCCAGGAAGGACATGTTCATCATGACCAGGAAGTTGACCTTCTTGGACTGGACACCGGAGAGCTCGGCAGCGTGCCGGTTGCCGCCGACCGCGTAGATGTGGCGGCCGATGACGGTCTTGGAGGAGATGAAGCCGTATACGAGGATCAGGACCGCGAGGATCAGGCCCGGCACCGGGAAGGACGTGCCCGGCCGGCCGGTGGCGAAGAGGTAGGTGGCGTAGAGGATGGCGCCGGAGACGAGCACCAGCTTCAGGACCATGACCCAGGTTTCGGAGACCTCGGCGCCGAGCTTCTTGGCGTTCCGGCGGGACCGGATCTCGCTGAAGATCACGAACGCGACGGCGAGCAGGCCAATGAGCATGGTGGGGTTGTTGTAGCCGGTATTCGGGCCAAACTCGGGCAGGTAGCCGGAGCCGATGTACTGGAAATCCGCAGGGACCGGGATGGTGTTCGACTTGCCGACAAACTGGTTGGCGCCGCGGAAGATCAGCATGCCGGACAGCGTCACGATGAACGCGGGAATGCCGACGTAGGCCACCCAGTATCCCTGCCAGGCCCCGATCAGGACGCCCAGCCCCAGCCCCATCAGGACGCCGATGTACCAAGGCATTCCCCAGTCGCGGATGAAGAGGGACACACAGACGCCCACGAAGGCCGCGACGGAACCGACGGAGAGATCGATGTGGCCGGCGATGATGACCAGCACCATGCCGATGGCGAGGATCAGGATGTAGGAGTTGCCGTTGAAGAGGTTGATGACGTTGCCCGACGTGAGCGTGCGGCCCTCCGTGAAAATCTCGAAGAACACGATCAGCGCAACCAGGGCGAAGATCATGCCGAATTGGCGGGTGTTGCCGCCAAAGAGCTTCTTGAGCGCGTTCATTGTTTCATTCCTTGTGTCCGGGGTGTTCGGATTGTTCTGGTTGGTCCCACAGGGTCAGGCGGTTTTGCGGGCGGACGTCATGAGTTTCATGAGGCTTTCCTGGCTGGCTTGGTCTTTGTCCAGCACGCCGGTGATGGCGCCTTCGAAGATCGTGTAGATCCGGTCCGAGAGGCCCAGCAGCTCGGGCAGCTCCGAGGAAATGACGATCACTGCCTTGCCCTCGTTGGCCAGCTTCTGGATGATGCCGTAGATCTCGTACTTGGCCCCGACGTCGATCCCGCGGGTCGGCTCGTCCAGGATCAGCACGTCCGGGTCGGTAAACATCCACTTCGCCAGCACGACCTTCTGCTGGTTGCCGCCGGAGAGCTTCGCGACGCCTTCCTCCACGGAGGGCGTCTTGGTCCGCAGCGCCTTCCGATATTCCTCCGCGACGGCGTATTCCTTGTTCGCGTCCACCACGAAGTGCTTGCTGATCTTGCGCAGGTTCGCCGAGACGGTCGTGGCCTTGATGTCGTCCAGCAGGTTCAGGCCCAGGGACTTGCGGTCCTCCGTGACGTAGCCCAGCCCGGCGTCGATCGCCTGGCGGACGCTTTTGAGCTGCAGCTCCTTGCCGTCTTTGTAGACGTGGCCCGAGATGAAGCGGCCGTAGGAGCGGCCGAACACGGACCGGGCCAGCTCGGTGCGCCCGGCCCCCATCAGGCCCGCGAACCCGACGATCTCGCCGCGGCGGACGAAGAAGCTGGAGTTCTTGCAGACCAGGCGGTCCTGGATCGCCGGGTGCCCGACGTTCCAGTTCTTGACCTCGAAGAGGACATCGCCGATCTTCGGCTCGTGATCCGGGAACCGGGATTCCAGCGTCCGGCCCACCATGCCCTTGATGATGCGGTCCTCGTCGACGCCGTCGGCCTTGACATTCAGGGTCTCGATCGACTTGCCGTCGCGGATGATCGTGATCTCATCCGCGATCTGTTCGATCTCGTTGAGCTTGTGCGAAATGATGATCGAGGTGATGCCGCGGCCCTTCAGGCCCAGCATGAGGTCCAGCAGGTGCTGGGAGTCGGACTCGTTCAGCGCGGCCGTGGGCTCGTCCAGGATCAGGAGCTTCACCGACTTGTTCAGGGCCTTGGCGATCTCGACCAGCTGCTGCTTGCCGACGCCGATCTCCTTGATCGGGGTGTCCGGGTCCTCGCGCAACCCCACCCGGGCCAGCAGCTCGGTGGAGCGGGTCCGGGCCTCGGCCCAGTCGATCACGCCGCGCTTGGTGGGCTCGTTGCCGAGGAAGATGTTCTCCATGATCGACAGCTCGGGGATGAGCGCGAGTTCCTGGTGGATGATCACGATTCCGGCGTGTTCGCTGGCCCGGATGTCCTTGAACTCCTGGACCTCGTTCTGGTACACGATGTCGCCGGTGTAGGTGCCGAACGGGTATACCCCCGAGAGCACCTTCATCAGGGTCGATTTCCCGGCGCCGTTCTCACCGCAGATGGCGTGGATCTCGCCGGCCTTCACCCGCAGGCTTACATCGGCCAAAGCTTTAACGCCGGGGAATTCCTTGGTGATGGAGCGCATCTCGAGAATTAGCGGATCACTGTGCGTGTTGAGGGACGTCATCTGCCCTTACGCCTCCAATGCATGACTTCGTTGTCCGCCCCTGCAAACCGCAGGGCCGTCTGATGGAAAAGTAAACTGGATCACGCCCTTGTCGTCAAGTCTTTAACGCAACGGGCGGATAACGAAATGGTTAGTTACGCCGGATTCCGGCGTGCTGGAAGACCAAAGCCGTGGCCCCGAGGGCCTCCGCCCGGTCGCCCAGGGACGACATTGTGAGGGTGGTTGTCTCGCCGATGACCGGCACGGCGTGGCGGATCAGGCCGCGCCGGATCGGGTCCAAAAGGAGTTCGCCAAGCCCCGCCAGTGGGCCGCCGACCACGATCACTTCGGGGTTGATCAGGTTCGCCACGTTGCCCAGGGCGCGCCCGACGGCGAGCCCGGCGTCGTCCACCACACGGAGCGTCGCGGAGTCCCGCTCCAGGGCCTTGCGCACGATGTCCCCGGGCGTGAGCGGCCGGTCCTCACCGCGGCTCAGGAGCTCGATCATGGTGGTGGTGGAGGCTATCGTTTCCAGGCAGCCGCGGTTCCCGCACCGGCAGATCAGCCCGTGCTCGTGGATTGTGGCATGGCCGATTTCGCCCGTGATGCCGACGTTGCCGTAGTAGGGGATGCCGTTGAGGATCAGCCCCGCGCCGATGCCCGAGCCGATCTTGAGGAACATCAGGTTGCTGATGCCGCTGTGCGGTCCCCACGTGACCTCGGAGAGGGCGCCCAGGTTGGCGTCATTGTCCACGAATACAGGCAGTTCCAGCGCTTCTTCGAGGCGTTTGAGGATGTTGATGCCCACCCATTCGGGCAGGATCGCGCCCTGCGCCACGGTGCCGGTGCGGCGGTCGATGGGGCCGGGAATTCCTACGCCGGCACCGACCAGGGCGCTGCGCTCCACGCCGCTGTCCGCGAGCAATCGGTCCAACACGCCGACGGCGGCCTGGATGCCCTCCTCGGCGTGGTGGCCCAGGGGCAGCAGGACCGACTGTTCGGCGATCACGTGGTAGCTGAGCGAGGCCAGTACGACGCGCAGGTGCCGCCGGCCAAAATCGATCCCCACCGCGACGGCCCCGTTGCTGTTGAGCCGGACGTTCAGGGCGCGCCGCCCTGAGCTGGTAATCGGTTCAGTGGAGGCCAGCCCGGCGTCCTGCATGATCTTGACGATGTTCGAAACAGTGGCCGTCGATAGCCCTGTCTGGCGGGCCAGTTCCGCTTGCGTGGAGGGGCCCGCGAGGAGGCATTCGATGATCCGCTGCTGGTTCAGATGCCGGAGGGCGGACTGCGATCCGGGGTTCTTGGTTCGGCTCCTCGTTGAGCGCGTTGGTGAGGGCATGCTATGAAGCGTGACGCATCGGCGGCTTGTAGTCAAGAAGTTAACGCATTGATAACGGCCGTCTGGGTTTCCGGGGACGCGACGGGCCGCCGGCCCTCCCGGTCTTGACCGCCGGGACGTTCCGCCCCGTTCGCCGGCTGGCTGGGTGGAAATGCACCAAATGCGGCTTCCCCGGCCGCGGCTACTCTGGGAGCAGAGAGTCCGCAGTGCTCCTGCGGAGGTACCCCGAGAGTCGTGAGGTGGTAATGGTGCTGCTGGCCCTGATGCAGGCGAACGCCGCCGTGCTGGATGCGAAGGCGAACTGCGCCGCGGTGGAGGCGGCGGCGCGCGAAGCGTCCGCCGCTGGTGCGCAGCTGCTGCTGACCCCGGAGCTTTTCCCCGTGGGCTATGCGCCGCGCCGGCTGCGGTCAGCCTTCGATCCCGGCACGCTGCCTGCGCTCCGGGAGGCCCTGGCCGGCATCGCCCGGCGCCACAACATTGCCCTGGTCTACAGCCTCCCCGCCGTAACGCCGGCGGGGGAGTGGCACATTTCCGCCACCCTGGTTGACGCGTCCGGCGACGAACTGCTCACTTACGACAAGGTGCACCTGTTCGGCCCCGAGGAACGCGCAGCGTTTGCGCCGGCCGCGGCAGCCCCTGGCGTCGTCGACTTCCACGGGCTCAAAACTGCCCTGGTCATTTGCTACGACATCGAGTTTCCCGAGTCCGCACGGGCCGCCGCCGTGCGCGGCGCCGAACTGCTGCTGGTGCCGACCGCACTCGCCGGCGGGTTCGACGCGGTGCCGAACGTATTGGTCCGGGCCAGGGCGCTGGAGAACCAGCTGACAGTGGCGTACGCCAACCACACCGGCTCGGAGGAAGGCTACGACTTCCGCGGCGGCAGCATCGTGGCGGGCGCGGACGGCACGGTCCTGGCCGCGGCCGGCCCCGGGACGGAACTGCTCTTTGCCGAGCTGGGAGGAGCTGTGCGCGCCGACGCGGACAGGACGGATGATGCGGACGGGGCAGACGACGCGGATGACGCCGTCGCCTACCTGCGCGACCGCCGCCCGGACGTCTACCGTTCCTGGGGCATCTGACCCGCGGGAGGTCCGGTATCGGGTGAAGCGGCCGCGACGGCAGCAGCGACCGGGGCGCCTCCCGGGGATACTGCGTCGGGCAACTCGGGTCCGCCCTGGTCCTGATGGGCGATGTACTGGAGGGCGATCCACAGCTCCGCGCGGGCCTGGGCCCGATTGAGATCCAGGCCCAGCAGCTCGCCGATGACGCCGATCTGCCGGCGGACGCTGTTGCGATGCAGCGCCGTGGCCTTCGCCGTGGCGTCCCAGCTGCCGTTCTCACCAAGCCAGGCCCGCAGGATGCCCAGCAGGGTGTCGCGGCGCTCCGGTTCCAGCGCGAGCACCGGTGCGAGCAGGCGGTCCGCCAGCATGGTGCCGGCCTCGGAACCCAGCAGGCCCGTCACGGACCAAGTCACGTCGTCCGCCCGGACGCTTCGGCGGCTGGTCAGCACCCGGTTGCGCAGCGAGGAGGCGTCCTGGTAGGCGCCCGCCAGGCCCGAGAATTCGGTGCCGCTGCCGATTACCAGGCGCCAGCCGAGCCGCTCCACCTCGGCGAGCAAGGCGTCGTCGACCTTGAGCCGGGTGATGGCGGCAAAGCCGTAGTCGGTGTGCTCCACCAGTTTGGTGTCGAACAGCCTGCGCCATTCCAGCAGCTCCCGCACCGGGCCCTCGCCCGTCTGGCGCGGTCCGCCCGCCGCCCGGTCGCTGCCCGCGGCGGCGTCCACCCGGATGCCCTGGACCACCCGCAAATGGCCGGACCGGGTGGAGGAAAGGCTTTGTGCCAGCAGGTCCTTCAACCCGTTGACCTGCCGTGCAGTTCCCGACGCCACGCTCTCCGGATGCAACAGCAGCGCCGTGGCAAGCTGGCTAGGGGCCAGGGAACCGCTGGTGCGCTGGCGGACCAGCAGTTCCAGCAGCCCGACGGCGGTGGAGACCACGTTGTTCTGGGCCGGGGTCAGCGGGGCGTCCGTGCCTAGGACGAGCGCGCCGAGGTTGGCGTCCCGGGTGCTGCGCAGCGGATACCCGAAGACCAGGGATGAGCCTGCCGCGTCGAATGAATCCATCTCCACCCGGGGGCCGCTGCCGGCGAGCAGCCGGGCCAACAGCGGCTGCAAGGCGGCGGAATCAACGCCCGGCACGGTGCCGGCAACGGAGTGCGCGGAGTGCGGGCCGGGGGAGCCGCCCGAGCCCCGGGCACGCACCCGCCCGTCCGCCCCGACCAGCACGGCCCAGACCGGGACGCGCTGCACCAGGGCCGCGAGGAGCTCGTGCTCGGGGCGTGCAGACAAGACCGCCCGCATGAGCTGCCGATTGGTGTCGGCCAGTTGGCGGAAGGTCTTGGCGTTGTCCGACTCAAGGAGCCGGGAGAACGCGAGTCCCAGCGCGGCGAACGGGATGGTCCCCGGGATGGACACCAGGGTCAGGTTGTGCCGCCGACAGGCCCTAACCACGGTATCCGGCACGGCCTCGAAGTAGGGTTCCAGGCCAAAGCCGAGGGCGCCGACGCGGGCCCCGACCAGGCGCAGCACGTAGGCGTCCACCGCCTCCTCGCTGCCACCATCACCCACGAACGGCAGGCCGGCGGTGAGCAGGAATTCGCCGTCGAGCAGGTAAGGGGTCGGATCATCCAGCTCGCTCGGCTCCACCCAGCGCAGGCGCTCGTCCCCGTTGCCGCCGTCGTGCAGGACGCCGAGCTCCGGCAGCTGGCGCAGGAACTGTGGCAGCGTGACGAAACCAAACCGCTCGGAGTCCTCAGCAGCCACGGCCGCGGCCCCCGTCCAGCCGGGCCGGCCGCCGGGCAGGACGCCGGGCCTGCGGTGCATTAAGTCTCATGTCTGAAGAATACAGGTCATTTTGCACAACCATGAGAGGTGGCTCACATGCCTAGGGTGGTCAGGGGAAACCGACCACTACTGAAGATAAGGACGTCAACGATGACTGTGCCAACTCTGATCGGGGAACGCCCGCCGGCCGCCGCCGGCCGTCCCGGGCTCGCCACCCAGCTCCTGCGCCGCAAGCCGATCGGGCAGCTGGTCAGCGAGGCCGAAACCGGGCACGGCGGCACGCAGCTGGTCCGCAGCTTCGGCGTGCTGCAGCTGACCATGATCAGCGTCGGCGCCACGCTTGGCACCGGCATCCTGGTGATCCTGGGCGAATCGGTGCCGCTCGCCGGCCCGGCCATCTGGATCTCCTTTGCCATTGCCGGACTCGCAGCCCTGCTCTCCGCCGTGTCCTATGCGGAGATGGCCGGCCTGGTGCCCGCCGCCGGTTCCAGCTACTCCTACACCTACGCCACCATGGGCGAGGGCATGGCCTGGATCTGCGGCTGGTGCCTGGTCCTGGAATACGCCGTCTCCGTGGCCGCCGTCGCGGTCGGCGCGGGCCAGTACGTCAACGAGGCCCTGGCGGTCTTCGGTCTGGCGCTCCCGGACGCCATGTCGCAGCCGCCGGGAGCCGGCGGGGTGTTGAATGTGCCCGCGATCGTCATTGTGGTCCTGGCCATGATGCTGTTGATCCGCGGTGCCAAGGAGAGCGCCTGGATCAACACGGCGATCGTCCTGGTCAAGGTCGGCATTCTGCTGTTCTTCTGCGCCGTGGCCTTCACCGCCTTCAACGGCGGACACTTCGAACCCCTCATGCCGATGGGCGCCGCCGGCGTCTCGGCCGCGGCCTCCAGGGTCTTCTTCTCCTACATCGGCTTCGACGCCGCCTCCACGGCTGGCGAGGAAGCCCGCAACCCCAAGCGCGATCTCCCGCGGGCCATCCTGCTCTCCATGCTGATCGTCACCAGCATCTACGTGCTCGTCGCCGTCGCCGCCATCGGCGCCCGCCCCTGGGGCTGGTTCGACGGCACCGAAGCCGCCCTCGTGAAGATCCTCGAGGAAATCACCGGCCAGCCGTGGGTTGGCGTGGTGTTCGCCGTCGGCGCCGTGCTTGCCATCGCCAGCATCGTGCTGACCGTCCTCTACGGGCAGACCCGGATCCTGCTCTCGATGTCGCGGGACGGCCTGGTCCCCAGGGTCTTCGGCCGGGTCTCGGCCCGGACGGGCACACCGGTTGCCGGAACCCTGATTGTGGGCACCGCCGTCGCACTGACTGCCGGCCTGGTGCCGCTGGGTGCCCTCGCGGACGCCACCAGCATCGGCACCCTGTTCGCGTTCGCCCTGGTCAACGTGGCAGTCATCTACCTGCGGCGGACCCGGCCGGAGCTCACGCGCAGCTTCCGCGTCCCGCTCTTTCCGCTGACGCCGATTCTGGGCGCCCTCATGTGCGCCTACCTCATGGCCAACCTCGGCGCCGGGACCTGGGTGGTCTTCGGTGTTTGGATGCTCGTGGGCCTGGCCGCCTACTTCGGCTATGGCCGGAAGAACTCAAGGGTGGCCGCCCTGAGCCACGAGGAATACCGTGAACTATCAAGCCGCCAACCCGCCACCACCACCACAACCCAGGAACTGAAGGCAGAAATCTCATGACCACCGCCACCGAACTGCCGGCCCCCGAACCGGCTTTCACCCCGGCAGACAGCCTGGCCGGCCACCGTCCGGTCGAGGCGCCCATCACCATGCTGAATCCGGATTTCCCGTTCAGCTACGACCACTACCTCGCCCACCCCGACGGCCTGGGGTCGCTGCCGCCCGAACTCTACGGGACGGAGGTCGCCGTCGTCGGTGCCGGCCTGTCGGGGCTGGTGACCGCCTATGAACTCATGAAGCTGGGCCTGCGGCCGGTGGTCTACGAGGCCGACAGGATCGGTGGCCGGCTGAGGACCGCCAGCTTCCCGTCCGCGCCGGGCATCGTGGCGGACCTCGGCGGCATGCGTTTCCCGGTCTCCGGCAAGGCCTTCCATCACTATGTGGACCTGCTCGGACTCGAGACCCAGGAGTTCCCCAACCCGCTGGCACCGGCCACCTCCAGCACGGTGATCGAGCTCGCGGGCGAGAAGCACTACGCCGAGACCGCGGCGGACCTGCCCCCGTTCTTCCTCGAGGTGGCGGACGCGTGGAAGGCGGCCGTGAACGATGGCGCCCGGTTCGCCGAGATGCAGGAGGCCATCCGGGCCCGGGACACCGCCCGGATCAAGGAACTGTGGAACGCGCTGCTCCCGGAGCTGGACGAGCAGACGTTCTATGGCTTCATCGCCGGCAGCGACTCCTTCAAGGAGGCCGGCTTCGCCCACCGCGAGGCGTTCGGACAGGTTGGCTTCGGCACCGGCGGCTGGGACACCGACTTCCCCAACTCCATCCTCGAAATCCTCCGGGTCGTCTACACCGACGCCGATGACCAGCACCGGCTCATCGCCGGCGGCGCGCAGCGGCTCCCCGAGGCGCTGTGGGAGCACACGCCGTCGGGCATGGCCCACTGGCCTGACGGCACGTCCCTGGCATCCCTGCACGCGGGTGCGCCGCGGGGCGCCGTGGAGCGCATCGCCCGCGACGGCAGCGGAGACTTCCGGATCCGCGAACGCTGGGGACGCGAATCCGCCTACCCGGCGGTGGTGACCACATGCCAGTCCTGGCTGCTGTCGACACGGATCCACACCGACGAAACCCTGTTCCCCGCCGAGCTGTGGACGGCGATCGAACGCTCGCACTACATGCAGTCCTCCAAGACTTTCGTCATGGTGGACCGGCCGTTCTGGAAGGACATCGACCCTGCAACGGGCCGCGAGGTCCTGTCCATGACGCTGACCGACCGGCTGAACCGAGCCACGTACCTGCTGGACAACGGCCCGGACAAGCCCGCCGTAATCCTGCTGTCTTACACGTGGAACGACGACGCGCTGAAGTGGCTCTCGCTCGACGCGGACGAGCGGGCGGAGCTCATGCTGCACTCGCTGGAGCAGATCTACCCCGGCGTCGACATCGCCAGCCACATCGTGGGCCAGCCGATCACCGTCTCGTGGGAGGCCGACCCCAACTTCATGGGCGCCTTCAAAGCCAACCTGCCGGGGCACTACCGCTACCAGCAGCGGCTGTTCACCCACTTCAAGCAGGACGCGCTGCCCGACGAACAGCGCGGGATCTTCCTCGCCGGCGACGACGTTTCGTTCACCGCCGGCTGGGCCGAGGGCGCCGTCACCACCGGCCTGAACGCGGTCTGGGGTGTGGTCAACCACCTCGGCGGCCGGACCCCGACGGGGAACCCCGGACCGGGCGAGCTGCTGTCCGAGCTGGGCCCGATCGCGCTGGACTGAGCACCGCGACCGGGGGGCTGAGCGGCCGGGTCGGTCAGATTGGACCGCTCAGTCCGCTATCTCAGGCGCCGTGCAGTTCGCGGTGCGCGCGTGCCAGTTCCTGGTAGTGGGCGGCGTTGTGCTGGACGCCCGCGAACTCCTCGTCGCTGAGCTCGCGCCGGACTTTGGCCGGAACTCCGGCTACGAGCGAGCGGGGCGGGATGACAGTGCCCTCCAGCACCACGGCACCGGCGGCGATGAGGGAGCCGGCGCCGATCACCGCCCCGTTGAGGATGGTGGCGCTCATGCCGATCAGGCAGTCGTCCTCGACGGTGCAGCCGTGGACCACGGCGCTGTGGCCGACGCTGACCCGAGCGCCGACGGTGCAGGGGAAGCCGGGGTCGGCGTGCAGCACCACGTTGTCCTGCAGATTGCTGCCGGCGCCCACGGTGATGGCGGCGGTGTCGGCGCGGACACAGACGCCGTAGAAGGCGCTCGAGTTCTCGGCCAGGGCGGCGTTGCCGATCACGGACGCCGTGGGGGCGATGAAGGCGGAGTCATGGACGGCCGGAGCGGTGCCGGCGAATGCGTAGAGGGGAGCCATGCCACCAGCCTAGGACATGAGCCTCTTGCGGGCGGGGCGGCGCTGAGTAGGATCGGGGCCATTCCCACGCCCTACTGGAGGTGGCCGAAATGTTCCTGCAGCTGATGAAACGCTTGGGGGAGGCCGAAACTCTTGACCCGGCCGTCCGGACCGCGGAGCCGCTGGCTTCCCGGCTTATCGCCGACGCCCGGCTCCGGAGCTTCTTTCACGGTGATGCCACCGGCATCCCGCCGCACGTCATCCTCACCCGCGTGCCCTTGGGTGCATGGTTCATGGCGATGTTCCTGGACCTCTTCCCGGACGATGGCTCGCGTCTGGCGGCCCGGCGGCTGGTGGGCCTCGGCGTCGTCGCCGCGGCCCCGGCGGGGCTCAGCGGCTGGGCGGAGTGGGCGCGGGCCGACCACACCACGCGCCGCATCGGCGTCGTCCATGCCGGCGCCAATCTCGTCGCGACGCTGATCTTCCTGGCGTCCTGGCATGCCCGGCGCCGGGAGCGGCACCGTCTCGGCGTCGCTCTGGCCCGGGTGGGCGCCATCCTGCTGGTTGTTGGCGGCTTCCTGGGCGGCTACATGCGCAGCGTCCAGCGTCCCTGAGCCCAGACGAGGCCGTTGCGCTATCAGATGTGGTCCTTACGGGGCGCTGAGAACCACCACAAGTGATAGCGCAACGGGTGTTTTTCAGGCGGGGGAGCGGAGGACCGTGAAGCCCTCACCGCGGCTGCCGCCCTCGCGGCGCGGGTCGGGGACGGGGAGCACGACGGCGATCGGCGCGCCCGGTTCCGCCACCCGGCCAAGTTCGCGGACGACGTCGTCCCACTCCTCCGGGGCCAGGCCCGCCAAAGCGTCCACCGCCCACACCGAGGAAAACGCGGCATCGGCGAACGGCAGCGATGCCGGGCCCGCCACGGAGGCCTCCAGCCCGTGAGCCCGGGCGATGTGGATGTTCTCCTCGGACCGGTCGACGCCGGTGAAATGGATGCCGGACTGCACAAAATGCAGCCCGTCGGTGCCCGGGCCGCAATCCAGCCCCAGCACTGCGTGCCTGCCCTCGTTCTTCAACAGCGCCACGAACGATTCGAGCCGGTCCCTGCGGGTGGGTTCCATAGCTCTAGTGAAGAACCGGTTTCAGTTAAAGACAACCGTCCGGTTGCCGTCGAGCAGGACGCGGTGCTCGGCATGCCACTGCACGGCCTGGGCGAGGGTGCGGCCCTCCACGTCGCGGCCCATCTGGACGAACTGTTCCGCGGTGCGCCGGTGGTCCACCCGGATCACTTCCTGCTCGATGATCGGTCCCTCGTCCAGGGCGGCCGTGACGTAGTGTGCCGTGGCGCCGATGAGCTTCACTCCGCGGGCATGCGCCTGGTGGTAGGGCCTGGCGCCCTTGAAGGAGGGCAGGAACGAGTGATGGATGTTGATGGCCTTGCCCGTGAGCTCGGTGCAGAGCTCGTCAGAGATGATCTGCATATACCGGGCGAGGACGGTGAGTTCGACGTCGTGCTCCTTCATCAGGAGCCGGAGGGCGTCCTCGGCCTGGACCTTGGTGTCCGCGGTGACGGGGATGTGGTGGAACGGGATGCCGTAGAACTCCGCCAAACCCTCAAGGTCGCGGTGGTTGGACACGATGGCCGGAATCTCGATCGGCAGGGTGCCGGAGCGCTGCAGGAACAACAGGTCATTCAGGCAGTGGGCTGACGTGCTGGCCATCAGCAGGGTGCGGACCTTCCGGCCGGCGGGGTTGAGGCTCCACTGCATCCCGAAGGCCTGCGCCACGGGCTCAAGTGCCGCCTGCAGCTCCGCCTGGGCCGCCGCCGTCGTCGCCTCCACCCGCATGAAGAAGGTGCCCGTGCCCTGGCTGCCGTACTGCTGGGAGTCGGTAATATTGCAGCCCGCCACCAGCAGGGCTCCGGCGACGGCATGCACGATGCCTGGCCGGTCAGGGCACGACAGGGTCAGGATGTAGGAGGCAGTCAGGTTCTCGTCAGTCACGAAGACCAGCCTACCTTCGCTTCAAGGGCAGTTTTGAAAGGGTTTTGGTAGTGTTAACCCGTCGCAACTGGCGTTGGATGGCTAACCATCAGGGAGCGGCACTCACGAAGACCACGGATCGTACGCCTGGGCCGAGGGTCATGTCTTACCGGTCGGCAGCATCACCGCTGCCGTACCGTTGCTGGCGCCCGCACGGGGTGCTAACCGCCGCTGCCGCGGTCCGCTGTCAAGGGGCCCGTAATCATAGGGCGGCGCAACGGGCCAGCCGGTAGCCTGACCAATAGCCGTACCCGTTGCCTACCAGGAGTTCCTCGTGACTACTACCACCGCCACCTCAGCCGCCGTGAGCAACCAGCCGCTGGCCGAACTCGACCCGGAAATCGCCGCCGTACTTGCCCAGGAACTTGGCCGCCAGCGCGGCACCCTGGAAATGATCGCCTCCGAGAACTTCGCCCCGCGCGCCGTGATGGAAGCGCAGGGCTCCGTCCTGACCAACAAGTACGCCGAGGGCTACCCGGGACGCCGCTACTACGGCGGCTGTGAGTACGTCGACGTCGCCGAGCAGCTCGCGATCGACCGCGTCAAGGAACTCTTTGGCGCCGAATACGCCAACGTGCAGCCGCACTCGGGCGCGCAGGCCAACGCCGCAGCGCTCGCCGCCATGATCACCCCGGGCGACAAGATCCTGGGCCTCTCCCTGGCCCACGGCGGGCACCTCACCCACGGCATGAAGCTGAACTTCTCCGGCAAGCTCTACAACGTGGCCGCCTACCAGGTCGAGGAAGACAACTTCCGGATCGACATGGACAAGCTGCGCGAACAGGCCATCGCCGAAAAGCCCCAGGTGATCATCGCCGGCTGGTCCGCCTACCCGCGGCACCTCGATTTCGCTGCCTTCCGCTCGATCGCCGACGAGGTCGGTGCCCTGCTCTGGACCGACATGGCGCACTTCGCCGGCCTCGTCGCCGCCGGACTGCACCCGAGCCCGGTCCCGTACTCCGACGTCGTGACCTCCACGGTGCACAAGACGCTGTCCGGCCCGCGCTCCGGTGTGATCCTGGCCAAGCAGGAATGGGCCAAGAAGCTTAATTCCGCGGTGTTCCCCGGCCAGCAGGGCGGCCCGCTCATGCACGTGATCGCCGCGAAGGCCGTGGCCTTCAAGATCGCCGGCACGGAGGAATTCAAGGAGCGCCAGGAACGCGTGCTCGAAGGCGCCAAGATCATCGCCGAGCGCCTCGGCCAGGCCGACGTCGCCGACGCCGGCGTCTCGGTCCTGACCGGCGGCACCGACGTGCACCTGGTCCTGGTGGACCTGCGCAACTCCCAGCTGGACGGCCAGCAGGCCGAGGACCTCCTGCACTCGGTGGGCATCACCGTCAACCGCAACGCCGTGCCGTTCGATCCCCGCCCGCCGATGGTCACCTCCGGCCTGCGCATCGGCACCCCGGCCCTGGCCACCCGCGGCTTCGGCGCCGAGGAGTTCACCGAGGTCGCCGACATCATCGCCACCGCGCTGAAGTCCGGCGCTGCCACGGAGATCGAGTCCCTGCAGGCCCGCGTGGACAAGCTCGCCGCCGACTTCCCGCTGTACCCGCAGCACGAGCAGTGGTAGTCCATGACTTCTACTAAGACTGCAAGAACAGCGCAGATCCTTGACGGCACGGCTACCGCCGCCGCCATCAAGGCCGAGCTGAGCGGGCGCGTGGCCGCACTCAAGGCCAAGGGCATCACTCCCGGACTGGGCACCATCCTGGTGGGCTCCGACCCCGGCAGTACCTGGTATGTCGGCGGAAAGCACAAGGACTGCGCCGAGGTGGGCATCACGTCCATCCGCCGCGACCTGCCGGAAGAGACGACGCAGGACGAACTCCTGGCCGTGGTCCGCGAGCTCAACGAGAACCCGGAATGCACCGGCTACATCGTCCAGCTGCCGCTGCCCAAGCACATCGACCAGGACGTCATCCTGGAGGCCATGGATCCCGAGAAGGACGCCGACGGCCTGCACCCGATGAACCTGGGCCGGCTCGTGGCCAACGTCAGCGGACCCATGAAATCCCCGCTGCCCTGCACGCCCAAGGGCTGCGTGGAGCTGCTGACCCGGCACGGGATCGACCTGAACGGCAAGCGCGTCCTCGTGGTGGGCCGCGGCGTCACCATCGGCCGCCCGGTGGGTCTGCTGCTGACCCGCAAGGACGTCAATGCCACGGTCATCCTGGCCCACACCGGAACGGTGGACCTGCCGGCGGAACTGCGGCAGGCCGACGTCGTGATCGCCGCCGCCGGGCAACCGCACATGATCAAGGCCGGGGACCTCAAGCCCGGCGCGATCGTGCTCGACGTCGGCGTCAGCCGGGTCGACGACGGCAACGGCAAGGCCGTGGTCACCGGCGACGTGGACCCCGCTGCGGCCGACGTCGCCGCATGGCTCTCGCCGAACCCCGGGGGAGTGGGCCCTATGACCCGCGCCATGCTGCTCGCCAACGTGGTGGAGACCGCGGAACGCCACTTGGCACAGGAAAGCCACTCCGGGCTCGCCTGAGGCTGCGGTGGTTGGGCCGGGCTCCGGCAGGCCCAACCACCGCAGGATTGCGCACGTTTCACCGCCGGCGGGCATAACGGAACGGATACGTCAGGAGTTTTTACGAAAAGACTCTTTCATAGTTTGCGGGGATCCACTACCGTAGTGCGGGTGTCCGAACTTGCCTCTAAAGAATCACGCGTGAGCAGCCCCTCTGGCGCCGCTCCGCAGTACGTCATCACCGCCGAGAACCTCACCAAACGCTACGGTGACGTCACCGCCGTCGACGGCATCTCCTTCCGCGTCCCCGCCGGGGAAGCCTTCGGCCTGCTGGGCCCCAACGGTGCCGGCAAGTCCACCACGATGAAGATGATCGGCGGGGTCTCGCAGCGCACTTCCGGCAGCCTGAGCATCATGGGCCTGGACCCCGAACAGCACGGGCCGGAAGTCCGCGCGCACCTGGGCGTAGTGCCGCAGCAGGACAACCTGGACGAGGAACTGAAAGTCCGGGACAACCTGCTGGTGTACGGCCGCTATTTCGGCCTGCCCATGAGCTACCTCAAACCCAAGGCCGACGAGCTGCTCGAATTCGCCCAGCTCACCGACAAGGCCAAGTCCAAGGTGGACGCCCTGTCCGGCGGCATGAAGCGCCGCCTGACGATCGCCCGCTCCCTGATCAACGAGCCCCGGATCCTGCTGCTGGACGAGCCGACGACCGGCCTGGACCCGCAGGCGCGGCACATCCTCTGGGACCGCCTGTTCCGGCTCAAGGAACAGGGAGTCACCCTGATCCTCACGACGCACTACATGGACGAGGCCGAGCAGCTGTGCGACCGCCTGATCGTGGTGGACAAGGGCAAGATCATGGCCGAAGGATCCCCGGCCAGCCTGATCCGGGAATATTCCACCCGGGAGGTCCTTGAACTGCGCTTCGGCTCGGAGCGCAATGCGAGCGTCGGCGCGGAGCTCGAAGGCATCGGCGAACGCCTCGAGACCCTGCCGGACCGGGTGCTCATCTACGCCCACGACGGCGAGGCCGCCCTGGAGCAGGTCTCCGCCCGGGGCCTGCGTCCCGTCACGTCGCTGGTCCGCCGCTCCTCGCTCGAAGACGTCTTCCTGCGCCTGACCGGCAGGAGCCTAGTTGACTAAGAAAGCAGAGTTGACTAAGAAAGCAGAGTTGACTAGGGCAATACAGGCGGGTACGACGGCGGCGGCGCCGGCCCTGCGCGCGCACTCCCCGGAAGTCTCGGCCGCCCGCGCCCGCCGCTGGGGCGCCTTCTTCTACGCCGAGCAGGTCCTCCGCGTCATGAAGGGCTACGGCTGGACCATCGTCATGTACGGCGTGGGCCAGCCGGTGGCCTACCTGTTCGCGATGGGCGTTGGCCTGGCCACGCTGGTCGAGACCAACGGCGCCGCCGTCTTCGGCGGGGTCAGCTACCTGACGTTCATCGCGCCGGCCCTGCTGATCTCGGCCGCCGTCATGACGGCGGCCAACGAGTTCACGTTCCCGGTGATGGACGGCTTCAAATGGCGGCGCGTCTACTACGGCCCGCACGCCTCGCCGCTGACGCCGGAACAGATCGCCGGCGGCCAGGTCATCGCCGTCACCGTCCGCTTCCTGCTGCAGTCGGCCATCTACTTCGCCGTCGTCGCGCTGTTCGGCGCCTCACCCGGCGCCTGGGGCTGGGTTTCGATCCTCATCGCCACGCTCGCCGGCCTGTCCTTCGGCCTGCCGCTCATGGCCTACGCGGCCACCATCAAGGAAGACCGGGGCCAGTTCGCCATGGTCATGCGGTTCATTGTCATGCCGCTGTTCCTGTTCTCCGGCACGTTCTTCCCGCTGGACACGCTCCCGCTCGGCGTCCGCTGGATCGGCTGGATCTCACCGATCTGGCACGGAACGGAACTTGGCCGCGTGGTCAGCTACGGGTACGAGGAAGAGCCGTGGCTCACCGTCGTCCACCTTGTCTTCCTGCTGGGCCTGGCGGCTGCCGGCTGGGTCCTGACCAAACACCAGTTCGCCAAAAGGATGGCCTCATGAGCGTCCTGACCGGAAGTTTCAACGCAGGGGAGAGCAGCGTCACGGAAGCCGCACGCCGCCGGCACTTCGGGCCCATCTACTCCCGCAACGTCCGCGCCGTCGTCGCCCGCGGGCTCATGGCCACCAAGAGCAGCAACTGGATGGTCATGGTCTCCGGGTTCTTCGAACCTGTGCTGTACCTGATTTCGATGGGCGTGGGTCTGGGCGCCATTGTCGGTTCCGTCCAGGGCCCGGGTGGGCAGGAGATCAGCTACGCCGCGTACATCGCGCCGGCCCTGCTGGCAGTGTCCGCCATGAACGGCGCCGTCTATGACTCCACCTGGAACGTCTTCTTCAAGATGAACTTCGCCAAGCTCTACCAGGGCATGCTCTACACCTCGCTGGGGCCGCTGGATGTCGCCATGGGCGAAATCTTCCTGGCCCTGCTGCGCGGGGCCATGTACGCCACCGGTTTCACCGCAGTGATGGGCGTGATGGGCCTCATCACCACTGCATGGGCCGTCCTGATGATCCCGGCCTCGGTGCTGATCGCCTTCGGCTTCGCGAGCTTCGGCATGGGGATCACGAGCTTCATGAAGACCTTCCAGCAGATGGACTGGATCAACTTCGTGATGCTGCCGATGTTCCTCTTCAGCGCCACGTTCTACCCGCTCAGCGTCTACCCGCAGTCCATCCAGTGGCTCATCCAGGCCATGCCTCTCTGGCACGGCGTGGAACTGCTGCGCCAGATCAGCGTGGGGGTGTTCACCCCGGCCACCGCGGTGCACATCGGCTACTACCTCGTCATGATTGCCCTCGGCGTCCTGCTCACCACGAGCCGCCTGCGCAAGCTGTTCCTCAAATGAGGCCATAAAACCAGGCCATGAAACGCGGGCCACGGCCCGCACGTTCCCCGGATAAGGAGACCCCATGATCGGAAAATGGCAGGCACTCGTGATCGACTGCGAGGACCCGGACAAGCTCGCCGACTTCTACCAGGAGCTCCTGGGCATGATCCGGGTGCAGGAGGAAGAGGAGTTTATTTCGATCGGCGACGCCGCCGACCGTCCCGCCGTCGCCTTCCAGCGTGTGGACCGGCTGGTCCGGCCGCAGTGGCCGGACCCCGAGCATCCCCAGCAGATGCACGTGGACGTGATAGTCGGTGACCTCGACGCCGGCGAGGCGGAAGTCCTCCGGCTCGGGGCCACGCGCCAGACGGGCGGCGGCAAGACCTTCCGGGTCTACACGGATCCCAGCGGCCACCCGTTCTGCCTCGTCCTGACCTAAAAGCTGGTCCTGACCTAAAAGTACCCGTCCTGACCTAGGCAGTCTGGTGCGGCGTTCGCCCGGGGTGGAAGCGCAGCGGCCGGCCGGCCCCGTTTGCGATAATGGGCTCATGCAATCTCTGGGTAGCTCCGCGTCCACGTCCAACGACACCACGGCCAAAGGCCGGTTCTCCATGCTCCGCATCAGCGGGCCGGGGCTGCTGGTCTTCATCATCGCGTTCGTGGTGGCCGTGATCTTCG
This sequence comes from Arthrobacter sp. P1_B3, assembly GCF_056406615.1. Lineage (NCBI taxonomy): Bacteria > Bacillati > Actinomycetota > Actinomycetes > Micrococcales > Micrococcaceae > Arthrobacter > Arthrobacter sp. P1_B3. The sequence goes on along the minus strand of NZ_JBFTZV010000005.1, from coordinate 454,997 downwards.
CGGCCAACCAGAACGACGTCGTGGGATGGATCGTGGCGATCATCGCCGGCTTCTGGCTGGCGCTGGCCTCCTTCGTGGTGTTCAGCATCCAGAAGGCCGCCAAGAAGGCCGGGGCCAGGCTGAACGAGGCCCAGAACGCCTTCAACGCCGCGGCCGGGCGGCCGCCGGCGGCGGGCAGCGCTGACCACGGCGGCACCCGCGTGGTCAGCGAAAGTCGCGCATCGGACGGCGTCCGCGACATGAAGCTCGACCACTCCTTCAAGATCGTCCAGGTCCAGGTCCGCGTCATCGAACAGGAGCGCGCGAAGGGCGACGCCGCGGACCGCGACACGATCAACCGTGCCCTGGAGACCATCGAGATCACCGCCACCAACGCGCGGGACATGATCAAATCCCCGGGCGGCGACGACGCACCCGTTAGCGGAACCATCATCGACTAGAGTGGATCGGGTGAGCTCGGCATTGAAGAAGGACCACCTTCGCATCGCGTCAGTCAACGTCAACGGCCTGCGTGCCGCCTACAAGAAGGGCATGGCGGAGTGGCTTGAACCGCGCGAGGTGGACATTCTGTGCCTCCAGGAGGTCCGCGCGCCCGATGCGATCGTCGAGGAACTGCTCGGCGAGGGCTGGTACATCCTCCACGCCGAAGCCGAGGCCAAGGGCCGGGCCGGCGTTGCCATCGCCTCGCGCGAAGAGCCCCTTGCCACCCGGGTCGGGATCGGCGATGACTTCTTCGCCACCACCGGGCGCTGGGTCGAAGCGGACTACACCGTGCGGGATGCGGCCGGGCAGGCCTCACAGCTGACCGTCGTCAGCGCCTACGTGCACTCGGGCGAGGCCGGCACTCCCAAGCAGGATGACAAGTTCCGCTTCCTCGACGTCATGACCACCCGGCTGCCCGAACTGGCCAAACACAGTGACCACGCCCTGGTGGTGGGCGACCTCAACGTCGGCCACACGGAGCTGGACATCAGGAACTGGAAGGGCAACGTCAAACGTGCCGGCTTCCTGCCGGAGGAAAGGGCCTATTTTGACCGCTTCTTCGGCGAAGAAATCGGCTGGAAGGATGTTCACAGGGGCCTGGCGGGTAACGTCGACGGCCCCTACACATGGTGGTCGCAACGTGGCCAGGCCTTCGACAACGACACCGGCTGGCGCATCGATTACCACATGGCCACGCCCGATCTCGCTGCTGCCGCAGTGTCAGCCGTAGTTGACCGGGCCGCGACCTGGGACACACGCTTCTCCGACCATGCCCCGCTGGTAGTGGACTACCGGCTCTAGTCTTAAGGCTTCCACGAATGACCACCTCTTCAACCGTGACCGACACCGGCCTCGCCCCTGACGCCGCGAAACCCGCCCCGGCGGCCACCGCGGCCCGGCACCGCATCCTTTCCGGCATGCAGCCCTCCGCCGACTCCCTGCACCTGGGCAACTACCTCGGTGCCCTCGTCAACTGGGTCCGGATGCAGGACGAGTACGACGCCGTCTTCTTCATCCCTGACCTGCACGCGATCACCGTTCCGCAGGATCCGGCCGAGCTGGCCCACCGCACGCGGGTCACAGCCGCGCAGTACATTGCCGGCGGCGTGGATGTCGAGAAGTGCACGCTGTTCGTTCAGTCCCAGGTGCCGGAGCACGCCCAGCTTGCCTGGGTGCTGAACTGCATCACTGGTTTCGGCGAGGCGTCCCGGATGACCCAGTTCAAGGACAAGGCCTACAAACAGGGTTCAGACCACGCCAGCGTCGGACTGTTCACCTACCCCATCCTTCAGGCCGCGGACATCCTCCTGTACCAGCCGCACGGTGTCCCCGTGGGAGAGGACCAGCGTCAGCACGTGGAACTGAGCCGTGACCTCGCCCAGCGGTTCAACTCCCGCTTTGGCCACACGTTCACGGTGCCGCAGCCCTTCATCCAGAAGGAATCGGCGAAGATCTACGATCTGCAGCAACCCAGGGCCAAGATGTCCAAATCGGCGGATTCGCCGGCGGGCCTGATCAACCTGCTGGACGATCCAAAGGTCACCGCCAAGCGGATCAAGTCCGCTGTTACGGATGCGGAGACGGAAATCCGGTTCGACCGTGAGGCGAAGCCGGGCGTGTCCAACCTGCTGACCATCTACTCGGCGATCACCGGTCAAAGCGTTGATGCCCTCGTCACCGCGTACGAGGGCAAGATGTACGGACACCTCAAGGCGGACCTCGCCGAGGTGGTCACGGAGCACCTGACTCCGATCCGGAACCGTGCCAAGGAGCTGCTGGACGATCCCGCGGAGCTGGACCGGCTCCTTGCCCTCGGTGCCGACAAGGCCCGGGAGATTGCCTCGATCACTCTCCGCGACGTCTACGCCAAGGTGGGTTTCCTGCCTTACGCCGGCGCCCAGGGAGTCCGCTAGGTCAATGTCCTCCGTCAGCAAAGTCACCGCGAAAGCCGCCACGTCGAACGGACAGCGCAGCGAAGGCATCAGCATCGGTGTGATCCTGAGGTTCCCGGCGGACATCGCTGAGGAGCTCCAGCGCTGGCGGGCATCGTTCGGGGACCCGATGGCCGCCGTCGTCCCCGCCCACATCACGCTGGTCACCACCACCATGACGCAGGACTGGGACGCGACCCAACGCCATGTCCGGGACGTGGCGCGCCGGCAGGAGCCTTTCATGGTGACCATCGCGGGGACCGGGTCTTTCCGGCCGGTGTCCCCGGTGGTCTTCCTGAACGTCGAGGACGGCTTCGGGGACTGCGTGAACCTGCACCGCCAGCTGCAGTCCGGCCCGCTGGAGCGGGAACTGCCGTTCGGCTACCATCCGCACGTCACCGTGGCCCACGACGTTGCCCCGGAAAGCCTCGATGAGGCCGAAACAGTCCTCAAGGATTACAGGGCCACGTTCCCTGTGGCTAGCATGGGACTTTACGAGCACGACGACAACGGCATCTGGCAGCTACGGGAAGAGCTTGACTTTGGGACCAAACCTGACCACGACAGAGGCCCGGACGGCACCGCAGACGCCCGATAAGCCGCCGCTTCCCACCGATCTGGCCGGGCTGAAACTGGAAGTCATCCGCAAGAGGGTCGAATGGGGCAGGGTTCGGCGCTCCGGCGGCGGGACGATTGCGTCCCTGACGGCGATGATGATGTGGCTCCTGGCCAAGTTCAACATGCTGCTGCCAATGCGCGCTTACTTGCACTACCTCCGCCAGCGCGGCCCGCTGTTGAGTGCCGGCATCGGGTTCCGGATGTTTTTCTCCATCACAGGCCTGTTGGCCACCGGCCTGTCCCTGGCCGGCCTCGTGCTCAGCGATCATCCGGCCCTGCTGGACCAGGTCATCAAGAGTGTGGCCGCCGCCGCGCCGGGCCTGCTGCAGGTCGACGGCAGCGAGGGGCTGGTTGATCCCCAGGAGCTGCTGAACCCCACCAGCCTGGGCTGGGCCGCCGGGATCGCCGCCGTGGTGACGGTGTTCACGTCCCTGGGCTGGATCAGCGGCATCCGCGACGGTATGCGGAGCATGATGCAGCTCGGCCCCCTGGTGATGAATCCGATCCTGCAGATACTCAAGGACGTCGGCACGCTGCTGCTGATGGGGGTGGCCCTGGTGGTCAGCTCCGCAGCCTCGCTGATCTTCGGCACGGCCGCCGGATGGGTGACCGAGCAGCTGGGCCTCGATCCGATAGTGGCCGGGCCGCTGACGACCTCCGTCACTATCCTCGTGCCGCTGCTGCTCGGCTGGGGCACCGCCCTGATCATGTACCGGGTGGCTGCGGGGCTGAAGCCGGCCCGGCGCTCACTGCTCGAAGGGACCACTCTCGCCGCGGTGGGCACCACAATTCTGATGATCTTCAGCACCCAGCTGCTGGCCAGCGCGGGCAAGAACCCCATCCTGGCGCCCTTCGCCATCATCATCGGCCTGCTGATCTGGTTCAACCTGGTCAGCCAGGTTTACGTGATCTGCGCCGCGTGGGTGGCGATCCGGGAGGAAGACCTCAAGACGGAGCCCGCCACCGCGACCACCGGCTGGGGCGCCCGGCGGGTCCAGCCGGGCAAGACGCCGGTGGAGCACCGGGCCCGCCGGAGGTCGCTGTCCGCCGCGTTCAGGCGTCGAGGTATTGGTCGGCCCACGCCGAAATAATCTTTGCCGCACGGGCCGCCTGGCCCTTGCCCGTCAGCAGGTGGTCGCTGCCCTCCAGCGAGACGAAGCTGCGCGGGTGGCGTGCCGTCTGGAAGATGGTGCTGGCGTTTTCGATCCCCACCGTGTTGTCGGTGGGGGAGTGCAGCACCATGAGCGGCTTGTGCAGCTGCCGGATGCAGTCCGTCAGATCCGCATTTTCGAGGTCTTCGACAAAGTGCCGGCGGATCTCCACCCGCTTGCCGCCGAGGTCCACCTCGGCGCTTCCCTCGCTCAGGATCCGGTCCAGCGCCGCGTCAAAGACGTGCGCCACGTGCTTGGGGGAGAAGGGTGCCCCCACCGTGGCCACGGCCTTGAGCTCCGGGATCTGCCGTGCGGCGGACAGGACGGCCGCGCCGCCGAACGAGTGGCCCACGAGCAAGGACACCCGCCGTTCCGAGTCCCGCATGAATTCGGCGGCCTTGACGGTATCGGCCACCTTGTGGCTGAAGGACCCCTCCGACCACATTCCCGCGGACTCGCCGAGGCCCAGGTTGTCGAACCGGAGCATGCCCACGCCGTTGTCCGCCAGGGCCTTGCACATGCGGGAGGCCGAGGGACTGTCCTTGCCCAGGGTAAAGCCGTGCGAGAACACGCCCCAGCCCTTCACCGGGCCTTCGGGCAAGTCCACAACGCCGGAGAGCAGTTCGCCGGTGGAACCCTGGAAAGAGACTTTTTCTGAGCGGGACACGGTGTCCCCTTTCATGTGAGCGGGTAGACGACGACGGCGCCCCCACCCGTGAGGTGAGAGGCGCCGTCGTCGTTTTTCTCTTGGTGCTGACTCTGTAGGTTCTGGCGAACCGGTCGTTAGATCTTGCGGGAGAGGATGGCCTGCTTGACCTCGGCGATTGCCTGCGTGACCTGGATGCCGCGGGGGCATGCTTCGGTGCAGTTGAAGGTGGTGCGGCAGCGCCACACGCCTTCCTTGTCGTTGAGGATCTCCAGGCGCATGTCGCCGGCGTCATCGCGGGAATCGAAGATGAAGCGGTGCGCGTTGACGATCGCGGCCGGGCCGAAGTACTGGCCGTCGGTCCAGAACACCGGGCAGGACGAGGTGCACGCGGCGCACAGGATGCACTTGGTGGTGTCGTCGAACCGCTCGCGGTCCTCGGCGGACTGCAGGCGTTCCTTGGTGGGCTCGTGGCCGCGGTTGATCAGGAAGGGCATGACTTCGCGGAAGGACTGGAAGAACGGCTCCATGTCCACGATCAGGTCCTTCTCCACCGGCAGGCCCTTGATCGGCTCGACCGTGATGGGCTTGGACGTGTCCAGGTCCTTCAGCAGGGTCTTGCAGGCGAGGCGGTTGCGGCCGTTGATACGCATGGCATCGGAGCCGCAGACGCCGTGGGCGCAGGAGCGGCGGAAGGAGACGCTGCCGTCCATCTCCCACTTGATCTTGTGCAGGGCGTCCAGGACACGGTCGGTGCCGTACATGGTGACCTTGAAGTCATCCCACGTGGCGTCCTCGGAGACCTCGGGGTTGTAGCGGCGCACGCGCAGCGTGACGTCGAAGGACGGGATCTCCCCGCCACCGCCGACGCCGGCGGGCAGTTCGATCTTGGATGCTGGCTCAGCGAGTTCAGCGCTCATCTTAGTACTTCCTCACCATCGGCTCGTAGCGCGTAAAGACCACCGGTTTGGTGGCAAGCCGGATGCCGGCAATCGCCTCGGCGGAACCATCCGCCGGGGCGTGCTCATCCTTGTACGCCATGGAGTGCTTCATGAATTTTTCGTCGTCGCGCTCGGGGAAGTCCTCGCGGAAGTGGCCGCCGCGGGATTCCTCGCGGTGCAGGGCCGCCACGGTCATGACCTTGGCGAGCTCCAGCAGGAAGCCCAGCTCCACGGCCTCGAGCAGGTCCAGGTTGAAGCGCTTGCCCTTGTCCTGGACGCTGATGCGCTGGTACCGCTCCTCGAAGGAGGCAATGTCCTTCAGGACCTGGTTCAGCGTGTCCGCGGTGCGGAACACCTGCATGTTGGCGTCCATGGTGTCCTGCAGTTCCTTGCGGATCGCAGCGACCTTCTCGGTGCCGTCGGAGGTGCGGACGTGATCCAGCAGGTTCAGCGTGTAGGCCTCCGGGTCAGCGGGGAGTTCCACGAAGTCGGCGGTCTTGGCGTATTCGGCCGCGGCGATGCCGGCGCGCTTGCCGAACACGTTGATGTCCAGCAGCGAGTTGGTGCCCAGGCGGTTGGAGCCGTGGACGGAGACGCAGGCAACCTCGCCGGCGGCGTAGAGGCCCGGGACCACCGTGTCGTTGTCCTGGAGGACCTCGGCGGTGATGTTGGTGGGGATGCCGCCCATGGCGTAGTGCGCCGTCGGGAACACCGGAACCGGCTCCGTGTACGGCTCCACACCCAGGTAGGTGCGGGCGAACTCGGTGATGTCCGGCAGCTTGGCATCGATGTGCGCAGGCTCAAGGTGCGTCAGGTCCAGGAGGACGTAGTCCTTGTTCGGGCCGCAGCCGCGTCCCTCACGGACTTCGTTGGCCATGGAGCGGGCCACGATGTCGCGCGGGGCGAGGTCCTTGATGGTGGGTGCGTAGCGCTCCATGAAGCGTTCACCCTCGGAGTTGCGCAGAATGGCGCCTTCGCCGCGGGCGGCCTCGGAGAGCAGGATGCCCAGGCCGGCCAGGCCTGTCGGGTGGAACTGGAAGAACTCCATGTCCTCCAGCGGGATGCCGCGGCGGAACGCGATGCCCATGCCGTCACCGGTGAGGGTGTGGGCGTTGGACGTGGTCTTGAAGACCTTGCCGGCGCCGCCGGAGGCGAACACCACGGACTTGGCCTGGAAGACGTGCAGTTCGCCGGAGGCGAGGTCGTAGGACACGACGCCGGCAACGCGCTTCTGCTTGTACGGCGTGCCGTCCTCGCGGACAGCGTCCTCTTCGACGGTCAGCAGGTCCAGGACGTAGTACTCGTTGTAGAACTCGACGTTGTGCTTGACGCAGTTCTGGTACAGGGTCTGCAGGATCATGTGGCCGGTGCGGTCGGCGGCGTAGCAGGCGCGGCGGACCGGTGCCTTGCCGTGATCGCGGGTGTGGCCACCGAAACGGCGCTGGTCAATGCGGCCCTCGGGCGTGCGGTTGAACGGCAGGCCCATCTTTTCCAGGTCCAGGACGGCGTCGATCGCTTCCTTCGCCATGACCTCGGCAGCGTCCTGGTCAACCAGGTAGTCGCCGCCCTTGATGGTGTCGAAGGTGTGCCACTCCCAGTTGTCTTCCTCGACGTTGGCCAGGGCCGCACACATGCCGCCCTGCGCCGCGCCGGTGTGGGACCGGGTGGGGTAGAGCTTGGTCAATACTGCTGTTCGGGCGCGCTGACCTGATTCGATCGCCGCGCGCATCCCGGCGCCACCGGCACCGACGATCACGACGTCGTACTTATGGACCTGCATACCAGACGCTCTTTCTCTCAAAATTCGCTATAACCCACCGGCGGGCCGTGCCTGCCCGGTGGATTCTCGTGCAATCTGCGCCTGCGCTTGGCAGGCAAGATCAGTTGCCGTGAGGGACCGCAAGTTCTTACCCGTTGGGACAGCGGTCCGCGGCGGTTCCCCGCCGTTACGGCGTTTGCCGTTATGGCGCCGGGCAGAAGCCGCCGGGAAGCTGGACGCCGTTGGCCACGGGGCACGGATCGAACGTGAAGATGACCAGGGTGCCCAGGATGATGATGACCGTGGTGGCCGCGTAGAGCACAATCTTCAGCCAGAGGCGCGTGGCGTCCTTCTCGGCGTAGTCATTGATGATCGTGCGGACGCCGTTGGTGCCGTGCAGCATGGCGAGCCACAGCATGGCCAGGTCCCAGAACTGCCAGAACGGGTCGGCCCACTTGCCGGCCACAAAGCCGAAGTCGATCGCGTGGATGCCCTCGCCGACCAGCAGGTTGACGGTCAGGTGGCCGAAGATCAGCACCACCAGCACAACGCCGGAGAGGCGCATGAAGAGCCAGGCGAGCATCTCGAAGTTGCCCTTGGAACCGCCGGTCCGGCGGTACTTGGGCTGGATCTTTCCGCTGCGCGGACTCTGAATGGTTGCAGTCATGGCTTAGTGACCTCCAAGGGCGAGGGACAGGTGGCGGATGGAGAAGCCGACCATGACGACGACCCAGAGGCCCAGGACCGTCCAGAGCATCTGACGCTGGTACTTGGCACCCTTCTTCCAGAAGTCGACGGCGATGATGCGCAGGCCGTTGAAGGCGTGGAACACGATCGCCGCGACAAGGCCCGTTTCACCCAGGGCCATGAGGGGGTTCTTGTAGGCACCAATCACGGCGGTGTAGGCCTCGGGGGACACACGCACCAATGAGGTGTCCAGCACGTGGACCAACAAGAAGAAGAAAATCACTACACCTGTAATGCGGTGTCCAACCCAGGACCACATGCCTTCACGGCCGCGGTACAAGGTGCCAGCTGGTTTTGTCGGCACTGAATAAACCTCCCTGCAACACAGCGGCGCTGGCATGGGATCCACGCGGGGGGAACGCCTGCTGCGAGAGCACTCGTAAGCTCAAGCCTAAATCTAGGCTTCGCTCACAGCTTATTCAATTTAGGAACCCCTTGTTGACAGGCCCCGGCGCTGTTTTGCGTTGGTTTTGAGACGAACGCCACATTTGGCCATGGTCACGGGGGCTGGAAGGGCGTGATCCCGGCCCAATCTGGGGCGATTTGGCCGCTGTCGGCTAAAGTAGCGGTGATGACTACAGACAAAGTGACAAGCCAGGATTCACCGTTGGACCGTTTTATTGCGGTTATTCCGGCGGGCGGGGTGGGGACCCGTCTCTGGCCCCTGTCGCGGGCAGCAGCCCCGAAATTCCTTCACGACCTGACCGGTTCGGGCAGCACCTTGCTGCGCGCGACCTATGACCGCCTCCAGCCCGTCGCCGGCAAGCACGTGCTGGTGGTGACCGGCGCCGCCCACAGGGCAGCCGTCTGCCGCCAGCTGCCCGAGGTCCTGGACTCCAACCTTGTCCTGGAAAGCGAACCCAAGGACTCCGGTGCCGCGATCGGCCTCGCCGCGGCCATCCTGCATGAGCGGGACCCGGACATCATCATGGGTTCGTTCGCTGCGGACCAGGTCATCAGCCCCGATGACCTCTTCCAGGACGCCGTCCGTGAGGCCGTCTACACCGCCGCCGCGGGAAAGATCGTCACCATCGGCATCAAGCCGACCCATCCCTCCACCGGATTCGGCTACATCCGCTCCGGCGCGAACCTCAACATCCCGGACGCTCCCAGCGCGCAGTCAGTGGTGGAGTTCGTGGAGAAGCCCAGCGAGGAAGTGGCCCAGCAGTACGTCGACAGCGGGGAATATGTCTGGAACGCGGGCATGTTCGTGGCGCCGGTCTCGCTGATGCTCAAGCACCTCGAGGCCAACCAGCCCGAGCTCTTCGCCGGACTCCAGGAAATCGCCAAGGCCTGGGACACCCCGGAGCGCGACGCCGTCACGGCCCGGGTGTGGCCCACCCTGCCCAAGATCGCCATTGACTACGCCGTCGCCGAACCGGCCGCCGCCGCCGGTGACGTCGCCGTGGTGCCCGGAACGTTCCTCTGGGACGACGTCGGAGACTTCGCCTCCGTAGGCCGGCTCAACAGCGCCAAGGAAGTCGACGAGGTCACGGTACTGGGCGAGGGCGCACGCGTTTTCACCGAGAACGCCAGTGGCGTGGTGGTCTCCGATACCAAGCGCGTCATCGCGTTGATCGGCATCAAGGACGTCGTGATCGTTGACACCCCGGATGCCCTGCTGGTCACCACGAAGGAACACTCGCAGCGGGTCAAGCAGGCCGTGGATGCCATCAAGGCAAAGGGCGACACCGACGTCCTGTAGGCAGATTGGAGCGGGTCAGGGGTTGAGCAAATGTTCAGCAATCCGTAACGCGCCGTACCCGATGCCGCTATTCATTGTCCGCTCGCTAGAGTTATTCCGTGCGCAACTACTCGACTGAAGCTGAGCCCACGACTCTCGTGGGGCCGTGGCTGGAGCCCCTCCTGCCGGAGCTGATCGCTTTCCGCCGCGACCTCCATGCGCACCCGGAACTTTCGTTCAAGGAGTTCCGCACCACCGACAAGCTGGCGAAACGGCTTGAGGAAGCCGGGCTCAAACCCCGCCGCCTCGAGGGCACGGGCCTGACGGTCGACGTCGGACAGGGTCCCATCGCCACCGCCCTGCGCGGGGACATCGACGCCCTGCCGATCATCGAGGAAACGGGCCTCGAGTTCGCCTCGAAGAACCACGGCGTGACCCACGCCTGCGGCCACGACGTCCACACCACCACCATGCTCGGCATCGCGCTGGTCCTGCAGCGCATGCATGAGCAGTCCCCGCTGCGGGGAACGGTCCGGATCATCTTCCAGCCGGCCGAGGAAACCATGCCCGGCGGCGCCACCTCCTGCATCGAGCAGGGCGTCCTGGAAGGCGTGCCGCGGATCCTGGCACTGCACTGCGATCCCCGGATCGAGATCGGCAAGATCGGCACCCGGATCGGGGCCATCACCTCCGCCTCGGACACCATCAAGATTGAACTCTCCGGCCGCGGCGGCCACACCTCCCGCCCCCACCTGACCGAGGAACTGGTCTTCGCCCTGGCACAGATCGCGGTCAATGTTCCCGCCGTGCTCTCGCGCCGTGTCGATGTCCGCAGCGGCGTGTCCGTGGTCTGGGGCCAGATCTCCGCCGGCTCGGCCCCGAACGCCATCCCCGGCAGCGGCTACATGGCCGGCACCATGCGGTGCCTGGACCGCGAGGCCTGGCATGACGCCGGCGAGCTGCTCGATGACATCATCCGGCAAGTCGCCGAGCCCTACGGCGTCGACGTCCACCTGGAACATACCCGCGGTGTGCCGCCGGTGGTCAACTCCGAGCACGAGACGGCGCTGATCGAGGCGGCGGCCCGCGCCGAAATCGGCGAGGGCGCCGTGGTCCTGACACCGCAGTCCATGGGCGGGGAAGACTTCGCCTGGTTCCTGGCCGACACCCCCGGTGCCATGATGCGCCTGGGCACCAAGACTCCGGGCGGGGAAGAGTATGACCTCCACCGCGGCGACTACATCGTCGACGAGCGGGCGCTCGGCCTCGGCATCCAGGTGCTCACCGCGGCGGCCTTGCGCACCATCCGCGACCTCTAACTACAGTCCCGGCACCTGGCCCCGACTCTCCCTGCACCGGCACCGCACCTGCCGCGCTGAGTTTCCCCACCTTTGCCAGCACGACGCCGGGACGCGCCGGCGTTGCGGGCCGACGCGCCGTCGGAGCCCGGCGAAGATGGGGAGATTCAGCGGCCGCGGCAGCTTCTGGGGTCAGCCGGCCATGTTCGGTTGTGCACAACTAAATTGTGTACAACTCAATTGTGCGATATGGTGAATCTATGACCACGCCAGAAGAGGCCCGCCCTGCCAGCCCGGAAGCGCTCCGCCTGAACCGGCAGGTGTGCTTCGCGATGTACTCGGCCTCGCGCGCCGCCACGGCCGCCTACCGGCCCATGCTGGAGGAACTCGGCCTGACCTACCCGCAGTACCTCGCCATGCTGGTGCTCTGGGAGGCGGAGCCGCGCAGCGTCCGCGAGCTGGGGGAGGAGCTCGGACTCGACTCCGGCACGCTGTCGCCGCTGCTCAAGCGGCTCGAAGCGCTCGGCCTCGTCCAGCGCCGCCGGTCCGCCGAGGACGAGCGCCGCGTGGAGATCTTCCTCACCGAAACCGGCGCCGCCCTGAGCGCCAGGGCCAGCGGCATCCCGCAGCGCCTGGCGGACGCCGCCGGGCTCACCGCCGCGGAACTGGACCAGCTCCGCGAAACGCTGGGCCGGCTGGCCAGCGCACTCCACGCCTCCCGCTAAGCCCCTTCCCCTAAACCCTTTCCCTGAAGCCTTCCCCCGGGCCATTGCCCACCACGACTTACCGCCCACAGAACGGAAACCCCATGAAGACCCTTTACACAGCCGAGGCACTGGCCTCAGGCGAAGGCCGCGACGGCACCGCCGTCAGCAAGGACGGTAAGCTCAGCGTCACCCTCGCCAGCCCGGTGGAACTCGGTGGCGACGGCGCCGGAACCAATCCCGAACAGCTCTTTGCCGCCGGCTATGCCGCGTGCTTCCACTCCGCCCTGCGCCTCGTGGGACGCAAGGAACGCGCCGACCTGACGGACTCCGCCGTCGCCGCCAAAATCCACTTCGGCGCCCTCGCAGACGGTGCCGGATACGGCCTGGCCGCAGAGCTCGAGATCGCCCTGCCCGCCGTGGACCGGCAGACCGCCGAGGCCCTGGTGGCCAAAGCCCACCAGATCTGCCCCTACTCCAACGCCACCCGCGGCAACATCACTGTCGACATCACCATCCTGGAGGTAGCCGCATGAGCGCCAAAACCGAAACTCTCACCCTTCCCGCCACCACCCGCGAGATCCAGCTGGCGTCCCGTCCGCACGGCCGCCCCGTGCCGGAGAACTTCCGCCTCGCCCAGTCTCCGCTGCCCGAGCTGCAGGACGGCCAGGTTCTGGTCCGCAACCTCTACATCTCGGTCGACCCGTACATGCGCGGCCGCATGAACGACGTCAAGTCCTACTCCGCGCCGTTCGCGCTGGACAAGGCGCTCGACGGCGGCGCCGTCGGCGAAGTCATCGCATCCCGCGCCGACGGGCGCGCTGTCGGCGATACTGTCGTGCACAGCCTCGGCTGGCGTGAATACGCCGTCGTCGATGCCGCGGCCACCACCCTGGCGCGCACCGATCTGGCCCCGGCATCCGCGTTCCTCGGAGCCCTCGGCATGACCGGCCTGACCGCCTACGCGGGACTGCTGAAGGTCGCAGAATTCAAGCCCGGCGACGCCGTCTTCGTCTCGGGCGCCGCCGGCGCGGTCGGCTCGCTCGTGGGGCAGATCGCCAGGGCCATGGGAGCGTCCCGGGTCATCGGCAGCGCCGGCTCGCCGGAAAAGGTGGCACGGCTGCTCGAACTCGGCTTCGATGCTGCGTTCAACTATCACGATGGCCCGGTTGCGGAACAGCTCGCCGCGGCCGCGGGTGAGCGCGGGATCGACGTCTACTTCGACAACGTCGGCGGCGAGCACCTGGAAGCAGCCTTGTCCACGCTCACCGTCGGCGGCCGGGTGGCCATGTGCGGGGCGATTGCCCAGTACAACGCGACCGAACCCACGCCCGCGCCGCGGAACCTCATGCAGGCGATCGGCAAACAGCTGACACTCAAGGGCTTCCTGGTGGGCGGCTACTGGCAGCACATGGCCGAGTTCGTCGAGATCATGTCCGCCTGGCTCGCCGATGGAACGGTCCGCTACGACGAGACCGTGGTGGACGGCCTGGACAACGCCCCGCAGGCCTTTATGGACCTGCTCGACGGCGCCAACACTGGCAAGATGCTGGTGCGGCTCTAACACGGCGCCGGCGCATCACCAGAAACCGCCTGCCGGACACGTGGACGCCTCCGGCGCCAGTTTCCGCTTCGACGCCTCCGGCGCCAGTTCCTGCGGGGACCGGCGCCGGAGGCGTTTGCGCGCCCTCGCTGGCAGGAGGGCCGGCTACGGACCCCGGCTACCCCTAGGTAACAAGTTCTCAACAATCTGGGTAATTGCCGTGAAGTCTGCTACGTGCACGTGGCGCAGGCCACTAAAGTAGCTTCCAGCAGTGCGCCTCGGCGCAGTGCTGCGAATCCATCAGTGACAACAGAGATCAGCGGAACACCGCAGACAGACACTCATTGAACTTCCGTCGTAGCGCCTACTCTTTCTTCCTGGAGGAAAATTGAAGAACTCTCTGCGTGCCACCTTCAAGCGCGGATCAATGGCCGGCGTCGCCACCGCCGGCGCGGCTGCACTCCTGCTGACCGGCTGCGGGGCCGCCCCGGAGGCCAGCACCGCCACCAACACGGCCAGCAACTTCAAGGGCTGCATCGTGTCCGACTCGGGTGGATTCGACGACCAGTCGTTCAACCAGTCTTCCTACGAGGGCCTGAAGAAGGCCGAGAAGGATCTTGGCATCCAGACGGCCGAGGCCGAGTCCAAGACCAACAACGACTTCGAGCCCAACCTGCGCGCCATGGTCTCCGCCGGCTGCAACCTGACCATCACGGTCGGCTTCCTGCTCGGCGACGCCACGAAGGCCCAGGCCACCGCGAACCCGGACAAGCACTTCGCCATCATCGACTTCGGCTACGAAACCCCGGTCGCCAACGTCAAGCCGATCATCTACGACACGGCCCAGGCCGCGTTCCTGGCCGGCTACCTCGCGGCAGGCACCACGAAGACCGGAACGGTAGCCACCTTCGGCGGCATCAAGATCCCCACGGTCACCATCTTCATGGACGGCTACGCCGACGGCGTGAAGTACTACAACGAGAAGAAGGGCAAGGACGTCAAGGTCCTTGGCTGGGACAAGGCCAAGCAGGACGGCTCCTTCACCGGTGACTTCGAAAAGCAGGACAAGGGCAAGCAGTTCACCCAGAACTTCCTGGACCAGGGCGCCGACATCGTCATGCCCGTCGCCGGTCCGGTCGGCAAGGGTGCGGGCGCGGCCCTGCAGGAGGCCAAGGCAGCAGGCAAGGACGTCAAGCTCATCTGGGTTGACTCCGACGGCTTCCTCACGGCACCGGATTACAAGGACATCATGCTCTCCTCCGTCATGAAGCAGATGGGCGAGGCCGTCGAGACGGTGGTCAAGCAGGACAAGGACGGCCAGTTCACCAACAAGCCGTACATTGGCACCCTCGCGAACGACGGCGTCCAGCTGGCTCCGTTCCACGACATGGATGCCCAGGTCCCGGCCGAACTGAAGTCCGAGCTGGACCAGATCAAGAAGGACATCGCCGACGGCAAGCTGAAGGTTGAATCTGCAGCCAGCCCCAAGGCCTAACTTCCTCCGCTAAGCGCCACGGCCCGTCCGGTCACCACCGCACGGGCTGTGGCGCTTTTCGTTGCGGCCCGCTCGCCTCACACCGCAGGCACTAAGCTGGTGCTGCAGCCCCCACTACGCGTCCGGATCAAGCCTTCCGGACATCTCGAGATTGGTCAGAGTTTTGAAACTTGAACTCAAGGGCATTACAAAACGCTTCGGCTCCCTGGTAGCCAACGATCACATCGATGTGGTTGTTGAACCCGGGCAGATTCACTGTCTGCTCGGCGAGAACGGCGCTGGCAAGTCCACGCTGATGAACGTCCTGTACGGACTGTACGAGCCCACAGAGGGCGAAATCCTGATCGACGACAAACCGGTCACCTTCCGCGGCCCCGGCGACGCGATGGCGGCCGGGATCGGCATGGTGCACCAGCACTTCATGCTGGTCCCGGTCTTTACCGTCGCTGAGAATGTCGCGCTGGGAGCGGAGACCACCAAAACCGGCGGATTCCTGGACCTCGAGGACACACGCCGGAAGATCCGGGAGATCTCGGACCGGTACGGCTTCGACGTCGACCCCGACGCGCTGATCGAAGACCTCCCCGTGGGCGTGCAGCAGCGCGTCGAAATCATCAAGGCACTGGTCCGCGACGCCAAGGTGCTCATCCTCGATGAGCCGACGGCCGTGCTGACCCCGCAGGACACCGATGAGCTGCTGGACATCATGCGCCAGCTCAAGAGCCACGGCACCTCCATCGTCTTCATTTCCCACAAGCTGCGCGAGGTGAAAGCCGTTTCGGACACCATCACCGTCATCCGGCGCGGCAAGGTGGTGGGCACGGCCGATCCCGGCGCCTCGACCACCGAGTTGGCGTCCATGATGGTGGGCCGGGCCGTGAGCCTGACCCTGGACAAGGCTCCTGCCAATCCGCAGGAGACCACGTTCGAGGTCAAGGACCTCACCGTCATCGCACCCAGCGGCCAGCATGTTGTGGACGGCATCAGCTTCGGGATCGCCCGCGGCGAGATCCTCGCCGTCGCCGGCGTCCAAGGCAACGGCCAGACCGAATTGACCGAGGCCATCCTCGGCCTGCAGGAGAGGGTCCACGGCTCGATCACCCTCGACGGTGAAGAACTCCTGGGCAGCAGCGTCAAGGACGTCCTCAATGCCGGCGTCGGATTCGTGCCGGAAGACCGTTCACTCGACGGGCTGATTGGCACGTTCTCCATCGCTGAGAACCTGATCCTGGACCGGTACGACCGCGCGCCGTTCGCCAAGGGCATCAGCATGAGCCCGGCCAAGGTCCTGGAGAACGCCAAGACCCGGATCGAAGAATTCGACGTCCGCACGCCGTCCGGCATGCTCGCGGCCGGCACCCTCTCGGGCGGCAACCAGCAGAAGGTCGTCATGGCCCGGGAGCTCTCCCGGCCGCTGCGGCTGTTCATCGCCTCCCAGCCCACCCGCGGCGTGGACGTGGGCTCCATCGAGTTCCTGCACAAGCGGATCGTCGCGGAGCGGGACCACGGCACGCCTGTCATGATCGTCTCCACCGAACTGGACGAGGTGATTGAACTCGCCGACCGGATCGCCGTGCTGTACAAGGGCAGGCTGGTCGGGATCGTCCCGGCCGGCACCGGGCGCGACGTCCTGGGCCTGATGATGGCCGGGGTTTCCCCGGACGAAGCCCAGGCCGACGCCGCAGGCAAGCACGCGGCTCCATCCCTCTCTGAAAACCCGGCCGGGAACGCAGCAGAAAACCCGGCAGAAAACCCGGCCGAAACCCCAGCAACGAACCCGGCGCCCGCCGCCCCGTCCGTGCAGGAGCCCCGCTCCGGCGCCGTAGGAGACCCCCATGAGTGAGAACACCGAGCCTCGGCCCGCCGCCGCACCGGACCCCGACCGGCTTCCGGCCGCCCAGACCACCGCCGTGGAGCCTGAGCCGCTCGAGGACGATGCAGACTTCGTCACCTCGCTGGACACCGCGGGCGGCGCCCACCAGCCATCGGCCGTCCCGGTCTCGGCCCAGAGCGGAACCCTTCCCGGCGCCCCGGAAGAGGAATCGGTGCTGCGCAAGATCTTCACCGGCAACGGCATCGTGACCATCCTGGCGGTGCTGCTGGCACTGATCCTGGGCGGTCTGCTGATCGCCATGACGGACAAGGTGGTCGGCACCACGGCCGGCTATTTCTTTGCCCGGCCCAGCGACTTCCTCGCCGCCGTCTGGTCCGCCGCCACCGAGTCCTACGTCGCCCTCTTCCAGGGCGCGGTCTATAACCCCCGCGGGACCGGAGCGGCCGGACAGTTCGCCCCCCTCATGGAGACGCTGACCATCGCCACCCCACTGATCACGGCGGGCCTCGGCGTCGCCCTGGCCTTCCGCGCGGGCCTGTTCAACATCGGTGCGCAGGGCCAGATCATCATGGCCGGCATCCTCGCCTCGTGGGTCGGCTTCGCGCTGCACCTGCCGACCGGGCTGCACCTGCTGCTGGTGCTCGTGGCCGGCGTCATCGGCGGCGCCGTCTGGGGCGGCATCGTCGGTGTGCTCAAAGCCAGGACGGGTGCACACGAGGTCATCGTGACCATCATGTTCAACTACATCGCCCTCTATTTCCTGCGCTACCTGCTGGACACGGACTTGTTCCAGCGCCCGGGGGCGGACACACCGATATCGCCGATCGTGGACCCCAGCGCCGCGTACCCGCTGATCTTCGGCAGCCAGTACCGGCTGCACCTGGGCTTCCTGCTGGCCATCGCGGCCACCGTGTTTGTCTCATGGCTGCTGAACCGGTCCACGATCGGTTTCGAGTTCCGGGCCGTCGGAGCCAACCCCAAGGCAGCCCTGACCGCCGGCATCAACGTCTCCCGGGCCACCATCCTGGTGATGACCATCGCCGGCGGCCTGGCCGGCCTGGCCGGCGTGGCGCAGGTGGCCGGCACCGAAAAGGTCCTGACCGATGGTGTCGCGGCAACCTACGGCTTTGACGCGATCACTGTGGCGCTGCTGGGACGTTCGTCGCCGTGGGGCACCTTTGCCGCCGGCCTGCTGTTCGGAGCCTTCCGAGCAGGCGCCGTCCAGATGCAGATCCAGACCGGAACTCCGATCGACATCGTCCTCGTGGTCCAGTCGCTCATTGTGCTGTTCATCGCGGCGCCGCCCCTGGTCCGGGCGATCTTCGGACTCAACCCGCGCAAGAAGAAGGCCGCGACCGCCGGCAAAACCAAGCAGGCCGCAACCACCGGAGGTGCCGCATGAGCACAACAGCAACCTCGCCCGTCCAAGGAAAGCCCCAGCCGGAGAAGAACGGCGGGCCGGCGGTGTCCGCCAAGCCCGTGACCTGGAAGTTGCCGGTGACGCTGTCGGTACTGGCCACCCTCGCCTTCATCTTCTTCGGGCTGCTGGGTCCGCAGGGGAATGCCAAGTTCGGCGTTTCCTCCGGCGGAGACTTCTTCCAGCTCCCGGCGATCGAAGTGCCCGCATTCCTCAGCGGCATCGTGCTCTCCATGATCCTGCTGGGCCTCGCGGGCTACGCCTTGGTCCTGAAGGCAAGAAATAACCAGCGGCCCCCGCGCTGGGTGCCGGCCGTGTTCACCGTGGTGTTCGTCGTCGCCTTCCTGATCTGGGTGGTGGGCGGCGCCCGGACCCCCAGCATTTCGCTGGCCGGCCTCATCGCCGGGTCCGTGACGCTCGCCGTGCCGATCGTCTTCGGCTCCCTCTCAGGTGTGCTGTGCGAACGTGCCGGCGTCGTTAACATCGCCATCGAAGGCCAGCTCCTGGGCGGTGCCTTCACGGCCGCGCTCGTCGCCAGCCTGACGCACAACCCCTACCTGGGCCTGCTTGCGGCGGCCGTGGCGGGCGCCCTGGTCTCCATGGTGCTGGCGCTGTTCAGCATCAAGTACGTGGTCAACCAGATCATCGTCGGCGTCGTGCTCAACGTCCTGGTCTCCGGGCTTACCGGCTTCCTGTTCAGCACCGTGATGCAGTCCGACCCGGAGAAATACAACTCGCCCGGCGAGCTGCCCAACATCGATATCCCGGTCCTGTCCGGCATCCCGGTGATCGGGCCCATCCTGTTCAAGCAGTCCGTGGTGGGCTACCTGATGTACATAGCCGTCATTGTGATCTGGATCGGGCTGTTCAAGACGAAGTGGGGCCTGCGCGTCCGGGCCGTGGGCGAGCACCCTCAGGCCGCTGACACCCTGGGCATCAAGGTCAACGCGACCCGCTTCTGGAACGTCACGATCGGCGGCGCCGTCGCCGGAATCGGCGGATCGTTCTTCACCCTCGTGGCGATCGACAGCTTCACCAAGGAAATCTCCGGCGGCCGCGGCTTCATTGCCCTCGCCGCCATGATCCTGGGCCGCTGGAACCCGATCGGGGCCTTCTTCGCCGCGCTGTTGTTCGGCTTCGCAGACAACCTGCAAAGCATCGTGACGATCATCGGCACGCCCGTGCCGAGCCAGTTCATGGCCATGCTGCCGTACGTCGTGACCGTGTTTGCCGTGGCCGGGCTCGTGGGCCGCTCCCGGCCGCCGGCCGCCGACGGCATACCTTACGTCAAGGGCTGAGAATGGACAGCACCGACGTCGACTGGGCAGCGCTCGAAGCCGCGGCAGTGTCCGCCATGAAGAACGCCTACGCGCCGTATTCGAAGTTTCCGGTGGGGGCCGCGGCCCTCACCGGGGACGGGCGGATCGTCAGCGGCTGCAACGTCGAGAACGCCAGCTACGGGCTGACCCTGTGCGCCGAGTGCGCCCTGGTGGGCAACCTGCAGATGACCGGCGGGGGACGGCTCCGTGCCTTCTACTGCGTGGACGCCGGCGGGAACGTCCTCATGCCGTGCGGGCGCTGCCGCCAGCTGCTCTACGAATTCCGGGCTCCGGATATGGAGCTCATGACCACGCAGGGAATCAAGACCATGGACCAGGTCCTTCCCGATGCCTTTGGCCCCCAACACCTGGAGGAACCCCGGTGACACAAGCGACTCAGAGCACCAGCAACACCGAAGCGTTCGACGCCGTCGACATCATCCGCATCAAGCGGGACAAGGGCGTGCTCAGCCCGGCCCAGATCGACTGGACGATCGACGCGTACACCCGCGGCGCCATCGCCGACGAACAGATGGCCGCCCTGAACATGGCCATCCTGCTCAACGGCATGGACCGGGCCGAGATCTCCCGCTGGACGGCGGCCATGATCGCCTCCGGGGAGCGGATGGACTTCTCCGGCCTGCGCAGGCCCGACGGCGGCGTAAAGGCGACGTCGGACAAGCACTCCACGGGCGGCGTCGGGGACAAGATCACCCTGCCGCTGGCGCCCCTGGTAGCGGTCTTCGGCGTGGCAGTGCCGCAGCTCTCGGGCCGCGGCCTCGGCCACACAGGCGGCACTTTGGACAAGCTCGAGGCCATCCCGGGCTGGCGGGCGGCCCTGAGCAATGAGGAAATGATGGCCCAGCTCCAGGACGTCGGCGCGGTCATCTGCGCGGCCGGCGCGGGACTGGCCCCGGCGGACAAGAAGCTCTACGCGCTCCGCGACGTCACCGGGACCGTGGAGGCCATCCCGCTGATCGCCTCCTCGATCATGAGCAAGAAGATTGCCGAAGGCACCGGCTCGCTGGTGCTCGACGTCAAGGTGGGCAGCGGCGCGTTCATGAAGGACGAGGCCCGCGCCCGCGAACTGGCCGAGACCATGGTGGCCCTGGGCAAGGACGCAGGCGTCAACACGGTGGCCCTGCTCACCAACATGAACACCCCCCTGGGCCTCACCGCGGGCAACGCGATCGAGGTTCAGGAATCCGTCGAGGTCCTCGCCGGGGGAGGCCCGGACGACGTCGTCGAACTCACCGTCCGGCTCGCGGAGGAAATGCTGGCGTGCGCCGGCGTCCGCGACGCCGATCCCCGGGCCGCACTCCGGGACGGCCGGGCCATGGATGTCTGGAACCGGATGATCGAGGCGCAGGGCGGGGACCCGCGCGCCAAGCTCCCGGTCGCCAAGGAATCCGAGGTCATCTACGCTCCGGCCGACGGCGTCCTGGTGGAGCTCGACGCGATGGCCGTCGGCGTCGCGGCCTGGCGGCTCGGCGCCGGACGCGCCCGCAAGGAGGACCGGGTCCAGGCCGGGGCCGGGGTGCGGATGCACGCCAAGCCCGGCGCCACGGTCAGGGCGGGCGAACCGCTCATGACCCTCCTGACGGACACCCCGGAGAAGTTCGAGCGCGCCAAGGAAGCGCTCGAACACGCCGCCGTGATCGCACCCGAGGGCTCCCGGCCGGCCCAGAAGCTCATCATCGACCGCATCGCCTAACCCCGTTGCCCTATCACTTATGGTCCCCAAACCCCCGGCAAAGCCGCCATAAGTGATAGGGCAACCGCTGACCCGGCCGGTACACTGTGGATCTATCTGGCCCCGCCGCGCGTTAGGAAGCTGTGCAGGCAATCAACGACTTCATCCTCGCCGCTGCAGGGCAACCCTGGGTCCTCGTCCTGGTTTTCGCCTGCTGCGTGATCGACGGCTTCTTTCCGCCGATCCCGAGCGAGTCGGTGGTGGTGGGCCTGGCTGCAGTTGCCGCCACGGCCGATGTTCCCAATCCGGCGCTCCTGATCGCCACGGCCGCCGCCGGTGCATTCCTGGGCGACAACATCGCTTACGTGCTCGGCCGCCGCGTAGGAACCCGGCGCTGGGCATGGATGCGCGGCCCCCGCACGCAGGCGGCCTTCCGCTGGGCCGGACGGGAACTGCGGAAACGGCCTGCCTCACTGATCCTCGTGGCGCGCTTCGTCCCGATCGGACGGGTGGCCGTCAACCTGACCGCCGGCGCCACGCACTACCCGCGGAGCAGATTCGTCAGCCTGACGATCCTCTCGGCGCTGCTGTGGGCCGTCTATTCGGTGGGGATCGGCCTGTTTGTT
This sequence comes from Arthrobacter sp. P1_B3, assembly GCF_056406615.1. Classification (NCBI taxonomy): domain Bacteria; kingdom Bacillati; phylum Actinomycetota; class Actinomycetes; order Micrococcales; family Micrococcaceae; genus Arthrobacter; species Arthrobacter sp. P1_B3. Next base: position 433,108 of record NZ_JBFTZV010000005.1, on the reverse strand, counting down.
GGCCCCTGGTTTGAGAAAAACCACGTGCTGGGCGCGGCCATGGCGATCATCTGCGCCATCGTTCTGGGCATCGTCCTGGACCGCGTGATCAGTAAGGTGCGCGGCCGTACCCCGGAGCAATCGACGCGTTCCGTTCCACCCGCCGAGTCCTAGGCGGATTGGCCCCGCCCATGGGACACTTAGGAGCGATTTGCGTCACGTTTGTTGGCCGCCCTTCGTCCAAGGTTCCGTCCAAGGTTCCACCCACTGTCATCGCATGTACGGTACGGCTTAGTTGTCCGTTCCCAGTCATCAAGGAGCACCGCCCGCATGGAGTTCATTAACGAGGCCGTGCTCCATGCCGCTGGCCAGTGGTGGATCTACCCCCTCCTGCTGGTTTTCTTCTTCGTGGACGGCTTCGCGATGGTGGTCCCCAGCGAGACCCTCATCGTTGCCCTTGCGGCGTATTCCGTGCACAGCGGCCAGCCCAATCTGTGGATTCTCGGCCTCACAGCGCTGGTTGGGGCCATCGCCGGCGACAACATGGCATACATGCTCGGCCGCAAAATTGGCCTCGAGCGGTTCCGCTGGATGCGCAAACCGAAGGTCCAAAAGGTCTTCGGCTGGGCACACTACGAACTCGAAAAGCGCGGCGCCGTCCTGATTTTCACGGCCCGGTACATCCCGTGGGGCCGTGTCGCCGTCAACTACGTGGCGGGCACGACGGCGTTCCCGCACCGGAGATTCTTCCTCCTGGACGCCTTCGCGTGCTTGACGTGGGTGGCCTACTCGATCGGCATCGGCGTCCTGGCCAGTTCCTTCCCGTGGCTGCATCACAACCCGCTGCTTAGCGCGGGGATCGCGGTGGTGTTCGCGATCGTCCTCGGTGTCCTCATTGACCATCTCCTGCGCTGGTGGCACAAGCGCCTCGGCCGCCACGACGCCGAGGTCGTGGACGAATGGCTCGACGGCGGGCCCACACACGAACCCGCCTCCGCCGTTCCTGCACCGATGACCGCCTCCGGGGATGCCGAGGCCACCAGAAAGTAGCGTCCCGCGCGCTCCGACCCTATGGTTGGAACGTGACTGAGACTATTCCTGACGCTGCCCCTGACCTCGAATTCGACCTGAAGGGCCTTCCCAAGGTTTCCCTTCACGACCACTTGGATGGCGGACTCCGCCCGGCCACCATCATTGAACTCGCGGAGGCCGCCGGCCACACGCTGCCCTCCACGGACCCCGTCGCCCTGGGGGAGTGGTTCCGCGAATCCGCCGACTCCGGCTCCCTGGTCCGTTACCTCGAGACCTTCGACCACACCATCGCCGTGATGCAGACCAAGGAAGGCCTGTTCCGCGTCGCGAAGGAATTCGTCGAAGACCTGGCCGACGACGGCGTCGTGTACGGCGAAGTGCGCTGGGCCCCCGAACAGCACCTGCAGAAGGGCCTGAACCTGGACGAAGTGGTCGAAGCCGTGCAGGCAGGTCTCGAAGCCGGCGTGGACGCCGTGGCCGAGACCGGCCGTGACATCCAGGTGGGCCAGCTCATCACCGCCATGCGCCACGCCGACCGCGGCCAGGAGATCGCCGAACTGGCTGTCCGCCACCGCAACAACGGCGCCGTCGGCTTCGATATCGCCGGTGCCGAGGACGGCTTCCTGCCGTCCCGTTTCAAGGACGCCTTCACCTACCTGGCCCAGCACAACTTCCCGGCCACCGTCCACGCCGGCGAAGCAGCCGGCCTGGAAAGCATCCAGTCGGCGCTTGTCGACGGCCGGGCCCTGCGCCTGGGCCACGGCGTGCGGATCGCTGAAGACGTCACGATCGAATTCGAAGAGGACGAAGACGCCGGGGGCGACGAAGTCAACGACACCATCGGCATGGTGACCCTGGGCGAGCTCGCCAGCTGGGTCCGCGACCGCGGCATCGCCCTGGAAATCTGCCCGTCCTCGAACCTGCAGACCGGCGCCATCGCCGGCTTCGGCGAGGGCATCGAAAGCCACCCGCTGGACATGCTCTACCAGCTGGGCTTCAACGTCACCATCAACACCGACAACCGGCTCATGAGCGGCGTCACGCTGACCGACGAGTTCGAGCTCCTCGTGGAGACGTTCGATTACGACCTCGACGACCTGCTGGAACTGACGCTGAACGCAGCCGAGGCCGCCTTCCTCCCGCTCGAGGAGAAGGAAGCACTGGTGGAATACATCAACGAGGCCTACGCCGACCTTGGCTAACGAGGACAACGCCGTGGGCGCGCTGGTCGATTGCATTAGCGAGCTGCGCGCCCACTGCCCCTGGATGGGTGCCCTTACCCACGAATCCCTTGTGGAGTACCTCCTGGAGGAGGCCTATGAGGTCGCGGAGACCATCGAGACGGCCGGCGGCGACGCCGAACTGAAGTCCGAGCTGGGCGATGTGCTGCTTCAGGTGGTCCTGCACGCCCGGCTCGCCGAGGAACGCGGCGCCTTTGACCTCGACGACGTCGCCCGCGCACTGATGGCCAAGATGATCCGGCGCAACCCGCACGTCTTCAGGCCCGACGGCTCGCTGCAGGATTCCTTCCCGGCAACGGTGGAGGAGATCGTCCTGAAATGGGATGCCGTCAAGAAGGCCGAGAAACCCGAACACGGCCACGTCTTCGACGGCGTTCCCGCCGCGCTGCCGGCCCTTGCCCGGGCCCAAAAGCTCCTGGACCGGGCCGAACGCGCGAACCTGGCGGCGGACACGGGCGGCGCCGCCGTCGAGATCCCGGCCACCGAGACGGAACTCGGCGACCTGCTGTTCGGGATCGTGGCGGGTGCCCGGGCCGGCGGGCTCGACGCCGAGCGCGCCCTCCGCGGAGCCCTCCGCCGTTTCCAGGACAGCAACGGCTCAAGGCCGTAGGCACAGCAGCGCCGGCACCATAGCGCCGGCATCATGACGTCCGGGGTTTGGATAGGTTTCCGTAACCTCCGCCACTCTCGACTACGCTAGTAGCGACGACGACGTCGGCTTTTCATACTTGGTGTACAGCCAGAGTCCAAGCAGTCAGATTCCCTGCAGATCGCTTCACCCAAAGGAGCATATCCATGGCGCTTATCGATGCCATCCACGCCCGCGAGATCCTCGATTCCCGTGGCAACCCGACCGTAGAAGTTGAAGTACTGCTCTCGGACGGCCAGATCGGCCGCGCAGCAGTTCCCTCCGGCGCTTCCACCGGCGAGCACGAGGCCGTAGAACTCCGTGACGGCGACAAGGGCCGCTACCTCGGCAAGGGCGTCCAGAAGGCGGTCGACGCGGTCATCGACCAGATCGCCCCGGCCCTGACCGGTTTCGATGCGACTGACCAGCGCAGCATCGACCAGGCCATGATCGACCTCGATGGCACCGCCAACAAGGGCAAGCTCGGCGCCAACGCCATCCTGGGTGTCTCCCTGGCCGTGGCCAACGCTGCGGCCGCCTCCGCAGACCTGCCGCTGTACAAGTACCTCGGCGGCCCCAACGCGCACGTCCTGCCCGTGCCGCTGATGAATATCCTCAACGGCGGCTCGCACGCCGACTCCGACGTGGACATCCAGGAATTCATGATTGTCCCGATCGGCGCCGAGACCTTCTCCGAGGGCCTGCGCTGGGGTGTCGAGGTCTACCACAACCTCAAGTCCGTCCTGCAGGCCAAGGGCCTGTCCACCGGCCTGGGCGATGAGGGCGGCTTCGCGCCGAACCTGCCGTCCAACCGTGCCGCACTGGACCTGATCCAGGAAGCCATCAAGAACGCCGGCTACACCCCGGGCAAGGACATCGCCCTGGCCCTGGACGTCGCCTCCTCCGAGTTCTTCAAGGACGGCGCCTACCAGTTCGAAGGCAAGGCACTTTCCGCCACCGAGATGAGCGCCTACTACGCCGAGCTCGTGGCCGACTACCCGCTGGTTTCCATCGAGGACCCGCTGGACGAGAACGACTGGGAAGGCTGGAAGACCCTCACCGACTCCATCGGCGACAAGGTCCAGCTCGTGGGCGATGACCTCTTCGTCACCAACCCGGCGATCCTGCAGCGCGGCATCGACACCAAGACCGCGAACTCGCTGCTCGTCAAGGTCAACCAGATCGGCTCCCTGACCGAGACGCTGGACGCCGTGTCACTGGCCCAGCGCGCCGGTTACACCACCATCACCTCGCACCGCTCCGGCGAAACCGAGGACACCACCATTGCTGACATCTCCGTTGCCACCAACGCGGGACAGATCAAGACCGGTGCCCCGGCCCGCTCCGAGCGCGTTGCCAAGTACAACCAGCTGCTGCGCATCGAAGAGGAACTCGACGACGCCGCACGGTACGCCGGACGCAGCGCCTTCCCGCGTTTCAAGGGCTAGTTAGCCGCGAAAACCGGTAACCGGTGGCTATGGTTGAAAGACCATGGCCACCGGTTCTGTTTTTGGTCCGCTTTTGAAGGAGTGACATGGCTACCCGACGCCCCAATGTTCCCCGGGCTACGCCTGCGGCCGCCAAACCCGCGGGCACAGGCTTGGGGGCGGCAGACGACGGCGGCGAAGTCATCCAGGCGGACTTTGGCGGCTCCCGCAGCGCCGCTCCGACGCCGGCCGCGCCCTCCGGCGCTTCGCCTGCCTCTCCACGTGCGGCTGCCCCCGCAGCGGGCAAGGCAGCCGCCAACGGTTCCGGCGCCGCAGCTCCCGCCGCCGGCAAACGCCGGCCTGCAGCAGCACCTGGAACAACACCAGCAGCATCCGCCGCGAAACCGGCAACCCGGCCGGCACCCGGGAAGGCTGGCGGCAAGGCCACGGGCCGGACAGCCGCAGGGGGTGCGGACGAATCCCTCGACCCGGTGCCCGCCAAGGCGTTCTCGGGCCGGCTGCTTGCGCTCGGCGTCGTGATGATTGCCATCACCATCCTGCTGGCCCCCACGGTCAAGATCTTCCTCGACAAACGCGCCGAAATCGCGGCGCTGCAGGCCGACATCGCGGCCAAGCAAACCAAGCAGGAGGACCTCAAACGCCAGGTTTCGCGGTGGCAGGATCCCAACTACGTGAAACAGCAGGCCCGCGACCGCATTAACATGGTTATGCCCGGAGAGACGGGCTACTGGGTATTCGGCAGCGATCTTCCTGCCGCACAGTCCAGTGGCACGGCGGGTGCAGCATCAGCACAAGACCCGGCCAACCTGCCGTGGGTGGACTCCCTCTGGGAGTCCATCAGGCGATCGGCAACAGACTAGAAGCGGCGCCCGCCGCCGGGATTGTCCCGCGGACAATCCGGAACAGGGCAGGAAGGTGCCACTCCCGTGGACGAGAACCGAGTGGACCAGAACCGAACGGACGAGAACGACGGCGCCCCGACGTCGGCGCCACGGCACAGGGCAAGCGTCCCGGAGGCCTCCCGCGTGCCGTCGCCGCACGACCTCGAGGTCCTGAGCCGCCAGCTGGGCCGGCCCGTGCGCGACGTCGTCGAAATCCCGGCCCGCTGCGTCTGCGGTAACCCGCTCGTGGCTGCCACCTCGCCGCGGCTCAGCAACGGTACGCCGTTCCCCACCACGTTCTACCTCACGCACCCGGTGATCACCTCGGCGGTATCGCGGCTGGAGGCCGCCGGGCTGATGAACGAAATGAACGACCGGCTCGCCGCGGACACCGGGCTCGCGGACCGGTACCGTGCCGCCCACGAGGCATACCTGGTCTCCCGTGCCGAGATCGGCGCGCGCTCCGGCATCGGTGCCGTTCCGGAAATCGACGGCGTCTCGGCCGGCGGAATGCCGACGCGCGTCAAATGCCTTCACGTCCTCGTGGGGCACTCGCTGGCCGCGGGCCCGGGAGTGAACCCGCTCGGGGACGAGTCGATCGCCGCCATCGCCGAATGGTGGACCGTGGACCGCTGCTACTGCGACGGCGCCTGGGACACCGGCGGCGAGGCCCCGTCCCGGGACCTCAGCCGCCATGGTCCGCAAGGCCTGCCGGAGATCGTGGGCCGGCCCGCGCCGGTCCGCAAGTCCCGCGGCGCCGCCGACGCCGGCGCTGCTGAGAATGCCGGCGCCGCCGGCACGGGGGAGTCCAGATGACCCGGGTCGCGGCCATCGACTGCGGCACCAACTCGATCCGCCTACTCATCGCAGATGCGAACGCAGATGCGAACCCAGATGCTGGCGCAGGCGGCGCAACCGGGCAGCCCACACCGCGGCTGACCGACATCGTGCGGGAAATGCGCGTGGTCCGGCTGGGCCAGGGCGTGGACTCTACGGGTGAACTGGCCCAGGAAGCGCTTGAGCGCACCTTCGCCGCGACCCGGGACTACGCCGCCCTCATCCGCGAGCACGGCGCAGCCAAAGTGCGCTTCGTGGCCACCTCCGCCACCCGCGATGCCAGCAACCGGCAGGTCTTCGTCGACGGCATCCGCGCCATCCTCGGCGTCGAGCCCGAGGTGATCACCGGAGACGAGGAAGCCGCGCTGTCCTTCGCCGGCGCCAGCAGCGTCCTGCCCTCCCGCGGGGAGGACCCCGTGCTGGTGGTCGACCTCGGCGGCGGAAGCACGGAGTTTGTGCTGGGCGACGCCGGCGGCGTCATCGCCGCCCGCTCGGTCGACGTCGGCTGCGTCCGGATGACCGAACGGCACCTGCGCAGCGATCCGCCCACGCCGGAGCAGATCGCAGCGGCCGAGGCCGACGTCGACGCCGCCATCAGCGAGGCGGCACGGACCGTTCCGCTGGAACGCGCCACCGTCGTCGTCGGCGTGGCCGGTTCCGTCACCACCATCACGGCGCACGCGCTGCGCCTGCCGGAGTATTCGCCGGCCGCGATCCACGGCACCGAACTGGACCTGGACGCGGTCCGGAAGGCATGCACCGAGCTGCTCGAAATGACCCGGGAGGAGCGGGCCGCGCTGCCGTACATGCACCCAGGGCGGGTGGATGTGATCGGCGCCGGCGGCCTCGTTTGGCGGCGGATCCTGCAACGCCTGGCCGATGTCACGGGCGGGCGCATCACCACGGCCGTGAGCAGTGAACACGATATTCTTGACGGAATTGCCCTCAGCATCCGATGATCCCGCCCCAGCAGTTGTGCCTCCGCGCGCGCCTTGCCGCTGGTGCATCCGCCGATAGGACCTGAATGACCAGAGCAACAGCCCGGCGCCGCCGGACCGCCTCCGCGTTGATGGCCTTGGCCCTTGCCGGCGGAGCGTCTACGGCGGCGCTGACCTTGGCCGCGCCCGCCTACGCCGACTCCTGGCGGGATAAGGAATACTGGCTCGCCGAGTCCGGCATCACCAAAGCCTGGGACGTATCCAAGGGAGCCGGCGTCAAAGTCGCCGTGATTGACAGCGGCATCGACGGCCAGCATCTGGACCTCGCTGGCGTGCTTGCCGGCGGCACCGACATCTCCGGCGCCGGCAATCCCAACGGCCAGGCGAGCATCGGGGCCAAACCCGAACACGGCACCTTAGTGGCCACCATGCTCGCCGGGCGCGGGCATCAGGCGCCCGACGCGACCGCCAAACCAACTGCCAGCGCCGCACCCGGGGCTGTAGTTGGCCCGGACGGGATCGTCGGCGTCGCCCCGGAAGCCCAGCTGCTGTCCGTTTCCACCTGGCTGGGTTCCGCCAACCCGGGCGGCAAGAGCGACCAGGACCAGATCCCGGAGGCAGTGCGCTGGGCGGTCGACAACGGCGCCCGCGTCATCAACATCTCCCTCGGCAGCACGTCACCGGAATGGCCGCAGAGCTGGGACGCGGCCTTCCTCTACGCCGAACAGAAGGACGTCGTGATCGTCGCCGCCGCGGGCAACCGCGTGGGCGGCAACGTCCAGGTCGGCGCGCCGGCCACGATTCCCGGCGTCCTGACGGTCGCCGGTCTGGACCGCGCCGGCGCGGCCAGTATCGACTCCTCCTCCCAGGGCATCAGCATCGGCGTCGCCGCTCCCGCCGAGGACCTGGCCGGCGGCATGCCCGGCGGCGGCTATGCCGAGTGGGCGGGCACCTCCGGGGCCACACCCATCGTTTCCGGCGTCGCTGCCCTGATCCGCTCCAAATGGCCCGAAATGTCCGCGAGCCAGGTCATCAACAGGATCGTGAGCACGGCCAAGGACGCCGGGGCGCCCGGGAAGGATCCGCTTTACGGCTTCGGGGTGCTGAACGCCGAGGCCGCCCTCAAGGCCGATGTCCCGGAAACCAAGGTCAATCCGCTGGGGTCGATTTCGGACTGGATCCGCGTCCACCGGCGGGGAAACCTCGCCACGACAGCACCGGCGGCGGCGGCCGCGCCCTCCAGCGCTGTCCCCACCCTGCCCGAGGCGACCGTGCCGGTCGCGGAGAAGCCGTCCCAGCTGAACAGCGCCCTGCCGGCCGTCGTCGTCCTGGGCTTCGGCTGCCTGCTCGTGGGAATCGTAGTGGCCGCTGCCGTCCAGTTGCGGGCCGCCATGCGAACGCCGCCGAAGCGCGGGCCCGGTGGTCCGGCCAAGGCCGAACCCGGGGCCGCCAACCCGGTGGACTCCAGCAACCCGTCGTAGTTAGTGAAGGTTTTCACAAACTACTGTATTCTTGACGCATGGCATCCTCCCTTCAGCTCCAGGACCGTCCCCGGGTACTCGTCGTCGGCGGCGGGTACGTCGGCCTGTATGTAGCCCTTAAACTTCAGAAAAAGATCGCGAATGCTGGTGGCATTGTCACCCTCGTGGATCCGCTGCCCTACATGACCTACCAGCCCTTCCTGCCGGAAGTTGCCGGCGGCAACATCGAGGCGCGCCACGCAGTCGTCTCGCACCGCCAGCACCTGAAGCAGACGGAGCTCATCCAGGGCCGCGTCACCTCAATCGACCACGCCAACCGCACGGCAGTGGTCGCACCCTCCGACGGCGGCGACACCTTCGAGGTGCCGTACTTCGACGTCGTCCTGGCCGCCGGCGCCATCACCCGCACGTTCCCCATCAAGGGCCTCGCGGAAAAGGGCATCGGCCTGAAGACCATCGAAGAGGCTGTCGCCCTGCGCAACAAGGTTCTCGAGCGCATCGAGACCGGCTCCCTCATGACGGACCCCGTTGAGCGCGCCCGCGCCCTGACGTTCGTCGTCGTCGGCGGCGGCTTCGCCGGCATCGAGTGCATCACCGAAATGGAAGACCTCGCCCGCGCCGCGGTCAAGAACAACCCGCGCGTCAAGCAGGAGGAAGTCCGCTTCGTCCTGGTCGAGGCCATGGGCCGCATCATGCCCGAGGTCACGGCACCGCAGGCCGTATGGGTGGTCGAACACCTCCGCAGCCGCGGCATCGAGGTCCTGCTGAACACCTCCCTCGACAACGCCGAGGGTTCCCTGAAGCTCATCAACCTCCCGGACAAGAGCCCGGCCCAGGAATTCGAGACTGACACCCTGGTCTGGACTGCCGGCGTGCAGGCTAACCCGATGGTCCGCTCCACCGACTTCCCGCTCGAGCCGCGCGGCCGCGTCCGCGTCCTGGCCGACCTGCGCATCGCAGGCGACGAGGGCATCATCGACAACGCCTGGGCTGCCGGCGATGTCGCTGCCGTCCCCGACCTCACGGGCAGCGGCCTGCCGGACGGCACCTGCGTGCCGAACGCCCAGCACGCCCTGCGCCAGTCCAAGCGCCTGGCCAAGAACCTGTGGGCCTCCCGCTGGGACAAGCCGCTCAAGGACTACAAGCACAAGAACCTCGGCGCCGTCGCCGGCTTCGGCGAATGGAAGGGCGTGGCCAACATCAACCTGGTTGGCCGCATCGGCCTCAAGGGCCCGCTGGCCTGGCTGGCACACCGTGGCTACCACGGCATGGCCATCCCCACCGTGGAGCGCAAGATCCGCGTGATCTCCGGCTGGCTGTGGGCCTTCTTCCTGGGCCGCGACACCACGCAGCTGATGGACCTGGACAACCCGCGCGGCGCCTTCGTGGCCGCAGCGACGCCGGCCCCGAAGCCGGCCGCTGCTCCGGAACCCGCCAAGGCCGAAGCCAAGCCTGAAGCCAAAAACGACACCAAGGAAGCTGTTCCGGCCGACTCCAAGTAGCCTGATCCGAGCTTTCGGCGGCGGCTGTTCCCCTCCGGGGGAGCAGCCGCCGTTTTCGTTGCCGGAAGCCGCGGGGGCGCCGGGAAGGGGCAGGTGCGCAGGGCCCCGCGCCTAGACTGGCTCCATGACAGCTGAAAAGGACCTGCACACCCTCCTGGCCACCATGCACCCCGAACTGCGCGAGGGCGACTACGTCTACGCCCTGTGGCCGCACGGCAGACCCCTGGCCGGGGCAATCGCGGCTGCCGTCCGCGAGGCGGAAGGGCTGACCGTTGTGCTGCCGCGGGACGAAGCAGACAGCCTGGGGCTCTCCTACGACTTCGTCGCAGCGTGGATTACGCTCCAGGTGCACTCGTCGCTTGAGGCGATCGGCCTGACGGCAGCCGTCAGCGCCGCCCTGACCGAGGCGAAGATCAGCTGCAACGTCCTGGCCGGCTTCCACCATGACCACCTGCTGGTCCCCGTGGCCGACGCCGACCGTGCTCTGGAGATTCTGCACGAACTGGTCGCAGACCATGGGGAGCACAAGCCGGCACCGGACCTCGTGTTGCGCAGCGAGGAACCGGCGGACCGCCCGGCCATCCTCGCCCTGACAGCCGCCGCGTTTGCCATTTCACCCGTCACGGGGCATCACGTGGACGGCGAACCCGAAGAGGTGAAGCTGCTGGCCCAGCTGTTCGAGAGCCAGGAATACCTCCCCGAGTTCAGCGTCGTTGCCGAACTCAACGGCGAAATCGTGGGGCACGTGATCAGTACCCGCGGCTGGGTGGGCGAACTGGAGCTGCTCGGGCTCGGGCCGATCGGGGTGGTGCCCCGGCTGCAGCGCCACGGCATCGGCACCGCGCTCATGAACGAAACCGTGGCGCGGGCCAACGCCGCGGGGGAGCGGGGGATCGCGCTGCTGGGCAGCCCCGACTACTACTCCCGCTTCGGCTTTGTACCGTCCACATCGCTCGGGGTGGCACCACCGGAGGCCGGCTGGGGCGCGCACTTCCAGCTGCTGCCGCTCGCCGTCTGGCCCGGCGGCGTCAGCGGCACCTTCCGCTACGCCGGCCCTTTTTCGGGCTGATCCGTCCGGCGACGGGATACCATTGACCGGGCGCCCCAGTAGCCCAATTGGCAGAGGCAGCGGACTTAAAATCCGCGTGTTGTGGGTTCGAGTCCCACCTGGGGCACTTTGCTGCGCGCCGCCCAGAAACCGCCGCGTAACCCTCCAGATTTCCTCTATGCAACGAGTGTTATAAGGATGTGACCGTAGTCACTTATTTTCACGTCGAAATTGCACTAGCTTGAAGTGGAATCAGGAACACCTGATCTTTCGCGTCAAAGGCCGTTCGCACCTTTAGATCGAGGAGCTTGTACATGACTTCACTCCCCCAGGTTGCGCCCCGCATCGCTAAGCTCACAGTGCTTAGCCTCGGCGTCGCCCTTCTGGCTACGGCTTGCGGTGGTTCACCCGCCCCGAGTTCGACGGGATCCAGCTCAGCCGCGGCCGCGGGCATCGCGTGCCCGGCACCCAGCGCCACCGGCGCCGGCACCAGCGCTGCCGGCGAAACGGGCACCGTGCCCGCTTCTGCCACCACCACCCCCACGCCCCTGAAGATCGGCTCGCTCCTGCCGACGACAGGTTCGCTGGCCTTCCTCGGCCCGCCCGAAATTGCCGGTGTTAACCTCGGCATCAAGGAGGTCAACGACGCCGGCGGCGTCCTGGGCAAGCCTGTCGAGGTCATCCACCGTGACTCCGGCGACACCAAGACCGACATCGCCACCCAGTCCACCACGGCACTGCTCGGACAGGGCGTCAGCGCCATCGTCGGCGCCGCCTCCTCGGGTGTCTCAAAGACCGTGATCAACCAGATCACCGGTGCAGGCGTCGTCCAGTTCTCCCCGGCCAACACCTCGCCGGACTTCACCGCGTGGGATGACAAGGGCCTCTACTGGCGCACCGCCCCCTCGGACGTGCTCCAGGGCAAGGTCCTCGGCAACTACATGGCCACCTGTGGCGCCCAGACGGTCGGCATGATCGTCCTGAACGACGCCTACGGAACCGGCCTTGCAAAGAACGTCCAGGCCGCTTTCGAGGCAGCCGGCGGCAAGGTTGTTGCCCAGGAGCTCTTCAATGAGGGCGATTCCCAGTTCAGCAGCCAGGTGGACAAGGTTCTGGCCGCCAAGCCGGACGCCATTGCCCTGATCACCTTCGACCAGGCCAAGAGCATCGTTCCGCTGATGACGGGCAAGGGCGTCAAGCCGACCCAGATCTTCATGGTGGACGGCAACATGTCCGACTACAGCAAGGACTTCCAGCCGGGAACCCTCAAGGGCGCCCAGGGCACCATCCCGGGCACCTTCGCCAAGGAGGACTTCAAGAAGCAGCTCCTGGCGATCGACCCGGCGCTGAAGGACTACAGCTACGCGGGTGAGTCCTACGATGCCGTGAACCTGGTCGCACTGGCTGCCGAGGCCGCCAAGAGCACCAAGGGCACTGACATCGCGGCCCAGCTCAAGGCAGTCTCTGAAGGCGGCGAGAAGTGCAACACCTTCCCCACCTGCGTCACCCTGCTCCGCAACGGTAAGGACATCGACTACGACGGCCAGTCCGGCCCCGTGTCGTTCTCCGACGCCGGCGACCCCACGGAAGCCTACATCGGCATCTACGAGTACCAGGATGACAACACCTACAAGCCGGCCAAGGAAGAATTCGGCAAGCTGTAAGCCGCTTCCCACCGACACGCAAAAGACCCCCGTCCAGTCCGGACGGGGGTCTTTTGCGTGCGGGGGAGTGGGGGCGGAGCGGCAGGGCGGGCCAAGGCGCCACGCGCAGCAGGCTTCGAGGGGTGCCGGGGCGCCCGACGGCGGGAACCCGCCTCAGCCCGCCGTGTGCCCGCGCAAGACTCTGCGCCGCGTGACGCCGTCGTCGTTCTGCCGGGAGGACAGGCGCCGAGCAAGTGGCTGCGGAGGCGCCCGGACTGTACCAAGCGCCCAGGACTACCCCGGGGCACGCAGAAGGGCCGCCACCGGCTGGTGACGGCCCCTGCGGGAATACTGCCCGAAGCGCTATTCCACAGTGTCTGCGAGCGTTCCCAGGTAGAGCTGGATGACCTTGGGATCCTTCATGAGTTCCCGGCCCGTACCCGTGTACGCGTCCTTGCCCTGGTCCAGCACGTAGCCGCGGTCGCAGATCTGCAGGCAGCGGCGCGCGTTTTGCTCCACCATGATGACTGAGACGCCGGCCCGGTTGATCTCGTGGACCCGGAGGAAGGTCTCATCCTGCTTGACAGGGGAGAGGCCCGCAGAGGGCTCATCGAGCAGCAGCACGGCCGGGTCCATCATGAGGGCCCGTCCCATGGCGACCATCTGGCGTTCGCCGCCGGAGAGCGAGCCGGCCCGCTGGGCGCGCCGCTTGCCGAGCTCCGGGAACAGCTCGGTGACGAAGTCGAACCGTTGGGCGAAGTCCTTGGGCCGCTGGAACATGCCCATCTGCAGGTTTTCCTCGATGGTCAGGGCCGCGAACACGTTGTTGTTCTGCGGAACGAAGCCGACACCCTTGCTGACGAGCTTGTTGGCCTTGAGCCCGGTGATGTCCTGCCCGCGGACCACTACCGAGCCGGAGTGGACTTTGACCAGGCCGAACATGGCCTTCAACAGCGTGGATTTGCCGGCGCCGTTGGGGCCGATGATGCCGATCAGCTCACCCTTGCGGGCTTCGATGCTGCAGCCGTTGAGGATATTGACGCCGGGGATGTAGCCGGCCACCAGATCGGTGACCTTCACGACCGAGTCGCCGTCGAAGGCGGGCTGGGCGGCCGGTGCCGCGCTGGTGGCGCTCATTCTGTGTCCTTCTCTGTGCGGTTCGGCTCTTCGGCGCGGTTCGGCTCGCCGGCGCTGCGGCGGCCACGCGTCGTCCCGTTCTTCGCCGCTTCCTCCGCCTCAGTGGCGAGGACGTCGGCGGAGATGATGCCGGCGTTTTCAGTGCCGACAATCGACTCCTCGTCGGCGACCAGTTCCGCGGCCAGTTCCTTGATGCCCTCCGCATCGCCCAGATCCACGTCGTGATGGGCGCCGAGGTAGGCGTCGATCACGGCGGGGTTCTTCATGACTTCGGCGGGAGGCCCTTCGGCCACGATCTTGCCTTCTGCCATCACGACCACCCAATCGGCGATGTGGCGGACCATGTTCATGTCGTGCTCGACGAACAAGACGGTCATGCCCTCGGCCTTGAGGTTCTTGATGTGGTCCAGCAGAGACTGCGTCAGCGCCGGGTTGACGCCGGCCATCGGCTCGTCGAGCATGACCAGCTTGGGCCGGACCATGAGGGACCGGGCCATTTCCAGCAGCTTCCGCTGCCCGCCGGACAGCGACGCTGCGTAGTCGTCCTTCTTGGCGTCCAGCTTGAACTTCTCCAGCAGCACGTTGGCTTCCTGGGTGATCTTCTTTTCCTGGCCGCCCCAGATGCCCTTGAACAAGGCTTTGGACAGCCGTTCGCCGGACTGGCTGGAGGCGCCGAGGCGCATGTTCTCCAGGACTGTGAGCTTGCCCATGACCTTGGTGAGCTGGAACGTGCGTACCATTCCCATGCGGGCAACCTTGTACGAGGAGACGCCGGCGATGTTGTTGCCCTCGAACTGCCATGTACCCGAGTTCGGGGTGTCGAATCCCGTGAGGAGGTTGAACAACGTGGTCTTGCCGGCGCCGTTGGGGCCGATCAGTGCAGTGATCTTGTGCCGCGGGATCTCGAGGTACTGGACGTCGACGGCGTTGATGCCGCCGAAGCTGCGGGTGACGTTTTCCGCCACCACGATCGGATCACGCTTCTTGCAGCCGGGCGCGATCTCTCCGGCAGCGATCGGACGGGTGTCCGTCATGTAGTCGATGCTCTCTGCGCGCGACTCTTCGCTTGGATTGCTCATGCGAATGCCAGCTCCTTCTTATTGCCGAGAACGCCCTGGGGCCTGAAGATCATCAGCAGCATGAGCGCCACGCCGACCAGGATATAGCGCAGCTGCCCGGCCTGGACCGTGTTCAGCCACGTGATGGTGCCGGACTCGATCAGGCCGTAGAGGATGCCCTGGGTGAGCGAGAGCACCACCCAGAAGATCATGGCGCCGACCACCGGGCCGAGCACGGTGCCGAGGCCGCCGAGCAGCAGGCAGGTGTAGAGGAAGAACGTCAGTTCCGTGCCGTAGTTGGCCGGCTGCACCGCGCCGCGGGGAATCGTGAAGATCATGCCTGCCAGGGCACCGAGCGCGCCGCCGATGATCAGGGACTGCATCTTGTAGGCGTAAACGTTCTTGCCGAGCGAGCGGACGGCGTTCTCGTCCTCGCGGATGCCCTTGAGGACCCGGCCCCAGGGGCTTCGCATCAGCAGCCAGACAATGACGCAGAAGATGGCCACGACTGCCCAGGCGACCACCCGGATGAAGAAGTCGCGGTTGTTCATGCCGATGTAGGTGCCCGGCGGGAAGGGGTTCATGGCGTAGAAATCGCCCTCGAAGGCGGCCAGGCCGTTGGCCGAGCCGGTGATGGCGGTCAGCTGGTTGGTCGTGACGATGTAGCGCACGATTTCGGCCGCCGCGATGGTCACGATGGCCAGGTAGTCCGCCCGGAGCCGCAGCGTCGGGATGCCCAGCAAGAGGGCGAAGATGGCGGAGCAGACGACGGCGATGAGCAGTCCGATGAAGAACGGCACATGGAACGTCAGGGTGGAGATGGCGAAGCCGTAGGCCCCCACTGCCATGAAGCCTGCTTGGCCGAAGTTGAGCAGGCCGGTGTAGCCGAAGTGGACCGCGAGGCCGAGGGTGGCCAGGGCGTAGGCAGCTGTCGTCGGGCTGAAAAGCTCGCCGGCGGCGCTGGAAAATATGAATCCGAAATCCATGGCTGTCTCCTAACCCACGCGCTCGCGGCGGCCCAGAATGCCCTGAGGCCTGAACAAGAGGACAACAATCATGATGAACAACGCTCCCACGTATTTGAGGTCGGCTGCGAGACCGAACACGGTGGTCAGCTCAACGAAGATGCCGACGATGATGGAACCGACCAGGGCGCCCCAGACCGTGCCGAGGCCGCCGAGGGTGACGCTGGCGAAGATGAGCAGCAGGATCTGGGAGCCCATGTCGAAGGTGACGCCGGGCCGGTAGTAGGCCCAGAGGATGCCGCCGAGGGCGGCGAGCATGCCGCCGACCACCCAGACGATCCGGATGACGGAGTCGACGTCGATGCCGGAGGCTGCGGCCAGCGCCGGGTTGTCGGCCACCGCGCGGGTGGCCTTGCCGAGGCGGGTCTTGAGCAGGACGACGCCGAGGGCGGCGATCACGACGGCGCTGACGAGGAGGGACAAGAGGTTGTTGGGGGAGATGGAGATCGGGCCGATCAGGATTTCCACGCTCTGGGCGAACGGCAGTTGCTGGGTGGCGCCGCCGAAATAGAACTGGATGATGTAGCGCACGGACAGGGCGAGGCCGATGCTGACGATCATCATCGGAACAAGCCCGGTTCCGCGGCGCCGCAGCGGCTTCCACAGGCCCGCGTCCTGGACGTAGCCGAACAATCCGCCGCCGACGACGGCCAGGACGACGGCCAGCCAGAACGGCAGGTGCATCTGGTTGAAGGCGAACACCAGTACCGCGCCGAGGGTGACCATTTCTCCGTGGGCGAAGTTCGTCAGGCCGGTGGTGCCGAAGATTAGGGACAGGCCCACGGACGCGAGGGCGAGCAACAGGCCGAAGCTCAGCCCTGCCACCAGCCGGTTGAGCAGGTTTTGCATGAAGTTCTGCTGCTCCACGACAATGCCCTTGCCAAAGGTGAAGATTACCGAGAGGTTTGAGGTCTGGCTGAAGGTGACGTTGCGGGGGTTCTCCTGGCCCTCGGCCAGTTTGATGCCCTCCGGCAGCGTGGACTCGTCGAGTTCGACCTGGTAGGTCCCCTGGGTGGGGACGCCAATAGTCCAGGCGCCGTTGGGTCCCGATTTCGTGGTTCCCGTGAAATCGCCACTCGTGGCGGTGATGGTTACCCCGGGGATCGGTGCGCGGTCGTCGCCGCGCAGGAAGCCGCTGATGCTGTTGGTGAACTGGGTGGCCGACGGGGATGGTGTCGGCGAGGGGGTCGTGGCGCTGGACGCCGGGGCCACGATGAGCAGTAGCGCAGCCGTGGCTGCAAATACTGCCCCCACAGCCCTCAATAGTCTGCCGCGCCGTCTCTGCGACAGGCCGCTCGTTGTGCTTCTCAAATTGAAAACCTCCACATGGGGGTGCTGTGGGTTGCGCCTTTGCAACCGTTGCGAACGGTCAGGGGACGAGCGTCTCGCAATACGATCCATTGTTGTGATGTCCGTCACCCTGTGTGGCCTATGCTACAGCCCGGGCGAGGCAAAGAATGCCGCTGCGAGCAGGCAGAACGTCGCGATCGGGTAACAACCGTGTAGTCGCGGGAGTACCTCGCTGTAGCCCCGCTAAAGAAAACTTTTGTTGATTCCGAGTATGCCTAAACAGTGGCCGGTCCGGTCCCCGGTTTGCCCGGCCAACCCGGTGCCGGTGCTGTCCGCCGGGCACCTCCGCTCCGGCGTGGGGAACCAGCAAATCCAAGCTTTTTCCAAGTCCTCCGGCGTTATCGTGCGAAGAGCGCCTGAACCGATCTTGGAGGGCCGACTGATGAACCGGGTGGTGAAGCTGTGCCTCGCAGGTTCGCTTGTGCTGGCGATCCTGGGCCTTCCGGCGCTCAGCCTCGGCCCCGAGCCCGCCGGGGCGCAGGCCTGCGTGCCCTCGACAGATGCACTCACCGACCCCTATCCGGGGATCATGGCGGCGGCCTCCACCTTTGAAGCTGGCACCTTGGACGGATTCGGCGTCTCCACGGCCGGGACGGGAAATGCCTCGGTGTCCACCGGGCTGTCGCACTCCGGTAATTGTGCCGCCCGCCTGCACACCACCGCAGGGCCCGGCTCCATCGCCAGGCTGACCGTGGGCCTGACCCCCGGAAACACCGAGGCGTATGCGGACGGATGGTTCAATATCGCCGCTGAGGGAATGGCAGGGAACAATGTTCCCTACTTCCGGTTCTTTTCCGGCGGAGTCCGCGTCCTGGACGTTTTCCGGCAGAACATCTCCCATGAACTGGTGCTCCGCACGTCATCACCCGCGGGGTTCGCCTACACGACTTTGCGGCGGGATGTCCCCACTGACTCCTGGCACCGGCTGGTCATGCACGTGGTCCCCAACGGTCCCGGGACCACCGTCCAAATCTGGTGGGACGGGCGTTCCGTCTACGCGGGCACAGTCAGCATTTCCGCGACGACACTCGACACGGTCCAGCTTGGCTCCGAACACGATCAGCAAATGGCCGACATCTACATCGACGACGTCATTGTCAACAGCGGCACGGGAACGCCGGCGCCGGTTCCCGGCCCGCTCCCGGAGCCGAAGGGGGATCCGTCGAAGCGGCTCGACGATTTCCGCGACGACGGACAATCCGCCGTGCTGGCAGCCGGAACCGGTGCGCGGCGCACCGGGCGCCCGGCACGCCCAAAACGGCCGGCGTCCATGCGGGCTTCCTGGGCCTGAATATCCCGCTGGTTTAGGTCACGGTTCGGTTGCGGCGGCTCCCTGAGGGAACTATCCCTCCCCGCCGGCCGTGGGAATTGGTAGCGTGACTATATAAAACTCCCTTTCGTATAGTCCGCATCGCACCGGAACATCACCCACCCCCTTATTTTGGAGGACACCCGCAATGGCATCTGGCGGAAACCCGATCTTCAGCGGAAAGAATTTCCGCGAAGCCACCCAGGCACCGCCTGCCCCGCAGGCCCCGTATGGCCAGAACCCCTATGGCCAAAACCCCTACGGTCAGGCCCCCTACGGTCAGGCCCCCTACGGCCAGAACCCCTACGGTCAGGCCCCGGGCCAGGGCGGGTGGAATTCTGCGCAGCAGGGCATGACCCAGGAACAGCTCCAGGACCTGTACAACCGCCCGGCGGCCGGCCCGGCTGACATCGGCAAGATGACGTACGACGACGTCATCATGAAGACTGCCGGGTGCCTCGGGATCCTGGTGGTCGGCGCCGCAGTGGCCCTCGCCGTCCCGCAGGGCACCGGATCCATGCTGATGATCCTCGGAGCCCTCGGTGGCTTCGCCCTCGCAATGGTCAACACCTTCAAGAAGCAGCCGTCCCCCGGGCTGATCCTTGCCTACGCCCTGCTCGAAGGATTCTTCCTCGGCGGCCTGACCCGCATCCTTGACAACCTGTTCCCGGGCGTCGGCATCCAGGCCGTCGTCGGGACGCTTTCCGTCTTCGCCGTGACGTTGGTGCTGTTCAAGAGCGGCAAGGTCCGGGCGACGCCCAAGCTCATGCGGTTCTTCATGATTGCCCTGATCGGCTATGCAGTGTTCGCGCTGGTCAACATGTTCATGATGATGACCGGGGCCGTGACCACGCCGTTTGGCCTGAGCACCAGCATGGAGATCATGGGCATCCCGCTCGGCGTCTTCATCGGCGTCCTGGCGATCGGCCTGGCCGCCTTCTCCCTGATCATGGACTTCACATCCATCGAGGCGGCCATCAGCGCCGGAGCCCCGCAGCGCTTCTCCTGGACCGCCGCCTTCGGCCTCACGGTCACGCTGGTCTGGCTCTACGTCGAGATCATCCGACTGCTGGCCATCCTCCGCGGTGACGAGTAACCGCCGTCGTCCCTGAACACCGTTTCCTAACGAGGAGCCCCGCCTAACGGCGGGGCTCCTCGCGTTTGCGGCAGCCAGCTGCAATGCGTCAACTGCAATGCGTCAGTTGCCCACCGTCAGCTGAGCCGCTCCAGCACAACCGCCATGCCCTGGCCGCCGCCGACGCACAGCGTGGCCAGGCCGAGGGAGGCGTCGCGGGTGCGGAGTCCGTTGAGCAGCGTGGTGGTCATGCGGGCCCCGGTCATCCCGAAGGGGTGGCCGAGGGCGATGGCGCCGCCGTGGACGTTGAGCTTCTCCGGATCGATGGCGAGCTCCCGCGCGCTGGCCACCACCTGGACCGCGAACGCTTCGTTGAGCTCCACGAGGTCGATCTCGCGGATGGTCAGCCCGGCGATTGTCAGCGCCCGGCGGGTCGCTTCCACCGGGCCCATGCCCATCAGCTCCGGGGACAGGGCGCTGACACCGGTGGAGACGATCCGGGCCAGCGGCTCGAGGCCCAGCTCGCGGGCGCGCGCGTCACTCATGACCACGACGGCGGCGGCCCCGTCATTGAGCGGACACGCGTTCCCGGCCGTCACGGTGCCGCCGCTGCGGAAGACCGGCTGCAGCGCACCCACGGCCTCCGCGGTGACGCCGGGACGCGGCGAATCGTCGCGGTCGATCACTGTGCCGTCGGCGCGGGTGTAGGGGGTGATTTCTCGGGCGTAGAACCCGGAGGCGATGGCCGCCTCGGCCCGGTTCTGGCTGAGCACCGCCCAGGCGTCCTGCTCCTGGCGGGTGATGCCGTAGCTTGTGGCGACGTTCTCCGCCGTCTGGCCCATGGCGATGTACACGTCCGGCATCCGGCCGCCCAGGCGCGGGTCGGTCCACGGAGTGTTGGAGCCCGCGCGGGCCTCGGTGCGTTTGCGGGCCGCCTCGAATCGCGGGTTGTGCGTGCTCGCGTCGGTCTCGCCGGCACCGGCCCATTCCCGGTAGCGGGACACCGCCTCCACGCCGGCGGCCACGAACGCCTGGCCTTCGCCGGCTTTGACGGCGTGGAATGCCATCCGGAGCGTCTGCAGGCTGGAGGCACAAAAACGGTTGATGGTGGCGGCCGGAACGTTGTCCAGCCCGGCCAGGATGCTGACCACGCGGGCCATGTTGGAGCCGGCCTCGCCGCTCGGCTCGGCGCACCCCAGATAGATGTCGTCCAGGCCACGGCCCGGCCCGGCGGCGGCATCGAACGCCGGAATCCCGGCGAGGGCCGCCGTGACCATGGCGGCGGCGAGATCGTCAGGCCGCTCGTCTTTCAGGGACCCCTTGAACGCGCGCCCGATCGGGCTTCGGGCAGTGGAAACGATGACAGCTTCTGGCATGCGCCCAGACTACGCCCCGCCTATGCCAGCCGCATGGCCCCGGCCGCAGGGCTGACGCTGAAGACCTCCGGCGCCGCGTACCCGGCCCGGGCGAAGGCCCGTTCGACGGCGGCACGCACCTGCTGCGCCGATCCCGCCGGGGTCAGTGCGATCGCGGAACCGCCGAAGCCGCCGCCAGTCATGCGGGCCCCGATCGCGCCGGCGGACCGCGCCGCGTCCACGGCAAGGTCCAGCTCGGCGCAGGAGATCTCGAAGTCATCGCGCATCGAGGCATGGGACGCGTCCAGCAGGGGGCCAATGGCGGCCGGGCCCTCGGTGTCCAGCAGCTCCACCGTCTGCAGGACGCGGTCGTTTTCGGTGACCACATGCCGGAGGCGGCGGAACGTCTCCGGGTCCAGGAGCCCGCTGGCCTCCTCGAGGTCCTCGAACCCGACGTCGCGCAGCGCCGGCACGCCCAGGACCTCGGCGGCGAGTTCGCACGATTCCCGCCGGGCCGCGTACCCGCCGTCGGCGTGGGAATGGGAAACCCGGGTGTCGATGACCAGCAGCACCAGCCCCGCGGCGTCGGCGTCGAACGGCACCAGCCGGACACTCTGGTCCCGGCAGTCGAGGAAGACGGCGTGGCCGGCCGTGGCCCGCAGCGAGGCGGACTGGTCCATGATGCCGGTGGGCGCGCCGACGAAGTCGTTTTCCGCCCGCTGGGTGGCCAGGACCATGTCCTGCGCGGAGAGGCCCGCGGCCATGAGCTCATTCAGCGCCGAAATCACGGCGCATTCAATGGCGTGGGAGGAGGACAGGCCGGCGCCGCGGGGGACATCGGAATCCAGGAGCAGGTCCACGCCGGGAACCGGCAGGCCCTGCTGCTGCAGGGCCCAGATGACCCCCAGCGGGTACTTTGTCCAGCCCCTGGCGCTGGCGCGGGCCAGCGAACCGGTGTCCGCGGTGGTCAGCCCCTGGTTCCCAAACGTGGAGAGCAACCGCACTGTGGAATCCGGCCGGACCCTGACGGCCACCCGGGCCGCCCGGTCGATGGCAAACGGCAGGACGAAGCCCTCGTTGTAATCGGTGTGCTCACCAATGAGGTTGACCCGTCCCGGTGCCCGCCACACGCCGTCGGGCCGGGCGCCGAAGACCGCCTCAAACCGGGCGGCGAGCCCGCTGCTGTCCAGGGGAGGATTCATGGCCTGGCGCCTGCGCTGCTGGAAGTCATGGAACCAAGGTATACGGGTTGCCGGGCGGGTCTGTACGGTGGTCATCATGGATCTCTCAGCGACCCCCTTGGCCTCCGGCCCCGATGAAACCATGCGGCGGTACGCCACCGGGCGGCAATACGAGCTCCGGCGCGGCGACGCCCTGGCCGTCGTCACCGAACTCGCCGCCGGCCTGCGGCTCTACAGCCGCGGCGGCACTGCCCTGACGGAGAGCTATGGCGATGCCGACATTCCGCCCGGCGCCACCGGAATCACCCTGGCACCGTGGGCCAACCGGGTGGAAGACGGTGTCTGGTACCTCAACGGCAAGAAGCTGCAGCTGGACATCACCGAGGCCTCCCGCAACAACGCCAGCCACGGGTTGCTGCGGAACTCCTCCTACGACCTCGTGGACGAGGACGAGTTCTCCGTCACCCTGGAAGCGGCGGTCTTCCCGCAGCACGGCTACCCGTTCCTGCTCAGGCACCGGGTCCGCTACGAACTGGCGGAGGACCTGGGGCTGGTAGTGCGCCAAACCCTTATCAACGACTCCCAGGACGCAGCGCCGTTCGTGCTTGGCGCGCACCCGTACCTGCGGCTGGGCGATGTGCCCAGCGAGGACCTCACCGTGAGCGTGGACGCCCGGACCCGGCTGGTCGCCGATGACCGCCTCATCCCGCGCAGCACCGAGCCGGTCAGCGGCGACTTCGATCTGCGCGGCGGCCGGCCGGTGGGGACGCTGGACCTCGATTCGGCCTATACGGACCTGGACTTCGACGGCGGCATCGCCCGGCACACGCTGAGCTCCCCGGACGGGCGGACCGTAAGCCTATGGCAGGACGCCAGCTGCGGTTACGTCCATGTCTTCGTGACGACCGAATTTCCGGGCCGGTCGAAGGCGGTCGCGATGGAGCCGATGACCGGGCCCGCCAACGCGTTCAACAGCGGCGAGGGCCTGCGCTGGCTTGCGCCGGGGGAGCAGTTCTCCATGACCTGGGGCATCTCGGCCTCGCTGACGGCAGGGGCTGACCCCAGGGGCTGACCGGGCGGCCGGGGGAACCGGCCCCGCGGCCCGGCCCCACCAGCCGGTTGCTGGTTTCCTATTAACCGGCCGCTGCGGAATCATGGGGCTATGACGCCAGCTGAGGACGCCGTACCCGCCACAAGCCCTTCCCCTTCCGCGGCCGGGACGGGGGCGCGTGCCGGGGCCCGGCCCCGGACCGACCGCGAGATCGACCAGGACATTCCCTACGGTGTGCGGATCGCCGCCGCCTGGGCGTGGCGCGCCGGGCTGATCCTGCTGGTGGTCGGGGGCCTGGTCTGGATGCTGAGCCACGTCAGCTTCCTCATCATCCCCGTCATGGTGGCCGCCCTCCTGTCAGGGCTGCTCAGCCCCGCAGTGCGCTGGATGGCCAAACGCAGCGTGCCCAAGGGGCTCGCCGTCGCCATCACGGTGCTCGGCTTCATCGGCATCATCGTCGGTGCCCTGACCCTGGTGGGGCGCCAGCTCATGCAGGGCTTTGGTGAGCTGTGGTCCCAGGCGCTCACGGGCGTGCAGCAGGTCCAGACCTGGCTGTCCGAGGGCCCGCTCCACCTGACGGCCGCACAGATCGACAAGTACATCGAAGACGCCACCGCCGCGCTGCAGAACAACAGCAGCAGCATTCTCAGCGGGGCCCTGACGTTCGGGAGTACGGCCGGGCACTTCGCCGCCGGCCTGGTCCTGGCGCTGTTCATCCTGATCTTCTTCCTGCTCGAAGGCGACAGGATCTGGGCCTTCCTCGTCAGCCTCATGCCCCGGAAGGCGCGCCGCGCCACGGACGGTGCGGGCCGCCGCGGCTGGACTTCCATGGTCAGTTACGCCCGCATCCAAATGTTCGTCGCGTTCGTGGACGCCGTGGGAATCGGCGTCGGCGCCGCCATCATTGGCGTGCCGCTCGCGCTGCCGCTGAGCGTGCTGGTCTTCCTCGGTTCCTTCATTCCGGTGGTCGGTGCGCTGGTCACGGGCGCCATCGCCGTATTGCTGGCACTGGTCGCCAACGGGCCCGTCAACGCCCTGATCATGCTGGCGATCGTGCTCGGCGTCCAGCAGCTCGAAAGCCACATCCTGCAGCCGCTCGTCATGGGCAAGGCCGTCTCCCTCCACCCCGTGGCCGTGATCCTGTCCGTCGCGGCGGGCTCCTACCTCGCCGGGATCCCCGGCGCACTGTTCTCCGTTCCGATCCTCGCCGTAGCAAACTCGTCGATTCGCTACATCGCGGGCAGAACGTGGGAACATGATGAAGTGCTGGCAACCGCGGGACCAGAGGGCAGCCCTGCCCTCGAACCCGGCGCAGACGCCACCTTCACAGACGTCCACCTGCCGGGCGGAACCCCCGGCCGCGAGGGCGCCGCACCCAACAGCGGTGCTCCAGGCAGCGATGCCGGACGGGGCACCAGCGCCTGATCCGAAGAAGGAGAACAGTTCGTGAATACCCTTGAGAGCCTGCCCGTCACGCTGGACGCTGTCCTGGAGGCGCAGAAGCTGCTCGACGGGATTATTACGCGGACGCCCGTGGAATCATCGCGGGCCCTCGGCAGCACGGTGGGCGGCGAGGTCTTCCTCAAATGCGAAAACCTGCAGCGCGCCGGCTCCTTCAAGGTCCGCGGCGCCTATGTGCGGATGGCCAAGCTCTCCGACGCCGAAAAGAAGCGCGGCGTCGTGGCGGCTTCCGCCGGAAACCACGCCCAAGGCGTGGCTGTCGCAGCCAAGAGCCTCGGCATCAAGGCCCGGATCTACATGCCGCTCGGCGTCGCACTGCCCAAGCTTGCCGCCACCCGTAGCCACGGCGCCGAGGTGGTGCTGCACGGCCACAACGTGGACGAGGCGCTGGCCGAAGCCAAGCGCTACGCCGACGAAAGCGGCGCCGTCTTTGTCCACCCGTTCGACGACGTCGACGTCGTCGCCGGCCAGGGGACGGTGGGGCTGGAAATCCTCGAACAGGTCCCCGACGTCGATACCATCCTCATGGGCGTCGGCGGCGGCGGCCTCCTCGCAGGCGTTGCCGTTGCCGTGAAGGCACGCGCCAAGGAACTTGGCCGTGACATCCGCATCATCGGCGTCCAGGCCGAGAACGCTGCCGCCTACCCGCCCTCGCTCGCCGCCGACGCCCTCGTCCCGCTCAAGAAGGTCTCCACCATGGCGGACGGCATCGCCGTGGGCCGGCCGGGCCAGCTGCCGTTCAGCATCATCCGCGAGCTCGTCGACGACGTCGTCACGGTCAGCGAAGACGCCCTGGCCAGGGCGCTGATCTTCCTGCTGGAACGCGCCAAGATGGTGGTGGAACCCGCCGGGGCCGTCGGCGTCGCGGCGCTCATGGAAGGCAAGATCGAAAACCCCGGAACCGTTGCGGTGGTTCTCTCAGGCGGCAACATCGATCCCATGCTGATGCTCAAGGTCATCCAGCGCGGCCTCTCCGCCGCCGGCCGGTACATGACCGTGCGGATGATGCTGGACGACCGTCCGGGCTCGCTGGCCACAATCGCCCGCATCATCGCCGAAAACGACGCCAACGTCACGGGCCTGGACCACACGCGGGTGGGCGGCTCCATCAGCATGGGCGACGTCTCCATCACCGTCAACCTGGAAACCAAGGGCCACGAGCACTGCAGCCAGGTCCTTGCGGCGCTGCGTGCCGAGGGTTTCCAGCCGATCGTGGTGCACTAGGGGCCATGGTGACGGACGGGTCCCCGGGACGGCCGCCGGGAGTGGGGGACAATGCCGCGGCACGGGCCCGCCGGGGTCTGCTGGTGGTCGGTTCCTTCGTGGTGCTGCTCTACCTGATCGAGATCGTCAACACCGCGCTGTTCCACTCCCTGAACCGCACGTTCGGGCTGCGGCCGCGCAGCCTGGACGGGTTCCTGGACATCCTGACGTTTCCGCTGCTGCACTCCAGCCTTGCCCACCTGATGTCCAACACGCTCCCGCTCATCATCTTCGGGTTCCTCGTGTTCCTCTCCGGGCGGCGGGTGTTCATCACCGCCCTGGCCGCCAGCTGGCTGGCGTCCGGGCTCGCGGTGTGGCTCATCGGCGGCGCCAGCATCACGGTCGGTGCCTCCGGCCTGGTGTTCGGACTCTTCGCGTTCCTCCTGGTCCGCGGCTTCATCAACCGGAACTGGTGGCAGATCGTGCTGTCCGTGGTGCTGTTCATGGCCTACGGCGGCATCCTGTTCGGCGTCCTGCCCACCGTGGCCAGTTTTATCTCGTGGCAGGCCCACCTGGGCGGCGCGATCGGCGGCGTCGCGGCCGCACTGCTGCTGAGCACCCGGCGCCCGGGGGCGCTGCCCGCCGGACGCTGACAACCCGGGGAGACCCTGCACCCTCGCGCCAGGCTGTCGCGCCAGGCTGACCCGCCAAAACAGGCGGAAAACACGACGCCGGCCGCCCCGCGAAGGGAAGACCGGCGTCGCTGTTTCGTGAAAGTGTTCCGTCACGGACGGAACGTGTTGCGGTGTCAGCCGGCGTACGGCTTGGCGGACATGATCTCCACCGTGATGTCCTTGCCGTTCGGGGCGGTGTAGCTGAGCTTGTCGCCCTCCTTGTGGCCGACGATGGCCGCGCCGAGGGGGGACTTCTCGCTGAAGACATCCAGGTCCGAGTCGCCGGCGATCTCGCGGGAGCCGAGGAGGAAGGTTTCCTCGTCGCCTGCGATCTTGGCCACGACGATCATGCCGGGCTCGACGATGCCGTCGTCGGCCGGTGCCTCGCCGACGTGGGCGTCCCGGAGAAGGGCCGTGAGCTGGCGGATGCGGGCCTCGATCTTGCCCTGCTCCTCCTTGGCAGCGTGGTAGCCGCCGTTCTCCTTGAGGTCGCCCTCCTGGCGCGCAGCTTCGATCTTCTGGACGATTTCTGCCCGGCCGGGGCCGGAAAGGTTGTCCAGCTCTGCCTTCAGGCGGTCAAAAGCTTCCTGGGTAAGCCAAGCCGCAGTTGCGCTGTTGGTGGTAGACACGGACTTCTCCTTTGGGTGGTCATACAAGCAAAGACCCCGCCACGGTGGCCACTTTTATGACGCAGTAACCAGCTCAGCGGGGGAAAGGTATTGATCCATTGTAGTCAATGCTGTGGATAAACCAAAGAGCACAGCGGCGTGGGTCACACCGTGTTACAGGCCGCTTCAGCCGGCTTCAGTCTACGTGCGGCCGGCGCTTGCCGCGGTCTACTTCCCGGCGTCGGGAATCCAGCAGCTGTCCACGACACCGGAGACCGCCTGGGATTCCGTGCGCAATTGGGTTCGGTGGGCGGTGGTGCGACCGCCGTCGGTGCCGACGTCCGCCGCGTTCGGCCCGATGTCCACGACCTTCCAGCCGACGATCGCGAACTTGGAGTCCATGGCCTTGACGGCGCATTTCGCATCCGCAGCGGGGTCCTTGGTGACCTGGAAGTCGATTTCCGTCAGCGTGGCGTCGGGGGTGCTGTAGCCGACATCCTTGAAGCTGACACTGTCGGTGGCGGCCGACGTCGATACCCAGGCCAGGAAAGCGACGCCCACGGCAAGGGCGGCGATCAGGATGTTGCGTTTGGCCTTGCGGGTCAGCGCGCGCTTTTGGCCGCCGTATCGATTGGCTAGGCTGGTAGGTGCCGGCGCGGCAGGCTGATCCTCGGAAGTCACCAGTCCAGTTTAGTGTGGATCGGACCGGGATTTTTCCGTGGCGGCTGGCCGTACAGATCAAGCCGCACTCCAACAGAGCAGAACAGCAGAAAGAGGAGCCGTCCCACGATGACAGCATCCCCCAGCCCGTCAGCACCGCTTCGCCTGCTGGCGGTCCATGCTCATCCCGACGACGAATCCAGCAAGGGTGCCGCCACGATGGCGATGTACGCCGCCGCCGGTGTGGACGTCATGGTGGCCACATGCACCGACGGCTCCCGCGGCGACATCCAGAACCCCACGATGGAGGGACAGCCGCACCCCAAACGCGACATGGCCGGGGCGCGCCGGCTCGAGATGGACGCCGCCGCGGAGGTCCTCGGCGTCCGGCAGCGCTGGCTCGGATTCGTCGATTCCGGGCTGCCGGAGGGCGACCCCCTGCCGGCCCTGCCGCCCGGGTGCTTCGCCCTGCAGCCGCTGGAGCGGGCGACCGCGCCGCTGATCCGGCTGGTCCGGGACTTCAAGCCGCACGTGATCCTCAGCTACGACGAGAACGGCGGCTACCCGCACCCGGACCACATCATGGCGCACCGGGTGGCCGTCGAGGCCTTCGCAGCCGCCGGTGATCCCGCCCGGTACCCGGGCATCGGGGAACCTTGGGAGCCCAGCAAGCTCTACTACGACCGTGCCTTCAGCCCGGACCGCTTCCGCGCCCTCCACTCTGCGCTGGAAGAGGCCGGCCTGCAGTCGCCGTATGCGGAGCGGCTGGCCGCCTGGCTGGAAGCGGACGCCGAGGGGCACACCCCGCCGCCGCCGACGCACCCCACCACCACCCAGATCGAGTGCGGGGATTTCTTCGAAGCCCGCGACGACGCGCTCCGCTCCCACCGCACCCAGGTGGACCCGGAAGGATTCTTCTTCGCGGTCTCCGCGGCCATGCAGCGCAAGGCCTGGCCGTGGGAGGACTACTCCCTGATCGAGTCCAGGATCCCGGCGGAACTGCCCGAAACGGACCTATTCGCCGGGCTAAGATAGAGACGAAAGGGCTCTTCTATCCCGCGTAGAAAAGACGCGGTAGAAAAGGCGCCGTAGAAAAGACACCAGTTTCCACAGAAGGTTTTCACCGTGCACTCCTTGCTCATCGCTCTGGCAACAACCCCGGCGCCGACCCCAACGCCGTCGCTGCGCCCGGGCCTGTCCGAGGACCAGGTCACCCCGGGTCTGCTGGGCTTCCTGCTGACCGCCTTCATCGTGGTGTTGACCGCGCTGCTGATCGTTGACATGGTGCGGCGTATCCGCCGGGTCCGCTACCGTGCCCAGGTGGAGGCCGAGCGGGCGGCCGCCGAGGAAGCATCCGGGGAAGCAGGGGCCCCGGGCGGCGTGTTCCCTGCCGACGGCGCCGCCTTCCGCGCTGACGGCACGGCGTTGCCCGCCGACGGCGGGGTTTCCCGGCCGGAAGTCAACGGCGATGCGGGACCCGGAAACCGCTGACGGCGGTTCCCCCAACCCGCTGTCCGGGGCCTCGAATGCCCTGGCGGCGGAACCCTCTGCGTACCTGCGCCAGCACGCTGGCAACCCAGTGCACTGGCAGCCGTTCGGTGACGCGGCCTTCGCCGCAGCGACCGCCCGGGACGTGCCGGTGTTCCTCTCAATCGGCTACGCGGCCTGCCACTGGTGCCACGTCATGGCGCATGAATCCTTCGAGGACCAAGGCACCGCCGACTACCTGAACGCCCACTTCGTCTCCATCAAGGTGGACCGCGAGGAGCGCCCCGACGTCGACGCCGTCTACATGGCCGCCACGCAGGCGATCAGCGGCGAGGGCGGCTGGCCGATGTCCGTTTTCCTCCTGCCCGATGGCCGGGCCTTCCATGCCGGGACCTACTTCCCGCCCCGGCCCATGCCGGGCCGTCCGTCCTTCCGGCAGGTCCTTGAGGCCGTGAGCGAGGCCTGGACGGAACGCCGCGGCGCCGTCGAGGCCAACGCAGCCACCCTGGCGCGCGGCATCGCCGCGTCCCAACCGGCCGCCGCCCTGCGCCTTGACGGGCCGCCCGAGCCCCTGGACGCCGCGCTCCTGGGCGTTGCCGTTGCCTCCCTGTCCGGCTCCGAGGACGAGGCCTATGGCGGTTTTGGCGGGGCGCCGAAGTTCCCGCCCGCGGCCGTGCTCGAATTCCTGATCCGGCACGCCGCGGTGCCCTCGACAGCCGCGGCCCCGGACACCGCCGCCGCGGCCCGTGACATGGCCGGGCGGACCCTTGCGGCCATGTCCCGCTCGGCGTTGTTCGACCAGCTCGACGGCGGCTTCGCCCGCTATTCGGTGACCCGCGACTGGTCCGTTCCACATTTCGAGAAGATGCTCTACGACAACGCCCAGTTGCTGCGCGTCTATGCCCACTGGGTCCGGCTGGGCGGCACGCCCGAGTACCCGGCGGCCGAGGCCGCAAGGATCGCCGGGCACACCGCCGACTGGCTCCTGGCCCGCCTCGGGCTGACGCCTGATCCTGCAACAGGCCCCGCGACGGGCCCTGCAACGGACCCGGACGCGGGGGTCGTGGCCCTGGCGTCGTCCCTGGACGCCGATACGGTCGTCGACGGCGTGCACGCCGAGGGGGCCAGCTACCTGTGGACCCCCGAGGAGCTCAAGGCGCTCCTGGGACCGGCCGACGGCGCCGCCGTGGCGGCCCTCATGAACGTCCGCACGCCCGGAAGCGTGAGCGCCGACGGTTCGCCGCTGCATCCGGGCCGGGCGGTAACCGGCGGGGACGCCGCGCTATGGCAGCGGGCGGGGCCGCTGCTGGCGCAGGCGCGCAACGGACGGCCCCAGCCCGGCCGGGATGACAAGGTGGTGGCCGGCTGGAACGGGCTCGCCGTCGCGGCCCTCGCCGACGCCGGTGCCGTCCTGGCCCGTCCTGAGCTTGTGGACGCCGCGGAACGGATCGCGGACTACCTTGAACGCGTGCACTGGCGGCCGGCGGACGGCCCCGGCAGGCTCATGCGCGTTTCCCACGACGGGGCGGCGCGCGGAATCGGCGGCTTGCTGGAGGACTACGCCTTCTGCGCCGAGGGGCTGTTCGCGCTCTATGGGGTTACCGGGCACACCCGCTGGTATGAGCTGGCCGAGGCCATCCTGGAGGCTGCCTGCGGGCGGTTCGCAGCCGACGGCAGCCTGAGGGACGCGGCCGGGGAGTCGGTGCAGGTCACGGCCGCCCAGGGCGGCCGGGACGGTCTGGAGCTGTTCGACAGTGCCACCCCCAGCGGCGCCGCCGCACTGGCCGGTGCCCTGCTGACCCACTCGGCCCTGTCCGGCTCTTCCGAACACCGCACCCTGGCGGCCAACATCCTCGCCCTGCTGCTGCCTCCGCTCGCGGTCCGGGCGCCCCGCGCTGCCGGCTGGCTGCTCGCGACCGCCCAGGCCGCCCTCGCCGGTCCGGTCGAGGCCGCCGTCGCCGGGCCGGACATCCCGGATCGGGCCGCGCTGCACCGGGAGCTGCTGCTCTCGGCCAGCCCCGGGCTGGTGATCGCGGTCCAGGACGACGGCGCCGCCCGGCCAGTGCCGCTGCTGCGGGGCCGCGGCGCGGGTCCGGACGGTGGCCCACAGGTGTTCCTGTGCCGTGGCATGGTCTGTGACCTACCGACGGGTTCGGTCGAAGAGATGCGCGAGCGGCTGGCTAGGATGTCCTCATGACTGGTCCGGACGGTTTTGAGCTGGTGGTGTTCGATTGCGACGGGGTGCTGGTTGATTCCGAGGTGATCGCCATCCGGGTGGACCAGCGCGTGCTGGCAGATCTTGGCTGGGACCTGGAACTCGAGGAAATCGTGGAACGGTTCGTCGGAAAGTCCGAGGCGCACTTTGTCGCCGCGGTTGAACAACAGCTCGGTGTCCGGCTGGCCGACGGCTGGGACCAGGACTACGGGCGCTGGTACCAGGAGGCGTTTGAGCGCGACCTCGAAGCGGTCGACGGCATCGAGGAGGCACTGGACCGGCTGTCCCTGCCGCATTGTGTGGCCTCCAGCGGCAGCCACGACAAGATGCACCGGACCCTTGGCAAGACCGGGCTGCTGCCCCGCTTCCAGGGCCGCATTTACAGCGCCACGGAGGTCGCCAACGGCAAACCGGCCCCGGACCTGTTCCTCCACGCCGCCGCAAGCCTCAACACCGCGCCCGGACGCTGCGCCGTCGTCGAGGACAGTGCCTACGGCGTCCAGGCCGCCCGGGCGGCCGGAATGCACGTTTTCGCGTACGCCGGGGGTGTCACGCCGGCCGCGCGCCTGGCCGGTCCCGGGACCACCGTCTTTTCAGACATGCGGCGTCTCCCCGAGCTCATCGCGGCAGGGCGGCACGGCTGAGCCGGCCCTCGACGCTGAAATTCCCCACCTTTGAAGTCGGCGCCCGGCGTGTCGGGCCGAACCGCCGGTGAGCCGCGGCGTCCCTGCCTCAAAGGTGGGGAGAATCCGCGGGGTGCCGAGAGCCAGTGGCAGTCCTGAGCCCAAGGCCCGGCGGAGTCAGCCCAGGACCGCGATGGCAATGGCGATGTAGTGCGCGGCGAAGGCAAAGACCGTCAGGGCATGGAAGAGTTCGTGGAAGCCGAAGTGCTCGTAACTGAAGTTTGGTTTCTTCAGCGCATAGAAGACAGCCCCGGTGATGTACAGGACGCCGCCGACGCAGATCAGCACCGCCGAGGCAACATTGGCGGCGAAGAAGTCCGGAAGATAGAACAGCGACCCGCAGCCCAGCGCGATGTAGATCGGCACGTAGAGCCACCGCGGGGCGTCGGTCCACAGCAGGCGGAACAGCACGCCGAGGATGGCACCGGACCAGATGACCCACAACAGCACTTCGGCCTTCTGCCGGTCCAGCAGGGCCCAGGCGAGCGGCGTGTAGCTTCCGGCGATCACCAGCATGATGTTCGTGTGGTCCAGCCGCTTCAGGACGATCTTCACGCGCGGTGACCAGTTCCCGCGGTGATAGACGGCGCTGACGCCGAACAGCAGGACCCCGGTGACGGCATAGACGGCGCAGGCGACCTTCAGGTCCGGCGGCGCCAGGATCACCAGCACCAGCCCGGCGGCCAGCGCCAGCGGAGCGGTCACGGTGTGGATCCAGCCTCGCCATTTGGGCTTGATCATCAGCAGTTCGGCAAGTCTCACCGCGGCGTCGTCCACCGGGGTTCCCCGTTTCGGCGGAGGCTCCGGCCGGGGCTCAAGACTGTTGCTTTCCATGCCGCAATAATAACCTACGCCCTAGTAAGTTACCGGCGAGTAACAAACACTCCGGGGCTGCCTGGTGGCGGACCTGCACCCGGCAAGGCCCGCCGGCAGGTAGCCTAGGATGTGCACTGAACAAGTACCTCAAGGAAGCCAGGTGAACCTCCGGATGGAAATGCCCGGGCTCCTCTACGGCTTTTACGAGCGCAAACTGCAGCGCTCCCTCGACCCGGAGCGGATCCCCCGCCACGTCGGCGTCATGGTCGACGGGAACCGGCGCTGGGCCCGCCAGTTCAACGCCCCCACAAGCCAGGGACACCAGGCCGGCGCGGACAAGATCCACGAATTCCTCGGCTGGTGCCAGGAGTTGGGCATCAAGGTGGTCACCTTGTACATGCTCTCCACGGACAACATGAACCGCTCCGGCGAGGAACTCGACCTCCTGATGGGTATCATCGCCAACACCCTGGACCGGCTGGACGAGGACGCCAACATTTCGGTGCACGCCATGGGCGCCCCCGAACTGCTGCCGGACTATCTCGCCGAGCGGTTGAACAAGCTCACGGCGCGCACGCCCGCGCACGAAAGGCTGCACGTCAATGTCGCCGTCGGCTACGGCGGACGGCGGGAGATTGTCGACGCCGTCCGGGAACTGCTGCACGACGCCGTCGCCCGGGGTGCGGACATCGGAAAACTGGCCGACGATCTCACCGTGGATGACATCTCCCGCTTCCTCTACACTCGGGGCCAGCCGGATCCTGAGCTGGTGATCCGGACCTCCGGGGAACAGCGGCTGTCCGGGTTCCTCATGTGGCAAAGCGCGTACAGTGAGTTCTACTTCTGCGAGGCCTTGTGGCCGGCGTTCCGCAAGGTTGATTTCCTGCGCGCCCTGCGCGATTACGCCGGCAGGCAGCGCCGCTTCGGCGCCTGAGCCGTTCACGCGGAGTTCACAAGAAAGCAACAAGAATCGCCGGAAAATAATCGGACAAAACCACTCCCGGAGACGTACGTTAATCCCATCGGCGGGCAATTCGCCGGCCGATCGGGGAGGCCAGTACATGGAGCGGATTTTCGCACCGGGTGTATGGGAGGCCGCGTCCGGCCTCCAGGCCGAGCCGCCTCACCAATAACAATTCCGGGCATTGCCCCGGGGCTGGAGTCGATGTGGCTATTTCTGAGCAACTGCCCGACGTCATTTCCGATCAGGGACAGAAAGCTACCTCTCGCGCCAAGCGAGCCACCTCAAAGACCGGTGCAGCAGATTCCGCTGCGGCCGGTCTTGCTGTTTCCGGGGAAGGAACAGGGAGCCGGGGCACGGCCCGCAGTTTCGTGATCGACACCTCCGTGCTGCTCTCCGATCCGCGGGCCCTCCTGCGCTTCGCCGAGCATGAGGTCATCCTGCCGATTGTCGTCATCACCGAGCTCGAAGGAAAGCGCCACGACCCGGAGCTGGGTTACTTCGCGCGCAAGGCGCTCCGGCTGCTCGATGACCTGCGGCTCGAGCACGGCGGCCTGGACCGTCCCATCCCGCTTGGCCCCGACGGCGGCACGCTCATGGTGGAGCTGAACCACATCTCCGCCGAGGTGCTGCCCGCCGGCTTCCGCGGGGTGGATAATGACAGCCGCATCCTCGCGGTGGCCAAGAACCTGGCCAACGAGGGCCGCGACGTGACGGTGGTGTCCAAGGACCTGCCGATGCGCGTCAAGGCCTCCGCGATGGGGCTGCTGGCCGACGAATACCGCAATGAACTCGTCAAGGACTCCGGCTGGACCGGCGTCGCGGAGCTGGACGCGGGTGAGGACGAGGTTGCGACCCTCTACGGGCACGAGCCGGTTTTCATCCCGGCCGCGGCCGAGATGCCGACCAACACCGGGCTGGTCCTGCTTTCCAGCCGCGGCTCGGCCCTCGGGCGGGTAGGGGCGGACAAGCAGGTCCGGCTCGTCAAGGGCGACCGCGACGTCTTCGGGCTCCACGGCCGCTCGGCCGAGCAGCGGCTGGCGATCGACCTCCTGATGGACCCGTCGGTCGGCATCGTGTCCCTCGGCGGCCGCGCCGGCACGGGCAAGTCCGCGCTGGCCCTGTGCGCCGGGCTCGAAGCCGTCCTGGAGCGCCGGGAACACCGCAAGGTGATCGTCTTCCGGCCCCTGTACGCGGTGGGCGGCCAGGAGCTGGGCTACCTGCCCGGATCCGAAGCGGAAAAGATGAACCCCTGGGCGCAGGCCGTCTTTGACACCCTGGGCGCGCTGGTCAGCCAGGAGGTCGTGGAGGAAGTGATGGACCGGGGCATGCTTGAGGTCATGCCGCTGACCCACATCCGCGGACGCTCGCTGCACGACGCGTTCGTGATCGTCGACGAGGCGCAGTCGCTGGAGAAGAATGTGCTGCTGACGGTGATGAGCCGGATCGGGCAGAACTCGAAGATTGTCCTCACGCACGACGTCGCCCAGCGGGACAACCTGCGGGTCGGACGGCACGACGGCGTGGCGGCCGTCGTCGAGACGCTGAAAGGGCACCCGCTGTTCGGCCACATCACGCTCACCCGCTCGGAGCGTTCGCCGATCGCGGCACTGGTGACGGAGCTGCTGGAGGGGGCAGAGATCTAAGCCCGTTCCGGTTTGGGGCCGTGGTCCGGTTTTGCCGGGCCACGGCCCTTCGCCGTTGTTGGGTTGCCGGGGTTGGCTGCCGGGCCACGGCCTTTCGCCGTCGCTTAGACACGTCGCATGGGACCCGCTGCGGTCGCTGGGCGACCTCCGGGGCCCGATGCGCCGCGATGCGCTCCTCTACGAAAGACCGCGTCCCGGCACTTCTTTCGCTGTTGGCTGGCTGCCTTCTCGCGAGGGTGACCTTAGCGGGGCTGCGGTGTCCCGCTAAGGAGCGCATCGCCGACCAAAGCGAAGCGAAGGTCGCCCAGCGACCGCAGCGTAGCGACGGGAGGTGTCTAAGCGACGGCGGGTTGCCGCGGGCCCGGCAAACCCAACCACGGCAACACAGCGACGGGAGGTGTCTAAGCGACGGCGGGTCGCCGCGGGCCCGATTGGGGGCCGTTGTGACTACCCGTTGATGCCCAGGTACTTCGCTGTTGCTTCGTGGCCCTGTACCTGAAGCTGCCAGTCCGGGCGTTTGAAGGTGGCGGGGGTGAGGCGGACGTTTTGGACCTCCTGGGCCTTGCCGCCCCACACGGCGCGGGTGACGCCGTTGAGCTCGTAGCCGAGGGAACGTGAGACGCCCAGGGACTGCTGGTTCCAGGCGGCGGCCTCGGATTCCGCCACTTCTGCGCCGAGCCAGTCGAAGGCATAGAGGGCGACGGCGGCCCGCATCTCCTTGCCGAGGCCGCGGCCTTGGGCGCTCTGGCGGAGCCAGGAGCCCGTGGTGACCGTCTTCCGCGTGGCGAAGTCCTTGGCCGCGATGTCCTGGCAGCCAATGAACTCGCCGTCGTGCCAGATGCCGAGCAGCAGGGTCCAATCCCGGGGGCTCATGCTGCCGCGGCACCGCCAGTACCACTGCGCCATGTTGGTTCCGAGCTCGTTGGGCGGGGCTTCGGTCCAGGGGTTGCTGAACGGGTTCCGGCCCGGCTCGTGAACGCCGCCCAGGGAGGCCTCGACCGCGGCCGGAATTTCCTCGTCGCGGATGGGGCGCAGCTCCAGGTGCGGCGTGGTCAGGGTCAGGCCGAAAGGGGGCCAGTAGTCGGCAGGTCCAGTCATCGCAGGAAGCCTAACGGTGCCGGCGGCCGGATGCCAGTCACAGACCGGCTATTCCGCGGGAACGTCCCAGCTGATGTGGCGACGGACGTCGGTGAGGTTCATCGATTCGGCGAGGAACAGGTCATCGAGCATGTATTCGTCCACGCCCAGGATCCTGAGCCAGTGGCCGTAGCCGGCCGGCCCGTCGCCGGCTCCCGGCTCGTCCAGCCAGCGGCTCGCAACGCAGACGCCCGTGCCGGCGTCGATCCTCAGCAGCGTGCGTCCGGGCCGGCAGAGCGGGGCAGCCGGATCGGCTGGGCGGTACGAGGGGTTCGGGCTGACCGTGGTTTCCAGGGCGGGCCGGCCCTCGTGGTCAACCTCCGTGATGGGGCCAAGCTCCACGGCGTTGGCGTTGGGGAACTCCAGCGGGACAGGGGAGTTGCCTGCGAGCTCCACCGGGTCCAGGGCTGCGGCGAACCGGCCGTTCCCGAAGGACGGCTCGCCGTAGGCTGCCTCCGGGCGGCGGCGCACCAGGCCGTCGTCGTCGTACACCGGGGTGACCAGATGCGGCGGCAGGAGCCAGGTCTTCCTCGTGGAACTGACATAGAAGCCGCCGCGTGAATCGTTGATGCCGGTGGTGCTGGCGATCACCAGCCCGTCGGCGGTCTCCAGCCGCAAGGCGCCGGGCCTGCGCAGCCACGCCCTGATGAGGCCGTCGGGCAGGGCCGTAGGGGAGCTTGCGGAACTCGTGAGCGGCCGGTCCAGGTACTCGAACCTCAGTGACTGCCACTTCCAGGGCGAGGACCGGCACAGGTGCCGGAAGGCCGCAGCCGGATTCGCCGGGCCGCGGGGCGCGAGCGGCCCGCGCCCGTTCCTGCTGTCCCATGCGGCCATATCCACAGTTTACGCGCGGGGACCGCCGGGCCGGACGAATATCCAGTAGCATCCGAGAGTGATCGAACGACTCGGCACCCTGGGCGCCGCCAACCCGCTGGCCTTCTGGCTTGCCCTGGCCGCGTGCGCCTATTTCTTTGTGATGGCCATCCGGCTCACCGTCATCGATGTCCGGCACCACCTGCTCCCGGACAGGATTGTGTTTCCGTCCTATGCGATCGCCGGAGTCCTCCTGCTGGGCGCGGCCGCCAGCCAGCTGCTTCCCGGCGGCCAGGACGTTGCCGGCACGGCGGACGCCGGAGTGTTCGGTGTGCCGGGGCTGCGTGTCCTCGCCGGCGGGGCGGCCCTCTGGCTCTTCTACTTCCTCCTGCACGCGGTGTATCCGCCGGGAATGGGATTCGGCGACGTGAAGCTCGCAGGCGTCCTGGGAATGTACCTGGGATTCCTGGGCTGGGGGCACGTCATGGCCGGGACCTTTGCCGCGTTCGTCCTCGGCGGGCTGTGGAGCCTCGGAATACTCGCGGCGCGGCGCGGCAATTTGCAGTCGGCCATTCCCTTCGGGCCGTTCATGCTGGCCGGCACGGCGGCCGCCATGCTGCTGATTCCGGCCAGTTAGGCCGACACGGCATGGCCACCCCGGATTTCATCCTGAAACTGCGCGAGAAGATCGGACACGAGGCCCTCTGGCTGCCCGGCGTCAGGGCAGTGGTGTTCGACGGCGCCGGCCGGGTCCTGCTCGGCCAGCGCGCCGATAACCGGCAGTGGGGCCTGATCACCGGGATCCTGGAACCGGGCGAGGACCCGGCGCCGGGCCTGCTGCGGGAGATCCTCGAAGAGACCGGCGTGGTGGCCGCGGTGCAACGGCTGGTGTCGGTGGATGCTGTGGGTCCGGTCCGCTATCCCAACGGCGACGTGTGCCAGTTCCTGACCCTGGTGTTCCGCTGCCGTTTCGTCTCGGGAGAGGCCAGGGTCAACGACGACGAATCCCTCGACGTCGGATGGTTCCATCCGGAGGACTTCCCGGAGCTCATGCCCGGGCATCTGGAGATGATCCGGCGGGCCGCCGACCCCGCCGGCGACGTCCACTACCGCCGCTGACCCCACACCGGGCTGCCGGCCCTGACCGGCCCGGCACGCAGCAGGGGCGCCGCAACCCCCAAAGATTGCGGCGTCCCTGGCTGGCGCTGGCCGGCACCCGCTGGCGGGCGCCGGCGGGCGGGCCGAAACCGGACCGTCAGCCGCGCAGGCTGGTGAACGCGTCGTCGCGGCTGGGCTCGTCGGCGTTGCTGTGCGCGGCGGGCCCTTCCGGCTCGTCGCGGTTCGGGTCCTCCGAGCTTTCGGTGCCGTGGCGGGCTGCCGCCCGTTCCGCCTCGAGCCGCTCGGCTTCCTCTCCGCCGACTGCTTCTCCGCGGGCCACCATGCCGGCGGTGTCCGAGAGCGGGATCTGCTTGAGGGTCAGGGCCAGGATCAGTGCGATGCCCAGGAACGGCAGCAGGTACCAGAAGACCGGGGCCAGCGAGTCCGCGTAGGCGTTGACGATCGCATCCTTGAGCTGCGCCGGGAGTTGGCTGAGCATCTGCGGGTCCATCGTCCGGGTGGACTGCGACGCCTGCTCAGCGGACGCCCCCGCGCCGGTGAAGGCGTTCGTCAGGGACTCGGAGAGCCGGGTGGTGAAGATGGAGCCGAACACTGCGACGCCGAGGGATGCGCCGACCTCACGGAAGTAGTTGTTGGTGCTCGTTGCCGTGCCGATCTGGTCTGCAGGCACGGAGTTCTGCACCACGAGGACAATCACCTGCATGATCGAGCCCAGGCCGGCGCCGAAGATGAACAGCTGCACGCAGATGACCCAGATGGGGGTGGCAGCCGTGAGCGTGGTCAACCACAGCATTGCCGCGATGGTCAGGGTGGCACCGAGGACCGGGAACAGCTTGTACTTGCCGGTCTTGGAGATGCGGATGCCGGAGAAGATGGCCATGCCCATGAGCCCTACCATCATGGGCAGCATCAGCAGGCCGGATTCGGCGGCGGAGGTCCCGGAGGACATCTGCAGGAAGGTCGGGACGAAGGCGATCGCCGCGAACATGCCCAGGCCCAGGGTGAAGCCGATGGCGGTGGAGTTCACGAAGATGCGGTTCTTGAACAGGCTCAACGGAATGATGGGGTCCTCGGCCCGGCGTTCCACCAGGACGAAGGCGGTTGCGGCGAGCACCAGCCCGGCGCCGAAGGCCCACGTCAGCGGCGAATCCCAGCCCTCGTCTTTTTTGCCGCCGAAGTCGGTGAAGAAAATCAGGCACGTGGTGGCCGCGGAGAGCAGCAGCACGCCCAGGATGTCGATCCGTTTCTCGGCCTTCTTGTTGGGCAGCGTCAGGGTGAACCAGGCAATGGTGAACGCGGCGATGCCGATCGGGATGTTGATGTAGAAGGCCCATTCCCAGGTCAGGTGGTCCACGAAGAAACCGCCCAGCAGGGGCCCGGCGACGGCGGAGAGGCCGAAGATGGCACCCAGCGGGCCCATGTACTTGCCGCGCTCCTTGGCCGGAACGATGTCGGCGATGATGGCCTGGGACAGAATCATCAGGCCGCCGCCGCCGAGACCCTGGACGGCACGGAAGATCACGAAGCCCCAGAAGTCCGTGGCGAGGGCGCAGCCGACGGAGGCGAGCGTGAAGAGTCCGATGGCGACGAGGAACAGGTTCCGGCGCCCCAGGATATCGCCGAACTTTCCGTAGATCGGCATGACGATGGTGGTGGCCAGCAGGTAGGCCGTGGTGATCCAGGCCTGGTGTTCCACGCCGCCGAGCTTGCCGACGATCGTGGGCATGGCGGTGGACACGATGGTCTGGTCAAGGCTGGAGAGCAGCATGCCCGCGATGAGGGCGGAGAAGATGATCCAGATGCGTTTCTGGGTCAGCAGCAGCGGCTCGGCTGCTGGTTTGGTGCTGACGGCGGCGCTCATTGCGCTCCTTCGGAAGGGTTGAACTGGGCAGTGTCGGAGTAAGCGGTCTCGGAGCCGGAGGTGTCGGATGGGGACATGGTGAACGGCAGGGAGAAGAGTGTGCGGGCGGCGGCAATGTTTTCCAGCAACATGGCCCTGTAAGGGCGGGTGTTGCCTTCGGAGAAGTAATCGGCGCTGGTTTTCCGGGCAACGTTGCCCAGGAGGACAACGGCCATGCGGACCACGGGATGGTCGGCAGCGACGCCTTCCCTGGCCGCGAGCAGCCTGGCGAACTCTGCCTCGCGTTCCTCGGTGGCGCCGATGATCCGGAGCATCAGCTGCGGCTCCTTCTTGATCACGCCGATCAGCTGGCGGGTCTCTTCCTCGGAGCCGCTCATCCGTTCGGACAGATCGAGGGACAGCCGCACGAGGTCGTCGAGGAGTGAGGCCGATATTTCGCCGGGAGGCGATCCTGCGCCGCCTGCCATGAACCGTGCCACCACCCCTTCCGGAAAGTCGTCGTCGACGTGGCCGAGGATCGCGTCTTCCTTGGCGGGGAAGTAGTTGAAGAAGGTACGGCGGGAGATGCCCGCCCGCTCGCAGACTTCCTCGACGGTGTAGCCGCTGAGGCCGCGTTCGGCGGTCAGGGAACGCGCGACGGCGGTGATGCTCGCCCGTGTTGCGGCCCGC
The DNA here is from genome assembly GCF_056406615.1 of Arthrobacter sp. P1_B3. Classification (NCBI taxonomy): domain Bacteria; kingdom Bacillati; phylum Actinomycetota; class Actinomycetes; order Micrococcales; family Micrococcaceae; genus Arthrobacter; species Arthrobacter sp. P1_B3. The sequence continues at coordinate 391,895 of NZ_JBFTZV010000005.1, read as the reverse complement.
TTGCGCTCGCGGAGGCCCCCCGTGTTAGTTGCACTGTTTCCCATGGAGTGTATTTTTGCACTTATTACTAAATAGTGCAAAAGATGGCCGTGCTGACGGACGGGCACGAGCGGGGAACCGCCCCGATTCCAGGGTGCAGACATGCCGCCGGCCGGCACCCTTCCAGGAAGGGTGCCGGCCGGCGGATGGTCCCAACAGGGCGGCGTCGCCGCCAGGAGCCGCTAGGCCTTGTGCGGCGGGCGCGTCATGGACATGACGTCCAGGGCCGTGTCCAGCTGCTCCTCGGTCAGTTCGCCGCGCTCGAGGAAGCCCATGGAGACGACGGTTTCGCGGATGGTCAGGCCCTCGGCCACGGCCTTCTTGGCGATCTTCGCGGCGTTCTCGTAACCGATGAACTTGTTCAGCGGGGTCACGATCGACGGCGAGGCCTCCGCGAGGAAGCGGGCGCGCTCCACGTTAGCGGTGATGCCGTCGATCATCTTGTCGGCCATGACGCGGCTGGTGTTGGCCAGCAGGCGCACGGATTCAAGGAGGTTGGCGGCCATGACCGGGATGCCGACGTTGAGTTCGAATGCGCCGTTGGTGCCGGACCACGCGATGGCGGTGTCGTTGCCGATCACCTGGGCGCAAACCATGATGGAAGCTTCGCAGATGACCGGGTTGACCTTGCCGGGCATGATCGAGGAGCCGGGCTGCAGGTCCGGGATCGCGATTTCGCCGAGGCCGGTGTTGGGGCCGGAGCCCATCCAGCGCAGGTCGTTGTTGATCTTCATGAAGGAGATCGCAATATTGCGCAGCTGGCTGGAGGCTTCGATGAGCCCGTCCCGGTTGGCCTGGGCCTCGAAGTGGTCGCGGGCCTCGGTCAGGGGCAGCCCGGTGTCGGCCGCCAGCAGTTCGATTACGCGCTCGGGGAAGCCGGCCGGCGTGTTGATGCCGGTGCCCACAGCGGTTCCGCCAAGCGGGACCTCGGCGACGCGGGGGAGGGAGGCGTTGATGCGCTCGATGCCGTAGCGGACCTGGGCGGCGTAGCCGCCAAATTCCTGGCCCAGGGTGACGGGGGTGGCGTCCATGAGGTGCGTGCGGCCGGACTTCACGACGTCCTTGAATTCGGCAGCCTTGCGCTCCAGCGACTCGGCCAGGTAGCCGAGGGCCGGGATCAGGTCATTGATCAGCGCGGACGTGGCGGCAACGTGGACGGAGGTCGGGAAGACGTCGTTGGAGGACTGTGAAGCGTTGACGTGGTCGTTCGGGTGGACAACTTTGTCACTGCCGGCGGACTTGAGAGCCCGCGAGGCTAGCTCGGCGATGACCTCGTTGGTGTTCATGTTCGAGGACGTGCCGGACCCGGTCTGGAAGACGTCAATCGGGAAGTCGCCGTCGTACTTGCCGGCCGCAACCTGGTCGGCGGCGTCGGCGATCGCCTGGGCGAGCTCGCCGTCGAGCACCCCCAGTTCGGCGTTCGCCTGGGCGGCAGCCTTCTTCACCCGGGCCAGGGCTTCGATGTGGGCGCGCTCCAGGGTCTTGCCCGAGATCGGGAAGTTCTCGACTGCACGCTGCGTCTGTGCGCGGTACAGGGCGTTCACGGGAACGCGGACTTCGCCCATCGTGTCGTGTTCAATGCGGAACTCTTCGGTGTTCAACTCATCTGTGGAAGTCATGGGGCTAGCTTATTGGGAGTGGGAGTCCCATCGAAAACCGTGAACGGCCTGCAAGGGCCGGGCGCCGGGGTTTATAGCCGGCCGATGCTGGAGACGAGGTCGGCCCGGCCGTCATTAAGGCTGTATGCGAGACCGATCACGGCAGTGCGGCCGCTGTCGATGGCGCCCGAAATCACCCGGGAACTGTCCACGAGCCTCTGCGAGGTCTGCTTGACGTTTTCGACCACCATGTCGTTGATGTCGGTCTGATTGTTACGCAGCGAGGTCAGTACGGACGGGGTGATCCGCTCCACCAGGCTGCGCATGAATCCGACCGGCATCTGACCTGTTTCAACGGCCGCCTTGGTCACGGTGACGGCACCGCAGTTGTCGTGGCCCAGGACGACGATCAGCGGGACGTCCAGTTCGCTGACGCTGTATTCCAGCGAGCCGAGCACGGCATCGTCGATCACCTGGCCGGCGGTGCGGACGACAAATGCGTCCCCGAGGCCCAGGTCGAAGATGATTTCGGCGGCGAGCCTGGAGTCGGCGCAGCCGAAGATGACGGCGAAGGGGTGCTGGTTTTCTACCAGCGACGAGCGCCGCGACGCGTCCTGGTTGGGGTGTGATGACGTGCCGGCGACAAAACGCTTGTTGCCTTCACGGAGACGTTGCCAGGCGAGCGCGGGAGTCAGATAAGTAGCCACGTGGCCACTTTACGGTGAAGGGGTGGCCGAAGGGGAAACTGTTGCGCCTGGCGTGCTGGACCGTGCCCCGGCAGGCGGATTGCTTTCAAGCGACTTCACCACTGCGTCGGCCAGGGCGGAGAACTCCTCCAGCGTCGCGGATCCGGACAGGATCACGGTGGTGCCGCGTTCGGTCAGCACCATGGATTTCTCGCCCTTGCCGGTGTCACGCAGCTCCCAGTCCCGGCCGCCCGCGTTACGGGTGCCGGTTACCGGCGCGTTCTTGGTCTGCTGCAGGAGCCACGTGGGGTTGGCCTCGCGGGCCTGCACCAGGGCAATGAAGGATTCCTTGGGCGTCAGATAGCCGACTTCCCAGGTGGGGACGCCGCTGCCGGCGCCGGACTGCCAGCGGGCGTAGTTGGCGCGAAATGTGTCGCCGGTATCGGCCGCCACGGGTGTGAACCCCGCCACACCCACCGCGCTCTGTGCGATGGCACTGACGTTGATGTTGGGCCGGTAGCCGTCGGCCTTGGGGGAGGGGTTCATGAGGACGATCGGCAGGAACGCGGCGATGCTCACCACCAGGGCGATGATCATGCCCATGACGGAGGCATTGGCGCGTTTGGCCGCCGCGGCGGCGATGACGGGCTTCACCGGTGGCTGTCCGGAAGTGTCCGGGCCTGTCGCGGGGGAGCTGCCAGCCGGAGAACCGGGGGCGGCGGGGGACGTGTCCTGCAATTCGCTCACCCCTCTATAGTCGCGCATGTCCGGGCCGATCTCACATTCGCGGCGCAGCGGCCGCCCAGAGGTGAAGTGCGTCACGCGCCTGTCATCCCATGACCTTGCGCGCCCGCCCCGACTATGATCAGTATCAGACGAATCACCGCGACGGATCGATCCTGGCCGTACGGGTTCAACGACCGCCACTCGAAGAAGAGGTTCACGTGACACCAGCGCCCATGTCCCAGAAGTACTCCACGCTTTCCCCCTCGCTTGCCGTCGGGATCGACGAGCCTGACCGCAACCTCGCACTCGAACTTGTCCGCGTCACCGAGGCCGCGGCGATCGCCGGTGGTCACTGGGTAGGCTTCGGCGACAAGAACAAGGCCGACGGCGCCGCCGTGGACGCCATGCGCTCCTTCCTGCAGACCGTGCACTTCAACGGCGTCGTGGTCATCGGTGAGGGCGAGAAGGACGAAGCCCCGATGCTGTTCAACGGCGAGCACGTCGGTGACGGCACCGGTCCCGAGTGCGACGTCGCCGTCGACCCCATCGACGGAACCCGGCTGACCGCCCTCGGCATCAACAATGCCCTGGCGGTCCTGGCCGTGGCCGAACGCGGCTCCATGTTCGACCCCTCCGCCGTGTTCTACATGGAAAAGCTCGTCACCGGCCCGGAAGCGGCCGACATGGTTGACCTGCGCCTGCCGGTCAAGCAGAACCTGCACCTGATCGCCAAGGCCAAGGGCGTCAAGGTCAACCAGCTCAACGTCATGATCCTGGACCGCGACCGGCACCGCCCCCTCGTGGAGGAAATCCGCGAAGCCGGCGCCCGCACGAAGTTCATCATGGACGGCGACGTCGCGGGGGCCATCGCCGCTGCGCGCGCCGGCACCGGCGTCGACGCCCTCATGGGCATCGGCGGAACCCCGGAAGGCATCGTCGCGGCCTGCGCCATCAAGTCCCTCGGCGGCGTCATCCAGGGCCGCCTGTGGCCCACGAGCGACGACGAGAAGCAGAAGGCGATCGACGCCGGGCACGATCTCGAGCGCGTGCTCTCGACCAACGACCTCGTCTCCAGCGACAACTGCTACTTCGCGGCCACCGGCATCACCGACGGCGACCTCCTCAAGGGCGTCCGCTACTCCAAGGACAAGGTCCTTACCCAGTCCATCGTGATGCGCTCCAAGTCCGGCACCATCCGCTTTGTCGACGGCGAGCACCAGGCCAGCAAGTGGGAAGGCTACGCCCGCAAGAGCTAGCACCTGAACAGCAGCACTGAACTGCACCACTGAACTGCACCACTGAACTGCACCAGTGAATACAGCGAATCCCGGGCCGCCTCCGCGACCCGGGATTCGCCGTCTTAATCGCGGTTCTGATGCCGCGGTGCGGCGCCGGAGGCACCGGATTAGATAGGGTGGAGCCATGACGTGGCTCGTAACTGGCGGTGCAGGATATATCGGTTCTCATGTGGTTTCCGCGTTGCGCGGGGCCCGGATCCAGCCGGTGGTGATTGACTCCCTCTCCAGCGGGCACCGCGAGTTCGTGCCGGCCGACGTGCCGTTTATCCACGGCAGCATCCTCGACGCCGACCTCGTGGCCCACACGCTGCGGCACCATGCGGTGACCGGCGTGATCCACCTGGCCGGTTTCAAGTACGCCGGGGTTTCGGTCCAGGAGCCGCTGCTGACGTACGAACAGAACGTCACAGGCACCGCGCAGCTGCTCAAGGCCATGGAACTCACCGGCGTGGACAAACTGGTCTTCTCCTCATCCGCGGCCACCTATGGCACGCCCACCGGCGACGTCGTCACCGAGGACACGCCCACCAACCCGGAATCGCCCTACGGCGAGAGCAAACTCATCGGCGAATGGCTGATCCGGGACCAGGGCCGGGCGCGGGGCCTGAACCACACCTCGCTGCGGTACTTCAACGTGGTCGGCTCCGGCTCGCCCGAGCTCTACGACACCAGCCCCCACAACCTTTTCCCGATCGTGCTGCGGGCTCTCACCGCGGGCCAGACGCCGCGCATCAACGGCATCGACTACAACACGCCGGACGGAACCTGCGTGCGTGACTACGTGCACGTGGCCGATCTCGCCACCTCGCATGTGGCCGCCGCCCAGGCCCTCGCGGCGGGCAAGTCGCTGGAGCGTGTGTACAACCTCGGATCCGGGGACGGGCTGTCCGTACGCCAGATCATGACGGCGATGGCGAACGTCACGGGAATCGACTTCGAACCGGAAATCGGCCCGCGCCGGGCGGGGGATCCGGACCGGATCGTGGCCGACGGCACGCTGGCTGCCCGCGATCTCGACTGGAAGATGCGGCACTCCGTGGAGCAGATGGTGGCCAGCGCCTACGACGCCCAGCGGCACGCGATCACTGCCGCCAGCTAGCGCCGCCAGCCAACGCCGCCACCGGGACGCTGTGCCGGCAGCGTCCTTAGCGGTTTGCCAGGGCCCGGGACCGGGCGCGCAGCCTCTTTGCGAGCTGAGCGCCCTTGCGGGCCAGCTGGTAGCTGCCGTAGCGCACCTTCCGGACCGGCAGGTCCCATGTTCCGGGATACGCGATCCCGCGGCCGCCGAACGACTTCTTGAACGCCGTGAACCCGGCCCATTTGTGCTCGGGCTCATCCGCGGGCGCCACGCCCCAGAGGTCCACGTGCTTGAGGCCCTTCGCCTGGGCGTCCTCGATCAGGGTGACGAGCAGGGGGATGCCCGCGCTGAGCTTGCGGTGGGTGGCATCAAGGGCGGCATGGGCGTAGGTCCGGGTGTCGGCCGAGTCGTAGGCCAGGGCTGCAGCAATGGGGTGGCCGTCGAGCTCTGCGATGAACAGCGTCGCGGCACCGGCCGGCATCAGCGAGGCGGCCACCTGGGTCAGGTACTCGTCACTTTGCGGCTTGAACCCGTTGCGGGCGGCCGTCATGTGCAAGAACTCCAGGAGAACGGCGATCTCTGCCGGATCCTGGCTGGAGCGGAATGTCACGCCCTTCTTGTGGATGTTGCGGAACAGGTTCCGGTTCGCGGGCTTCATATCCGCCAGGACGTCCTTGAAATCCCGGTCGAGGTCCACAATCCAGCTGAGCTCTGGCTGTTGGCTGACCGGGGCCGGCTGCAGGCCGCGGCTGCGGAGTACGGCGTCGGCCTCGGCGGCAGTGAAGCCTGCGGTGACCGGCTCAATCCGGACAAACACGGCCCCGCTGGCCCGGGCGAGGTCCGTCAGGGCCGCCAGTGCGGCATCGAACGCCGCCAGCGACTCGGCCACCGGACCATAGGGGGAGTACAGCAGTTTGCCGGCCGGATTGGATTCCTCGACCGCAAGGAAGCGCCACCCGGAGCCGGACTGTTCGTGGACCGTGCGCCCCAGCGCGCGCTGGAACTGTGCCCACTGCGGGCTTTGCAGGAAATAATCCATGGTGTCAGGCTTCCAATGCGGTGGTGACGGCAAATGCGAGGGCGGGGCCGGTGGCGCCGGAGACGGCGTGGACGTTGACCGGGGCCTCGGCGGCGGGCAGGAAGGCGCTGGCGCCCCGTTCCAGCCGCAGCTCACCCTTCGGGGAGTCGAGGCGGACGGAGCCGGCGGTGACAATGACGACGGCGGCACCGGACTGCGCCAGCGGGACGGGCTCCGCTCCGGGCGCCAGTTCAATGCGCTGCAGCTGGAATTCCCGGAACGGCGGGCGGTAGAGTTCCTGGCCCAGCATTGTGGTCTCGGCGGGGAGCATGGGCACGGCGACGGCCTCGAACGCGACCGTTCTGAGCAGTTCCGGCACGTCCACGAATTTCGGCGTGAGCCCGCCGCGGAGCACGTTGTCCGAGGACGCCATGACCTCGATCCCGAGGCCGCGCAGGTAGGCATGGACGTTTCCGGCCGGCAGGTAGACAGCCTCACCCGGCGCCAGCGAGATCCGGTTCAGCAGCAGCGAAATCAGGACGCCCGGGTCTCCGGGGTAGTCATGGTTGAGGTTCACCACCGTGGTCAGCTCCGCCACGTGCGATCCCATGGGCGCACCGGAGACGAGGGCGGCCACGATCATCGCCGTGGCCTGCGAGACGTCCTCGCCGCCGGCGATGAGCCGCTCGAAGGCCGAGCGGAGGGCCGCGGGCTCGTCCGGCTGCGCCAGGTCTGCGAGCAGCATCGGAACAAGCGGCGGCAGTTCCAGCCCGGCGAGATCGAAGCACGCCGCCACGTGCAGGAAGACCGCGCGAGATTCCGCGGCCGGCCGGAAACCGCAGAGCGCCTCGAACGGTGTCAGCGCGAAGATCATTTCGGGTTTGTGGAAGGCGTCCTTGTAGTTGCGTTCCGGGGCGGCAGGGTCGACGCCGGCCGCCTCCTCACGTGCGAAGCCCTCCCGGGCCTGGGCGAGCGTCGGGTGCACCTGCAGGGACAGCGGCGCCTCGGCCGCGAGGACTTTGAGCAGGAACGGCAGGCGCGGACCGAATGCGGCCACGCTCGCGCTTCCCAGGCTGTGTTCCGGGTCCTCGGCGATCAGGGTGTCCAGCGCGAGCCGCCCGTCGTCGCGCGTTTCGGGCGCGTGCCGACCGGCACCCCCGGCCGCCGGCGTCAGCGCGACGGAAGGGGAGTCCGGATGGGCGCCGACCCAGAGCTCCGCTTCGGGACCGCCGGAAGCGGGCCTGCCCAGCAGTTGGGCGATGGCTGTCGGGGAGCCCCAGGCATAGGGCCGGAGGACGTTCTCAAGTTCGTACATGGCCTGGTCCCTGTCTCGTCAATGAATGTGGTCACTATGCTGTGCTCAATGTTCTGTGGTCACTGTGCTGTGCTCAAACTGCTGCGGTCACTCTGACCCGGGCACCCGCGCCGCGGGCAGCGGGCGGTGCCCGGCGTGCGGGCCGGTGTTAGAGCGGCGCGCACTGGCCGTTGGTGGCGACGAGGTCGCGGATGGACTGTTCGTCGCCATTGCGCTTGAACTGGTTGAGCATCTCTTCGGTGATCGGCTCGCCGTCCGGCGTGGTGGTCACCGGCGTGAAGTCCGACGGCGAGGGCGGGGGCTCGGTGGCCGGCGCGGCACCGGCGGCAGAGAGCGGCCCCGCCGCCGTTCCGGGCTGCAGGACGGTATCGTCAACGACGGTGTTATCAGCTGCGCCGGCCGACGGGCTGGCCAGCAGTTTGTCCACCCGCTCGTGGATGATGTCGAAGTCCGGGGACGTGGAGAAAGCAGCGTCGAAGTCGGGCGGACCGATGGTCAGGCGGCTGACATCCTGGCCCTTGGCCCTAATGGCCAGGTCCACGAAGCTGCCGAGCTGGCCGGAGGAGACGTTCGATTCGACCACCTTGGTGCCAGCCTTGGCGATATCCTCAAACTTGGCCAGCAGCTTTGCGGGGTCGAGCTGCTTCAGCATCGCCTGCTGCACGCACTGCTGGCGCTGGATGCGGGCGTAGTCGTCCACGAATTCCCGGGAACGGCCGTACCAGAGGGCGTGGAAGCCGTCGAGCGTTTGGTCGCCTGCCGGAATCCAGCCGTCCGGCATGCCGTGGATGCCGTTGGCCTCATCCACCATCGGTCCGCTGATGGGGACCCAGCCGCCGGCCTTGATCCGGATGCCGCCCATGGCGTCGATCAGCTTGGAAAAACCGTCCATGTCCACCAGCACGTAGGCCTGGACCTTGATGCCCAGCGTTCCGGACACCGCTTCGAGAGTGGCCTGCGCACCGGGGTCAGCCACCCCGGGATAGAGGTCCTGATGTTCGTTGGTGACCTCGGTGTTGATCGCGTTGATCAGGCACTCGTCGCCGCAGTTGTAGCCCTCCGGATACACCTGGCGCATCGGGGAGTCCGCGCTGAACTGGGCGTTCTGGAGGTTGCGGGGCACCGAGATGATCGCCGTGTTGCCGGTCTTGGCATCGACGCTGATCACTGAGAGGCTGTCCGGCCGGCGGCCCGTGCGGTCCGCTCCGGCGTCGCCGCCCATCATCAGGAAGTTGTAGCGGCCCTCGGAAGGTTCAAGGGTGGGACCGGAACCGGAGAAGATGCTGCCGATGGCGTCGCGGCTGACGTTGAGCAGGTAGGCCGCATAGCCCAGGGACCCGCTGCTGAGGATCATGGCCAGCACCAGCGCCAGCACCACCGCGGGGCGGATCTTGGGGGCGAGCAGCCCGGGCCGGATCAGCCGCAAGGTGTTCAGGAACAAGGCGCCCCAGCCGATGGCCAGCAGCCCGAGGCCGAGCACCAGCAAGAGCGAGGGCACCTGGCCGGCGAGGATATTGATCAGCGTGGAGCGGGACACGAGCAGGAGCAGCACGGCAATCAAGGCCAGCGCCCAGACCGTGAAGGTCACGCGCAGCGCAGCCCGCCCGAGCCGGCGCTTGCCCGCGACGATCTGGGCGCTGCCGGGGACCAGGAGCGTCATGAGGATCAGGACGAACGCCCGTTTGGTCAGCACCGGGGCCGGGGCTCCGGAGGGGTGCCGGACCGGGTCGCGCAGCACCCGCCCGGACTGCCCAGGGCTCTCAGTGCGGTGCGTGGGGGCGTAGCTGTTGCTCATGCCGGGAATCCTAACGGCTGCCCCGCGTGGCGACGTTGCCGTCGGCGAACACTTCGCTGACCTTGTGCCGCAGGCTCGCGCCCTTCCGGGTTGCGACGTCGTTCAGTTCCTGGGCGAAGTCCAGAAGGTCCGCCCGGAGCTGGACGGCGAGTTCGTCCGTGCCCGAGGCCAGAATGCGCACAGCCAGGAGTCCGGCGTTGCGAGCCCCGCCGATCGAGACGGTGGCGACCGGAACACCGGCCGGCATCTGCACGATCGACAACAGGGAATCCATGCCGTCCAGGGTCTTCAAGGGTACGGGGACGCCGATCACGGGCAGCGGGGTGACCGAGGCGAGCATGCCGGGAAGATGCGCTGCCCCGCCGGCACCGGCGATGATGAGGCGAAGGCCGCGCTCGTGGGCGCTCTGGCCGTAGCGGATCATCTCCGTGGGCATCCGGTGGGCCGAGACGACGTCGGCCTCGAACGGGATCCCGAACTCTGCGAGGGCTTCGGCGGCGGCTTCCATGACCGGCCAGTCCGAATCCGAGCCCATGACGAGGCCCACGATCGGGGTGTCCGCGCGGGTGCCGGCCAGGGGGGTTCCTGCGGTGTTGGCTTCGGGGCTGGGTGCGGCGCTCATGCGGTCTCCTCGGAGGTTGCCGGCGTTGTGCCGGCATGTGCCCGGCCGTTTCGGATGATGTCGGCCACGGTGGTGGCCCGCTGCCGCACGGAGTCGACGTCGGCGGCTGAGGTCCCGACCAGGTTGACGTGGCCGATCTTCCGGCCGGGCCGGACGGCCTTGCCGTAGCAGTGCACCTTCGCGGCCGGCTCGCTCGCGAGGGCCGCGGGGTAGGCGGAAAAGAGGTCCTGGTTGGCGCCGCCGAGGAAGTTCTTCATCACCACGACGGGCCCGAGCAGGTCTGTGGCGCCCAGCGGCAGGTTCAGGATGGCCCGCAGGTGCTGCTCGAACTGGCTTGTCACCGAGCCGTCCTGGGTCCAGTGCCCGGTGTTGTGCGGGCGCATGGCGAGCTCGTTGATCAGGAAGCCCGCGCCCACGCCCGGCGTCTCGAAGAGTTCGACGGCCATGACACCGGTCACGCCGAGCTCGCTGGCGATCCGGACCGCGGCGTTCTCAGCGGCCGCGGCAACATCGAGGGGGATGTCCAGGGCCGGGGCAATCACTTCATCGCACACCCCGTCGACCTGGATGGTGTGCACAACCGGCCAGGCCCGGGTTTCACCGTCCGGCGTCCTTGCGACCATGGCCGAGAGCTCGCGGCTGAAGTCCACCTTGGCTTCGGCCAGGAGGGGGGACATGGCCTCGAACCAGTCGGCGGAGCCGGCCGCGTCCTCGGCCGAGGACACCATGCGCACGCCCTTGCCGTCGTAACCGCCGCGGGGCATCTTCAACACCACCGGCCAGCCGGTCTGCTCGCCGAAGGCGACGAGGTCCGCGACATCGGCGACGCTGGCCCACTTGGGGTTGGGCAGCTCGAGCCGGTCGATCGCGGCCCGCATCACGAGCTTGTCCTGGGCGTTGACCAGGGCATCCGGGCCGGGATGGACGTTCACGCCGGCGCCGATCAGGGACCGCAAGTGCGCCGTGGGGACGTGTTCGTGGTCGAAGGTCAGAACATCCAGGCCGCGGGAGAACTCGAGCAGATGCTCCAGGTCCGTGTAGTCGCCAACCGGGGCGTTAGCCACGGCAGAGACGGCAGAGACGTCCTCGCCTTCGGCGAGAACACGGAGTTCAAAGCCCAGGGCGGTCGCGGCGGGGGCCATCATTCGGGCAAGCTGGCCGCCGCCAACAACACCGATTACAGGAAAAGTCACAAGTCCCAGCCTACCGAAAACCTCACGGGAACCCGGCTTTTGGGGATTGGCAAGCGCGGGAAGGGTGCCGAAGGGAGCCTTCCGTGCCCGCTACGGCGCCGCCCGGCGTCGGGTCCGCAGGTCGCCTTCTGAACGGCCACTGAGGGCGGACTCCCGGGAAACGGCGGTAAAATGGGCGTTTGGCCCAATGGCCGACAGTTCCAAAAGGCCACGGAGGGTCATGATTACTACACTTAACGAGCGCATGCGCGGGCTGGTCTCGCTGTTCTGGCGCGAAGTGGCCAAGTTCGGCGCCGTCGGCGGCATCGCGTTCGTCATTGACAACGGACTGACGTATTACCTGATGCACGGTCCCATGACCGACAGCGAGGCCAAGGCCCGCTTCTTCGGGGCCAGCGTGGCCACGGTGTTCTCGTGGATTGCGAACCGTTTCTGGACGTTCCGGCACCGCCGGCAGGCCAACGTGCTGCGCGAGTTCGTGATGTTCGTCATCATCAACGGGATCGGCATCGGCATCTCCACCGGCCTCACCGCCATCGCGAAGTACGGCATGGGTGTCACCGACAAGAACATGCTCTTCCTGGCCGGCGTGGTCGGCATCCTTGTCGCGACCGTGGTCCGGTTCTTTGCCTACCGCTTCCTCGTGTTCAACCAGGAACTCGACGAAGAGCCGGAGTTCTCGCACGACCACGAGATCATCGAACGGCACCCGCACGCGCCGCAGGAGACGCAGCCCGGTGCCAGCGTTTCCAGGACGGCCGTCCGGGAAGCCGTCAAGGATCCGGAGCTGCCCGGCCCGCCTGCCTGAGGGAAAGCCTGAGGAACAGTGGCTGAGGTTCAGTTCCCGCTGATGCGCTCGGCGGCCCGCAGCTTGCCCGTCACCTCGACCTCGGGGTGCACCAGGACCACGGAACCGTCGGCCTTCCAGGTTCCCAGTGACTGCGCAAGAACCGTCTCGAGGCCGTCGGCCGCCGGAACGAGCAGCCGCAGGCCCGTGTCACGGGCCGCGGCAAAATCGTCCAGGAGTGCAGCGTGCGCGTGGACTGTGCCGTCCGAGGTGCGGACCGCGAGGCGCTCTGCTTCCGGATCCACATGGGGCATGAAGATGTCGCCGTGGGAGCGCACCTCGGCGGCGTAATCGAGGACGCCGGTGGGCAACTCGCCCGTCCAGCGCATCGCCAGCGCCGGCAAGGACACCGCCAGGACGGCGTCGAACCCGCCCGCTGCAGCGCGCGGGCCCGGGTCCGCGGTGGCCAGCAGCTCCGCCTCCGCGTCGTCGAAGACCACTTCCATGCCGAGCTGCCAGGCCGCCAGGGCGAGGATCACTGACTTCCAGTGCGCCGGCAGGTCCAGTCGCAGCCGCATGCCGGGTTCGGCGTCGAGTTCGTCCTGCAACAGGTTGGAAGTCTTCGCCACCCAGTTGTCCAGCACGCGGCCGGAGAGTTCAACGCGCTCCGAATCGGGCCCGTACCAGGTCAGCCGGGGCGCTGTGGACTGGCCCGATCGCAGCGCTGTCATCAGTTCGATTGCCGGAATGCTCATGTCCTCATCTTGCCACGGCCCATCCGACCCCAGGCGCCGTGACGTCCGTCACGTCGGGGATGGCCGCGTCCGGCGACCTTCGCACGGGGGCGGGAAAAATTTCCCGAAAACTCAATGAAAACCCGCAGAAGTGCTCAGTACCCTGATTATTCCGCGGGTTCTTGCGGAAGAGGCGAAAAAATTCCGGGCGTGGCGTGCCTGCACTTTGTGTATCAAGTTGATTATTATCTCCGCCGTGGCTTGACTCCCGGATACTTACACGCGTGTAATTAGTTATCTAAGCCGCTGCGCATAAACCGGCACTCAACCGAGTGCCAAAGGGGGTCGTGCAGTGGCTGCAAATCAGGAGGGGGACGCCATGGGGCTAGCAGAGCGTATCCATGAAGATGCCGTAGTTGCCGGCCAGGCCACGGCGAAATACCGGTCACGCGGCGTGCCGAGTGACTGGTACGTAGATCCGGCCGATCCGGACGCGGTTGACCGCTATAACGAACACACCCAGGATTCCCGGCAGGGGGCCGCCACGGCCTTCCTCGCAGCGCACGACGAACTCCTTGCCGGCCCGGATCAGGACACCGATCCCCTCGACCCGCCGATGGAGCTCTATTCGCCCGGTTCCGGTTCCCCCGCGCAGCCCGTCTGGATCGGACTGCCGTCCCGGCAGGATTTCGACGACGAGGGCGAGCTCGGCTGGCAGACCGATGCCCTGTGCGCCCAGACGGATCCCGAAGCCTTCTTCCCTGAAAAGGGCGGCTCCACCCGCGACGCCAAGAAAGTCTGCGGCGCCTGCAACGTGCGTTCACAGTGCCTCGAATACGCCTTGTCCAACGACGAGCGTTTCGGGATCTGGGGAGGCCTCTCCGAGCGCGAGCGGCGCCGGCTTAGGAAGCGAGCAGTCTAATTCTTCAGGAAGTACGAGTCACCGCCGTCGTGGTCTCCCACGACGGCGGTGATTTTCTCCCCAGGACCCTTGCGGCGCTGGCGGCCCAGACGCGGCCCGTCGACGCCCTGATCGGTGTCGACACCGGCTCCCGCGACCACTCCGCTGCCCTCCTCGAACAGGAATTGGGCAAGGCCAACGTCACCGTCTTCGATCAGCCCAGGTCCGGCATGGGCGGAGCCGTCATGGCCGGGCTCAAGGACCTCTCACCGTGGCCTGCGGACGGACCCGGCGGCGCGCCGGGCGCCGAGTGGATCTGGTTGCTGCACGACGACGCCGCACCGGCACCTGAGGCCCTCGCCGAACTCCTCCACGCGGTCGAGCGCGCGCCGTCGGTCACGGTGGCAGGCTGCAAGCAGTTGGACTGGCATGCCGAGCGGCGGCTGATCGACGTCGGCCTCTCCACCAGCCGCTGGGCCGAGCGACTGACGCTGATCGACGCCGACGAGCTCGACCAGGGCCAGTACGACGGCCGCAGCGATACCTTTGCCGTCAATTCCGCCGGCATGCTGGTCCGCCGCGACGTCTGGGAGGAGCTCCGGGGCTTCGATCCGGCACTGCCCGGAAGCGGCGACGACGTCGACTTCTGCTGGCGCAACCGCCTCGCCGGGCACCGCGTGGTGGTGGTCCCGAGCGCGAGGATGTTCCATGTTTCGCACCGTCCCCACGCCCTGGGCAACGCGACCGCCGCACGCAAGGCACAGGTCCATCTGCGGCTCAAACACGCGGCCGGCTGGAAAGTCCCGCTGCACACCGCCGGCGCGCTTCTGGGGAGCCTCTTCAAACTTGTCCTGAGCATTGCAGTCAAGGACCCTGGGCACGGGTTCTCCCAGCTGCTGGCAACCTTTGCCGCGCTGGGCCGCCCGGCCGCGGTGATCCGCGGACGGCGCAACGCCGCCCGCACCCGCCGGGTCCGGCGCTCCGTCATGAAAGGGCTGCAGACCCCGCGCCGGGAGGTCTGGGCGCACCGGCGCTCCCTGATCGAGGCGCTTGGCGCCGACGACTACGGCGACGGACCCACGGGCACCGATCCGCTGGCAGAGCAGCCTACCGGGGACGCCGACGACTTCGCCGCCATCGCCACCCCGGACCGCGGTTGGGTGGGCAACGGTGCCGTGCTGGCCATACTCCTGACCCTGGCGGTTTCCCTGACCGGACTGCTCAGCCTGTTCCGGGCCCCGGCAGTTTCCGGCGGCGCGCTGATCCCTGTTTCACTGCGCCTCTCCGAAATCTGGAACCATGCCTCCACCTGGTGGATCAGCCTCGGAGCGGGCCTTCCGGGCCACGGCGACCCCTTCGGCTACCTCCTGTGGATGCTGGGAGTGCTCGGTGCCGGCGACGCCAACGGCGCCGTCGGCTGGCTGTTGATCCTTGCCATGCCGCTGTCCGCGCTGGGCGCCTGGTTCGCCGCCGGCGCCCTGACGGCGCGCAGGAGACTGCGCCTGGCGGCCGCCCTGGTCTGGGCCGCGGCACCGGCGCTCCAGGTTTCCCTCAACCAGGGCCGGCTGGGCGCCTTGATTGCGCACGTCATGATCCCGGTGCTCGTCCTGGCGCTGCTCCGGGCGACCGGGACGGCGGCAGGCCGCGGCGTCCATGCCGTCCCGGCGCCCGGCCAAGGCAGGCTCGCGCCCATGCCCGCCGCCCGCCCCGGTATCAACGGCACGCCCTCCTGGACGGCCGCGGCCGCTGCGGGCCTCGCCATGGCCGTGGTCACCGCGGCGGCGCCGTCGCTGCTGGTGCCCTGCCTGAGCGTCGTTGCCCTGTGCGGCGTGCTTCTGGGCCGCCGCGGCCGCACGGTGTGGTGGGCGCTCCTGCCAAGCCTGGCCCTGTTCCTGCCGTTCGCTTTTTCGGTCCTGGACCGGCCGCGGGCGCTCCTGGCCGACCCGGGCCTGCCGCTCGGTTTCGACGCCGCCCCGTTGTGGCAGCAGGCCTTGGGCCAGCCTCTGAGTTTCGACGCCGGCGCCGGACTCACCGGACTCAGCGCCTTCGGCGCGTCCGCCGCGGGCTCCACCGGGCTGCCATGGGCACTGCTGTTGGCCTTGCTGTTCGGGCTGCCGGTGCTGCTTCTGGCCCTCGCCGCGCTGTTCCTGCCGCGCCGGATGGTGCTGGCAGGCCGCACCTGGACGGCACGCTGCCTGTGGGCCGTCGCAGTCCTGATGCTGGCCGGCGGCTGGCTCGCCGGGCATGTCGCCTCCGGCGCCAGCGCCGATGTCCTGGTCACGCCGTTCCCCGGCCCCGCCGTATCGGCGGCCGCCTTCGCCCTCCTGGGGTCCGCCCTTATCGCAGCAGAAGGACTCCTGGACGCCGCCGACCGGACCGCGGAGACCGGGCTGGCACGGAAGGTCCTGATCCGCGGCACGGCCGCGGCAGCCCTGACGCTGCTGCTGGCCGCACCCCTGGCCGGGTTCACCCTGTGGAGCGCGCAAAACCTGCTGCAGCCCACGGCACCTGCCCTGTCACTGGCACAGCCAGCCGCCGGGGAACCCGCCGGTCTCGGGACCCCGAGGCTCGTCCAGCCAACCCAGGCCCGCACCCTGCCGGCCACGGCGGTTGACCGCGGCGAGGGCCCGGAACAGTCCAAGACGCTCCTGATTGCCAGCAACGAGGACGGAAGCTTCGACGCAACACTTATGCGCGGCGCCGGCACCACTCTGGACGCCCTGTCCACGATCGCCGCGGCCCGCGGCATCATGGGGGCGCCAGGCCAAGAGACGGTCCGCGACGACGACGCCGTCGCCGGTTCGCTCCGGAACGTCGTGGCCACCATTGTGGCCGGCGAAGGCGTGGATCCGCGGGAAGACCTCGAGCGGCTCGGCGTCGGATTTGTCGTGCTCCGGGTTGCCGATTCAGCGTCCGAGCTGACGGCCAGCCGCATGGACGCCGTCCCCGGTCTTGTCGCCGTCGGCCAGACCGGTACAGGCTGGCTCTGGCGGGTCAGCCCCCTGGACCGGCCCGGTAGCAAGGCCTCCGACGTCGCACACCGGGTCCGCGTGGTGGACGGCACCGGCACGACCGTCGGCCTGCTGCCTGCGGAGGAAGTCTCGGCCGCCGGCACCATCCCGGCCGGCCCCGAGGGCCGCCTGGTGGTTCTTGCCGACCGGGCCGATCCGGGCTGGAGCGCCTGGCTGGACGGCCGCCGCCTGACCTCAACGACGTCGGGATGGGCCCAGGCATTCACGCTGCCCGCCCAGGGCGGCCAGTTGAGCATCCGTTATGAAGCACCCTGGGCCGTCCTGATCGGAATTGCGCAGGCCGTGATGATCGGGCTGACCGTCCTCCTGGCCGTGCCCATGCCTGCCCGCCGGTCCAACGCCGGCCTGTCCAGGGACGAAGCCTCCCTGCGTAAGGAACATCAGCATGTCTAAGGGCGACAACAAAAACAAAAACGACGCCGGTCCGGCGCCGGAAACCCCGACGGACGCATCTTCCATGACGGAAACCCCGGCCGCTGGCGAGTCCGGCGCCGGTGCGGCGCTGCGGAAGAGGGGCGTGCCGCGGGCCGGCATGATCGGCGGTATCCTCTCCGCGGTCGCCCTCGTTGCCGCGGGCGGAGGCCTCGTGTCGGCGGCGTCGCTGACCCCCCAGAGTCCCGCCAGCCGGCATCTCGAGGCCCCTGTGGCCTCGGTGCCGGCCGGCAGCAGCGTCGGAGTCTGCCCGGGCCCGGCCCGGCTGCTTGAGGGCACCTCCGTGGGCACCGACCCCCAGTTCAGTCCGGAATCCGGCACCGCGAAGACCTCCGTCAGCGCCGCTGTGCTCGGCTCAAGCGCGGGCGTCATTCCCGGGAGCCGGCTGGCGCCGCTCAAGGGTGCCCCCCTCGCCGAAATCGCCAAGGGCGCCGCGGCTGCGCCCACCGCCTCCGCGGCTGCGGCCCGCACGCCCGTGCTGATCGCCGGCGTCGTGCCCCAGCGAGAGGTGGACAACATCAGCGTCCTCAGCGCCGATGCCCAGGACAACCGCCAGGCAGCAGCCGGCGCCGTCCTGAGCTACACGGCAGAGGACGGGGACCTCCAAGGCTCCGCGGCCGCCGCCTGCCAACAACCCGGCAACGATCTCTGGCTGGTCGGCGCCAACACGGCCCTCGGCCGGTCGGCAGTCCTGAACCTCACCAATGCCTCCAGCACACCGGCGACGGTGAGCCTGGACCTCTTTGGCTCCGAGGGCTTGATCCCGGCGCCCGGAAGCCGCGGCCTGCTCGTGGCGCCTGGCAGCACCCGCTCCATAGTCCTGGCCGGGCTTGCGCCGGGACAGGAACGGCTCGGCGTGCGGGTCCGCAGCACGGGCGGCCCGGTGGCTGCCGTCATCCAGCAAAGCGTGCTCCGCGGCCTCACGCCCGGCGGCGTCGACTTCATCACCCCCGGCACCGCCCCGTCCGTCAGCCAGGTGGCCGCCGGTCTCGAGATCCAGGATCCGGCGGCGTTGGCCGCGCTCACGGCAAAGCCCGGCTTCGCCGATGCGGGACCGGCCCTGGAAATCACCGTGCCCGGGGCGGCCGATGCCGTGGTTGAGATCAAGTTGTATGGACGCGACGGCCAGAAGGCGCTGCCCGGCGGCGGCGTGGTCACGGCGAAGGCCGGCGCAGTCACGGAAGTTTCCCTGGCCGGGGTCCCGGCCGGGACCTACACCGTCGCGGCAAGTTCCGATGTCTCGTTCGCGGCCACTGCCCGGCTCACGCGGGGACTGCAGTCCGGGGACGCCGCGGACATTGCGTTTTCCGCCGCCTCGGCCCGGCTGGGCAGCCAGCACATCGTTCCGGTTCCCCGCACCGGGGACCGGCAGCTCGTTTTCGGTGCACCCGAAGGCCGGGCGACAGTGACCTACACACCCATCACGGCCGACGGCAAAATCCGGACCGCCGGTACCGCCGACATTGCCGGCGGAACCACCGTGTCCATCAAGGTCCCCACGGACGTGGGCGGCTCGCCGCTCGTGGGCTATGTGGTGTCCGCCGCCGGGGACCCAGCCTACGGGGCGCTGGTCCTGGGGCGGGATGGCCGGCAGGACATTTCCGCGGTGGCCCTGGCGCCGGAAGCGGCAGGACAACAACAGGTCCCTGTCACGCTGGGGTACTAGTACCGGCGGCGATAGACCGGGTCGAGGGACTCCGGGGGTACGCCGAGCATCTCAGCCGTGTATTCCACGACGACGTCGTGGACCAGGTCCTGGAGCTCGTCCCGGGTTCCGCACGCCTGCTCCACCACCCGGCGGTACAGCGTGATGACCGGTCCGTCCTCGGCCGTCGCGGCCGTGAAGGCGCCCATCGGCGCGGGCGTGCGGTCCGCCACGAGCTGCTCCAGGCCGGGAGGGATCTCGTCGACGGCGAAGCGGACACCGTCGAGGGGTTTGCCCCAGATATCGTGCAGCCGCTGCGCCGAGTCCAGGACGAAGTCATCGAAGCGGTCGGAGCGGGTCCGGTAGCCGGGCAGCGTGGGGAGCATGAGCTCGCCACGAAGACCCCGGCCGTGCCGGTTCCTGCGGCGCTGCCGGAAGTTTTTTCCCCGGACAGCGGTGGGCGATCCGGCCACAGGCGCGCCGGTGGGGCCGGAGCCGGCGCCTGTACGTCCGGCGTCGGGGTCAGCCAACCGGACCGTAAAACCCGAATCGTGGTGCGATGACTGCATATCTTGACTCTAAACCCGCGGAATGATTTACGCGATACAGGCCATGCGGCGATCCGCCGCCGCACCGCCGCGGCACGACCACGGTCGTTTCAATGCGCAGCCCCCGGCCCGAGGGGGAGTAGTCTGTGATGTCGTGGGTGCAATTCGTCTTTGTTCAAGGTCTGCCTGCCGCAATTCTGCGGTGGCCACTTTGACGTACGTGTACGCCGACTCCACAGCCGTCCTGGGCCCGCTCGCGACGTACGCCGAACCGCACTGCTACGACTTGTGCGAACAGCACGCCGACTCGCTGACCGTTCCGCGCGGCTGGGAAGTCATGCGGCTGGCGATGCCGGCAACCCCGGCCGGTCCCGGTCCCGACGACCTCCTGGCCCTCGCCAACGCGGTCCGCGAGGCCGCCTCCCGTCCGGCCGCGGCGGAACCGGCAAAGGGGCAGCGCACGCTGCACCCGGCGCTGGAAGCACCGGCACCGGCCGAGGGCACCAGGCGCGGGCATCTGCGCGTCCTGCGCGAACCTTCCTAAGGCGCCAACTGGCGGTAGGGTGGAAACTGCAAAAAGCCGTCAGCCACCGGCGCCCTTTCGCGGCGCCCATCAGGGAGCGTTCACCATGCCCAAGCTCAGTCCCGAACTGTTGTCTGTCCTGCGATGCCCCGTCACCGGGTCCGGCCTGGTGCAGGAAGGCGACGAGCTCGTCACCGCCACGGCGGATGAAGCCGGGAACAAGCTGCGGTACACGATCGAGGACGGCATCCCGCTGCTGCTGCCGCCGGAGCTCCTGCCCGCTGCCGCGGCGGCCGCCTCTGATCAGCACGACGCCGGCCAGCCCGGCGCCGGCCAGCCCGACGACGGCCAGCACGGCACAGCCCCGCGCCACGCCGCGGAATAACGGGCGCCCAAATCATCTCCCGGCCACCCATCAGGGAAGCACCCGGCAACGAATGACTGCCTAGACCCAGAACCACCTGGTTACAACCAGCTCCAGACACGCAACGCCACCGGCCACAACAAAGGATTCACATGACTTTCGATTACAAGATTGCGGACATTTCCCTGGCCGAGGCGGGCCGCCATCAGATCCGCCTCGCCGAGCACGAGATGCCCGGACTCATGTCCCTGCGCGAGGAGTTCGGCGCCAGCCAGCCGCTCAAGGGCGCCCGGATCGCCGGATCCCTGCACATGACGGTCCAGACCGCGGTGCTGATCGAGACCCTTACCGCGCTCGGCGCAGAGGTCCGCTGGGCCTCCTGCAACATCTTCTCCACCCAGGATGAAGCCGCCGCCGCAGTTGTGGTCGGCACCGGCACCGTCGAGGACCCGCAGGGCGTCCCCGTCTTCGCCTGGAAGGGCGAGACGCTGGAGGAATACTGGTGGACGGCCCAGCAGATCCTCACCTGGCCGGGCGCCGACGCCAACCCTGAGCTGGGTCCGAACATGATCCTGGACGACGGCGGCGACGCCACCATGCTGGTGCACAAGGGGGTCGACTTCGAGGCCGCCGGTGCTGTCCCCGCCGCCACCGAGGACGAGTCCGAGGAAGGCCGGGTCTTCCTCGACGTGCTGCGCGCCTCGCTCGCGGCCGACCCGCAGAAGTGGACCCGCATCGGCTCCGTCCTGCTCGGCGTCACCGAGGAGACAACCACCGGTGTGCACCGCCTGTACCAGCTGGCGGAGCAGGGCAAGTTGCTCTTCCCGGCCATCAATGTCAACGACTCCGTCACCAAGAGCAAGTTCGACAACAAGTACGGTATCCGCCACTCCCTGCCGGATGGAATCAACCGCGCCACCGACGTCCTCATGGGCGGCAAGGTCGCCGTCGTCTGCGGCTACGGCGACGTCGGCAAGGGCGCTGCGGAGGCCTTCCGCGGCCAGGGGTCGCGCGTGATCGTCACGGAAATCGATCCGATCTGCGCCCTCCAGGCGGCCATGGACGGTTACCAGGTCGCCAAGCTGGAATCCGTCCTCAGCGAAGGCCACATCTTTATCACCACCACCGGCAACAAGGACGTCATCATGGCCAAGCACATGGCCGGGATGCGTGACAAGGCGATCGTGGGCAACATCGGCCACTTCGACAACGAGATCGACATGGCCGGACTGGCGCGGGTCCCCGGCATCAAGAAGGTCGAGATCAAGCCGCAGGTGCACGAGTGGGTCTTCGAAGCCGACACAGACGCCCAGCGCTCCATCATCGTCCTGTCCGAGGGCCGGCTGCTGAACCTCGGCAACGCCACCGGACACCCCTCCTTCGTCATGAGCAACTCCTTCGCCAACCAGACGATCGCCCAGATTGAACTGTTCACGAAGGCCGGCCAGCCCGAGGGCGAACGTGAATACGAGAAGCAGGTTTACGTCCTGCCGAAGATCCTGGACGAGAAGGTCGCCCGCCTGCACCTGGGTGCCCTCGACGTGGAGCTGACCGAGCTGTCCAAGGAACAGGCCGAGTACCTGGACGTCGACGTGGCCGGGCCGTACAAGCCTGGTCACTACCGCTACTAGGAAGCCTCCCAAGGGGCCCCGGACTCAGGTCCGGGGCCCCTTGTTGTGACCGTTTTGGGGGCACTTTTGTAACCGGATCGTGGTCGAAACGGTCCGGGGTTCCAAGGTAACTCGCTTATGCTGGCAAGATGACGTGTGGAAACGCCCGGGTCCTGTGATGGCCCTGAAAAACTGGAGTACTGGCCGCAAGATCGCCTTGGTGGGCGTGGTCTGCGCCCTGGCAGCCGGCGGCGGGGCCTTCGCAGCGGCGGCTCCGGGGATCGCCCAGCCGGCGATTTTCTCCGAGGCGGGATCCCCGGCCCGGACGACGCCGGGACTCGCCGTCCCGGTGGTGGCCCCCGCGGAACTTGCCGTCGCGCCGGCCGACGGCGCCAAGCAGGTAAACCCCGCAGCGCCGGTATCCCTCAAGGTCACCAACGGGCGCATTGACCGGGTGGCCCTCACGACCGACGCCGGCGACACCGTTGACGGCACCCTGAGCGCGGACGGGGCCGCATGGACTTCCTCCGGCGACCTGACGTTCAACACTCGGTACAACTTCAATTACTCCGTGGTGGATGACGCCGGACGCAACACCAACAGCACGCGGACCTTCACCACCGTCTCTACGGCCAACGAGGCCGACGCCGCGATCTATCCCCTGGACGGGATGAAGGTGGGCGTGGCCCAGCCCCTGCAGATCACCTTCAGCGAGCCGGTCCTGAACCGGGACGCCGTCGAAAAGGCCATCAAGATCACCTCCACTTCCGGCCAGAAGGGAGATTTCCGCTGGTTCAGCAAGAACACCGTCAGGTACCGGCCGGAGGCCTTCTGGGCAGCGAACAGCACCATCACGATGGACATGCAGCTGTTCGGCGTCGAGTTGGGCAACGGGCAGGTGGGCAACTTCAACAAGACGGTGACCATTCGCGTCGGGGACAAGAAAGTGGCAGTGGCCGACGCCAAGGCCCATACCTTCTCGGTGAGCATCAACGACCAGCCGGTCGGGAAGTGGCCGGCGACCATGGGGGACAAGCGGTTCCCGTCTGCCCGGGGCTATCTCGTGTTCATGGAGAAGCACCGGGTGGAGTACATGGACGCCTCCACGATCGGGCTCAAACCGGGGGATCCGGCCTACTACGGCCAGCTTGACGTCAACTACGCCACGCGCCTGACGCCCAGCGGGGAGTTCATCCACCAGGCCACGGATTCCGCAATGCCCTACATCGGCAAGGCGAACCTCTCCCACGGCTGCATCGGCCTGGGCCCGGACGGGGCGAAGTGGGTCTTTGACAACATGACCACCGGCGACGTCGTCCAAGTGGTGAACACCGAGGGGGAGTACGCCAACTTCGATGACGGCTACGGGGACTGGAACATCCCTTGGGCCCAATACGCCAACTGACGGGGTGGCACCTCGCCGAGCCTGATCCTCTGACGGTAGGCTCGGAGCCAGATAAATTGCGCAGCCGGGCGCAGGCCGGGCAGCACAAAAGCCTACGGAAGCGAAGCTCCACGTGACTGACAAGAGTCCCACCCCACCCGACCGGCCGGATCCTCACCTGGATCCCACGGACGACACCGACGAGCCGGCGTTCGACTGGATGAAGCCGGCCACCGCCGCCAAGCCCACCGCAGGCTCCGCAGCCGCCCCTGCCGGCAAGCCCGCTGCCACCTCCGCCGCAGGCTCTGCCGGCAAGCCCGCTGCCACGAAGCACGACGGCGCCGCAGCTGCTGCGGCCGCCGCGGCGGCGTCCGCAACCAGCCAGCCAGGGAGCCGCGCCGACCGCAAGGCGGCCGAGGCCGCCGTCCTCCAGACGGAGGCCGGGACGTCCGGTGCATCAGCCGGAGCACGCCAGGACTCCGGCTCCGACGAGCCGCTGCAGACCACGGCCCTGCAGGATCCTGCCCAGGAGGACGCCGAACGCCGCAATGCCGAACGCCGGAATGCCGAACGCGAGCAGGCCGCCAAGGCCAAGCCTGTCCTGCCCCGGGTGATGCAGGTGCTGCTCGCCGTGTTCTACCCCCTCATCCTGCTGGTGCTCGCCGTCCGTGCCGTGACCAGCCCCATGTTCCTCTGGGTGGAGTACAACCGGCCAGGCTTCCCCGGCGACGGCTACGGCTTCAGCACGGATGACCGCATGACCTACGGCTCCTACGCGGTGGACTACCTGAGCAACTGGTCAGGCCCGCGCTACCTCGGCGATCTTGTGGACCTAGGCGGCGAGCGGCTGTTCAAGGCCGGCGAAGTCAGCCACATGGCCGACGTCAAGGCCGTCATCTTGTCCACGTTCGGTGCCGGCACGCTGTTGATCCTGCTGGGCCTGGTTGCCGTGATCTACCTGTTGCGGAAGCACAACGGCGGAGTCCGCCGCGGCCTGTTTGCCGGCTCGATCGTCACCCTCGCGGTCATCATCGGCCTCGGAACCCTCGCCGTGCTCGGCTGGGAGCAGTTCTTCACCGATTTCCACCGGATTTTCTTCGCTAACGGGACCTGGACCTTTACGCTCCAGGACACCCTGATCCGGCTGTTCCCGGGCCAGTTCTGGATGGACGCCGGGATCGTCATCGGAGCCCTCGTCCTGCTTGCTTCCCTTCTCACCCTGATCCTGACCTGGCCCACGCGCCGGCGCCGCGGCCTTGGCAAGAAGGCCGGCACGTCCAAAGTCACGGACGTAGACGCTGACGCCGGCACCGCCGGCACCGCCGAGGCTGCGCCCACGGGAGACGGCACGCCCGGTGGCACCGGCAACGAGGCAGAGGGCGCTGCGCGCACCCGGCACACCGTCTAAGAGGGCCAGTTGCCCCTTGGGGTTCAGCCGTAGATGCGGTTGATGTGCTCCGCGTAGTCCCGCACGACGGCGGCCCGCTTGAGCTTGAGCGAGGGGGTCAGGTGCCCTGACTCCACGGTGAAGTCGGCGTCCAGGATGACGAAGCTGCGGATGGACTCGGCCTTGGAGACCAGGAGGTTCGCCTCATCGATGGCGCCCTGGATTGATGCCCGGACGCTCTCGTCGGCGGCGGCTTCGCCCGGGGCCATGACGGGCACCTTCCGCGCCGTGCACCAGTTGTGCAGTCCTTCCGGGTTCAGGTTGACCAGTGCCGAGACGAACGGCCGGCCGTCGCCAACCACCACGGCCTGTCCGACCAGCTGGTGCTCCCGGATCTTTTCCTCGAGCGGGCCCGGGGCGACATTCTTGCCGCCGGCCGTGACCAGCAGGTCCTTCTTCCGGCCCGTGATGGTCAGGAAGCCGTCCTCGTCGAGGGAGCCGAGGTCGCCGGTCCGGAAGAAACCGTCGACGAACGCCTCCGCGTTGGCGGCCTCGTTGGCGTGGTAGCCCTTGAAGACGCCGATGCCCTTGACCAGGATCTCACCGTCGTCGGCCACCCGGACCGTGGTTCCCGGCACCGGGATGCCGACTGTGCCCACCTTGGTCCTTGCCGGGGTGTTGGCCGTGCATGGCGCCGTGGTTTCCGTCAGGCCGTAGCCTTCCAGGACGGGGATGCCAGCGCCGCGGAAGAAGTGGGCGTCGTTGGAGCTCAGCGCGCTGGCACCGGAGACCGTGTACCGCAGCTGGCCGCCGAACCCCTGCCGGAGCCGGGGGTACACCAGCCGGTCGAAGACTGCGTGCCGGGCACGCAGGAAGAGTCCGGGTCCGGTGCCGCTGCCCCGGGAGGCGGCATCCAGGGCCTTGGAGTAGTCGACCGCGGCCGCCGCTGCAGCCGTGAAGATGCGGCCCTTGCCCGCGGTGGCAGCCTTCTGCGCGGCTCCGGCGTAGACCTTTTCGAAGATCCGGGGGACCACCAGCAGGAAAGTGGGCTTGAAGCTGGCCAGGTCTTCCAGGAGCTCCTTGGCGCTTGCGGTGTGTCCGAGGGTGGAGCCGGAACTCAGGCAGATGACCTGCACCGCCCGGGCTAAAACGTGCGCCAGGGGCAGGAACATCAGCGTCCGCGAACGCGGCTGCAGGAGGATCTCGGGCAGGAAGAGGGCGACGTTCTTCGCGACCAGGGCAAAGTTGGCGTGGGTGATCTCGCAGCCCTTGGGCTTGCCGGTGGTGCCGGAGGTGTAGACCAGGGACGCAACGTCCGCCAGGGACGCAGCGGTCCGGTGGCGTTCGAGCTCGGCGTCGGTCACCCCGGTGCCGGCCGCGGCCAGGCTCGCCAGGTTCGGTGCCGCGCCGTCGTTCTCCATCCGCACTACGGAGACAAGCCGGTCCCCGAGGACGGCGGAGGCGTCCAGGACGCCCTGGACGAGGGCCGCCTTGGCAGGGTCCTCGACGAAGACCCGCAGGGCCCCCGAGTCGTGGAGGATCCATTCGACCTGGGCCGCGGAGGAGGTCTCGTAGATCGGGACGGTGACGCCGCCGGCGAACCAGATGGCGAAGTCCACCACCGTCCACTCATACCGGGTGGCGGACATGACGGCGACGGTTTCACCAGGTGTCAGTCCGCCGGCAATCAGGCCCTTGGCCAGGGCCGTGACCTGCCCCAGGAATTGTTGGACGGAGACATCGGTCCAGCCGCTGGGGCCCTTGCGGGAGTAGAGGGCGTGCACGGGGTCCTTCGCGTGCTGCTCCAGGAGCAGGTCCGTCACGTTGCTCTCCGGATCCAGCTCCACGAGCAGTCCGGTGCTTGCTTCTCTCACAGCCGAGTCTCCATTTCCTGGTCCGCCCGGAGTTCGGCGGACTTCCCCTGCAATCCTGCCCTAGATCCAGGACGGCATCCACATCCGGATACGCCAGTCCTGGTACGGGATCACCTCGGCGGTCCAGACCGGATAGAAGAACGCGGACACCAGCACGGCCGCCACCACGAACAGCGCCACCAGGTAGAACCCGGATCGCCGGCGCCAGAGGGGGTCGCCGCGCTGGCCGAGCACCAGCCCCAGGCAATAGACCAGCGCCAGCACCAGGAACGGTTCAAAGGAGACCGCGTAGAAGAAGAAGGTGGTCCGCTCCGGGTACAGGAACCAGGGGAGATAGCCCGCGGCGACTCCGGCCAGAACCGCGCCGGCGCGCCAGTCGCGGCGGCCGGCCCACCAGAACAGCAGGACGCCCAGACTCACGGCCGCGCTCCACCAGATCAGCGGGTTGCCCACGGAGAGGATGGCGGTGGTGCAGTTGCTGAGATCGCAGCCCGGGCTGCCCTGCCCCGGGGATTCGTAGAAGAAGGACGTGGGCCGGCCCATGACCAGCCAGCTCCAGGCGCTGGCCTCGTACGGGTGGTCCGAACTCAGGCCCTGATGGAACTTGTAGGCTTCAAGGTGGTAGTGCGCCAGGGAGCGTACGGCGTTCGGCAGCCAGCCCCACTCGGCCGAGGGGTTGGTCTCGGCCCAGTGCCTGAAGTAGGCGTCTTTGGACCGGAACCAGCCGGTCCAGGTGGCGCCGTAGACCACGGCGGCCACCGGAACGATGCTCAGGAAGGCCGGGACGCCGTCCTTGAGGATGCCGCCGCTGATCCAGGCATGCACGCCGGCGATGCGCCGCGCGCTGAGGTCCCAGAAGACGGTCAGCAGGCCGAACCCGGCCAGAAAGAACAGGGCGGACCATTTCGTGCCGACCGCCAGGCCCAGGCACACTCCCGCAGCGAGGCGCCACCACCGGATGCCGAGCCAGGGCCCGGAGGTGAGCTGGAGCGCGGAGGGACGCCCCGTGGCGGAGGCTGCGGCCTGCCGGCCGAGCCGGGCTGCCAGCCGCCGCCGGCCGTCGTCGCGGTCCATCAGCAGGGCGCCGAACGCGGCGAGGACCCAGAACATGAGGAAGATGTCCAGCAGCGAGGTCCGGGACATGACGACGTGGTGGCCGTCCACGGCGAGCAGGACGCCGGCAACGGCGCCCAGGGTCAGCGAGCGGAAGAGCTTTTGCGCGATCAGGGCCAGCAGGAGGATGGACAGCGTCCCTGTCAGGGCCGCACCGAACCGCCAGCCGAAGGGATTGTCCGCCCCGAACAGCCACATGCCCGCGGCAATCATCCATTTGCCGACCGGCGGGTGGACCACGTACTCCGGCGTATTCAGCAGCACGCCGGGATTGCCGGCGATGAAGGAGTCGTTCGCCCGGTCGGGCCAGCTGCGCTCGTACCCGCTGACCAGGAATGAATACCCGTCTTTCACGTAGTACGTTTCGTCGAAGACCAGGTTTCGCGGCGTGTCCAGCCGGACGAACCGCAGTACGCCGCCCAGCGCGGCCGTGAGGACTGGAATGAGCCAGTACCAGAGCCGAAGCGACGCCGGGTAGTCCCGCCAGCTCTGGATGCTGCCGATCAGGCGTTCCCGGAGGGCCTCGGCCGTGTTGGCCTCGGCGGGGCGGCCGATCCAGCGGTGTCCCTCCAGATTGCGGCCGGTGCGGAAGCGGCCGCCGGCTCTGCCGTTGGCGCTGCTCGGACCTGTTGTCGGCGATGCGGCGGGGCCAGCCTCGGGCTGCCGCGTGGGGGTCTGGATCACGTTGCCATGCTACCTTTCGCGGCTGTGCTCGCAGGGCCGCGCCCCGGCGGCAGTAGGCTGGTCCTGTGGACCACGAACCCAGCACTTCCCCCCTTCCTCCCGCCGACGACAGCGCGGCCGCCGTCGTTCCGGCCCCTGTTTCCGCCCCTGGCGGCCCCGGCAGGATCGTCCTCGCGGCGACGCCGATCGGTAACGCCGGCGATGCCTCGGCGCGGCTCGTGGAGTTGCTTACGACGGCGGACATCGTTGCCGCGGAGGACACCCGGAGGCTGCACCGCCTCGTGCAGAACCTCGGCATCACCGTGGCCGGCCGGATCATCAGCTATCACGAGCACAACGAGGTGGCCAAGACCGCGGACCTGCTGGAGCAGGTCCGGTCCGGCAAGACTCTGGTCATGGTGACCGATGCCGGCATGCCGTCCGTGTCGGACCCGGGGTTCCGGCTGGTTGAAGGCGCCGTGGCGGCCGGGCTCACCGTCACTGCGGCGCCGGGCCCCTCCGCCGTGCTGACCGCCCTGGCCCTCTCCGGCCTGCCGACGGACCGCTTTTGCTTCGAAGGGTTCCTGCCCCGCAAGGCGGGCGAACGCTCCTCGCGGCTGGCGGACCTCGATGCCGAGCGGCGCACCATGGTGTTCTTCGAGGCGCCGCACCGGCTCGAACCTATGCTGAGGGCCCTGCGCGAAAGCTTCGGCGCCGACCGCCGGGCCGCCGTGTGCCGTGAACTGACCAAGACCTACGAAGAGGTCATCCGCGGCACCCTGCGTGAACTGCTCGAATGGGCCGAGTCCAACGAGGTGCGCGGCGAAATCGCGGTGGTGGTGGGCGGTGCTCCCGAACGCGAACCAGGCCGTCCCGAAGACCACGTGGCTGCCGTCAACGGGCTGATAGCCCAAGGCATCCGGTTGAAGGAGGCCGTCGCCGCCGTGGCCGACGACGCGAAAGTCAGCAAGCGCGAACTCTATGCGGCGGTGCTCGCCGCGCGGTGATGAAAGCCGCGGGCTCCGGGCGGCTCTGAGCCGCACCGGCCAGCTGGATCCGGACCCCGCGGATGGCATGGAGCAGTTGTGCAGCTGCACAGCATATTCTGGATCGGGTAGTGCGCGCATGCATAGACTTGCCCGTGAGCGCAGCAGTACCGTGGCAGTAATCCAGACGCCCGGGCCTGCTTGCGGGAACGAGCGCCGAAGCCAAAAACTAATTCAAACCAACTAGTGCCAACAAACTAGGGCCAACCGAATTGCTGACGAGGGAGTCATTGTGACTGTAACTGCCCAGCCTATTGTTTCCGCGGAGCGCGAGAGCGCCCTGCTGGCGTCCGTTCCGACGGGCCTGCTGATCAACGGCGAGTGGCGTCCGGCCGCGTCCGGGAAGACCTTCGACGTCGAGGACCCTGCCACCGGGAAGGTCCTGCTCAGCATTGCCGACGCCGGTCCCGAGGACGGCAAGGCGGCCCTGGACGCGGCCGCTGCCGCGCAGGAGTCCTGGGCGAAGGTCCCGGCCAGGGAACGGGGCGAGATCCTGCGCCGCGCCTTTGAGCTCGTGACCGAGCGGGCCGAGGACTTCGCGCTGCTGATGACACTGGAGATGGGCAAGCCGCTGGCCGAGGCCCGCGGAGAGGTCACCTACGGGGCGGAGTTCCTGCGCTGGTTCTCCGAGGAGGCCGTCCGCGCGTTCGGCCGCTACTCCGTCTCCCCGGACGGGAAGTCCCGGCTGCTGGTGACCAAGAAGCCGGTGGGCCCGTGCCTGCTGATCACGCCGTGGAACTTCCCGCTCGCGATGGCGACCCGCAAGATCGCCCCCGCGGTCGCGGCCGGCTGCACGATGGTGCTCAAGTCCGCGAACCTGACCCCGCTGACCTCGCAGCTCTTCGCGGCAGTGATGGTCGAGGCCGGGCTGCCCGCCGGTGTCCTGAACGTCATCCCGACCTCCACCGCCGGTGCCACGACCGGGCCGCTGATCAAGGACCAGCGCCTGCGCAAGCTGTCCTTCACCGGCTCCACCGAGGTCGGCCGCCGGCTGCTGGCGGACGCCTCCGAGACGGTGCTGCGGACCTCGATGGAACTCGGCGGGAACGCCCCGTTCGTGGTGTTCGGGGACGCCGACGTCGATGCCGCCGTCGCCGGGGCGATGCTGGCGAAGCTGCGGAACATGGGCGAGGCGTGCACCGCGGCGAACCGGTTCATCGTGCACGAGTCCGTCGCGCAGGAATTCGCGGAGAAGTTCGCCGCGAAGATGGCGCAGATGACCACGGCCCGGGGCACCGAGGCCGAATCCAAGGTCGGCCCGCTGATCGATGCGAAGAGCCGGGACAAGGTCCACGAGCTCGTCACCGACGCCGTCGCTGCCGGCGCGGTCGCGGTGACCGGCGGTTCCGCGGTCGAGGGCCCGGGCTACTTCTACCAGCCCACCATCCTCACCGGCGTGACCGAGGGCACCCGGATCCTGTCCGAGGAAATCTTCGGACCCGTCGCCCCGATCATCACCTTCGACACCGAGGACGAGGCCGTCCGGCTCGCGAACAACACCGAGTACGGGCTCGTGGCCTACGTCTTCACCCGGGACCTGAACCGCGGCATCCGGATGGGCGAACGGCTCGAGACCGGCATGCTGGGCCTGAACGCCGGCGTGGTCTCCAACGCCGCGGCACCGTTCGGCGGGGTCAAGCAGTCCGGCCTGGGCCGTGAGGGCGGCCTCGAGGGCATCGAGGAATACCTCTACACCCAGTACATCGGCATCGCCGACCCGTACGCCGGCTAAGCCCACAACCTAACCGCGACGCACCCGGCGGACGGAGCTGCGGATCTTCCCCCAGGATCCTGCGAGCCCCCGCCGGGTGCGTTGTGCTGTGCGGGCGAGGAGCCGGCGGGGCCGCGGGAGGGCCCGCCGCCAGTCGGAGATGACCGACGGCGGCAGCCAGGCCGCGCGCAGCCGGACCAGTGCCCCCGCGTTGGCCCGCAGCGAGGCCTGCACCAGGGCGATCCTGGCCGCGGCGGAGTCGGCCGGATCCGGGGAGTCTGCGTTCTGCGCCGGACCCCCGGCGCCGCCCGGGCGGCCGTATTGCTCACGTTCAAAGTCCTCGGTCAGCGCGGCCGCGGCCCGCTGCCCTGGCGCATCCTCGCCGTCGGGTTCCCCCAACGCCGCCGAGGCACGCAACCGCTCCGAGAAATGCCGCGGCGTCTCGCTCGCTCCGGGCGCCACGCCGTAGTCCGTGGCCAAGTCCCGCAGTTCCGCCCAGGCCGGCAGGGCCGTTCCTGCCGTGGCGCCGGGATAGCCGCGGGCCGCCGTCCTCAGCCTGCGGCGCCGCACGCCGCTGCGCACCAGCCGCGGGGTGGCCACCAGCAGTGCCAGCAGCAGCGCCGCACCAACGCCGTACAACGCCTGTGCCACCTGCGTGCCCCCGGGCGCCGGCGTGCCGGCCCCGGGCGCCGGAACCGTGCCGGGGACCGGGAACGGTGCCGGGGTGGAACCGTCCCCGGGGGTCAGGGCGTCGTTGCGTTCGTTGGTGCTGGCGCCGCTGGGCAAGGAGGCCTCCGTGGCGTAGGCCGGAACTAGGCCGCGGGACGGCGTCGGCTCAAACGCGACCCAGCCGACGCCCTGGAAGTAGAGCTCCGGCCAGGCATGGGCGTCCCGGGCATCGACCTCGAACTCCGGAAGCGGACCTTGGCCCGAGACCGCCACCGTGGCCCCGGTGGGGCGTCCCGGGGCGTAGCCCACGGCGATCCTGCTCGGAATGCCCTCCAGCCTGGCCATGACGGCCATGGCCGAGGCGAAGTGAATGCAGTAGCCGCTCTTCTGGTTCAGGAAGTCCGCCAGCACGGACAGGCCGTTCCCGTCGTAGCCGCCCTGCACGGGGGACTGCAGGGAGTAGGCGAACTCGGTGGAGCGCAGGTACCGCTGGATGGCCATGGCCTTCGCATACGGCGAGGCTGCTCCGGCCGTCACGGTCTTGGCCGTGCTGCTCACAACCTCCGGAACGTTCGACGGTTGCCGCAGGAAGTGCTCCGGGATCCCGCGCACCGGCTCGGAAGCCCGCGCCAACAGCGCCGCCGTGAGCTGCGGAGTGACGGACGTGACCAGGTACTGCTGGTCGCGGGAATTGGTGTCGACCCCCTTGATGCTCAGCGTCGCAGGATCCCAGCTCCAGCGCCCCGTCAGGCCGTTGACCGCTTCCGGCGCATACGGCGCGGGCAGGTACGGGCTCGTGTACTGGCCGGTGTTGACGGCCGTGATCACCCGGAGCTCTGTCGGGGCGGTGTCAAGCCCGGACTCGATCCTGCCGGTCCCCGTTTGCCGGGTGGACTCCCGGTCATCGGGGGACCAGGAATCGCCGTCAAAGTTGTCCACCGTCACCGAGCGCAGGTACGGCGTCGTCGGCGCGTTTGTGGCGAAGGTGATCCGGCCCTCGCCCGAGGGACTGCGCAGGCTGGTGCCCAGGCTGATCATCGGATTCAGGCCGGTGGCGCTGCCGAACGGGTTCAGCCGCGAGCCTTGCGGGAACGTGCCCTGGTCGAAACCCGGGATGACCGGCTGCAGCAGGAGCGTGACGGTCAACGCCGCGGCGGCCGTGATCGCGCCGCGCCGGAGCTGCCCGGGGTTCCGGGCCGTGTCGGCCAGGGTGCGGGCATCCGGCGTGAACCAGTGGCTGCACCCGAGAATCAGCAGATACCCGACGGCGGCGCCCACGAACCCCAGCACTCCCACGCTTTGCGGCTTGACCATGGCCGGTACCACGAGGATTGCCAGGATCCCCAGCCCGCTCGTGGCCGGCAGCGCCAGCGGGAACGCCAGGGCATCGATGAGGATCACCAGGAGCCCGAGCACCGCGCAGATCAGCATGACGATGCCGGCGTTGGGGGCCACCGGGGTGCTCTCGGCAAGGACGGTTTCGCTGGCCCGCCGGAGGAACTTTCCCAGGTAATTCATGGTCTCCGGCGACGGAATGAACCCGGCAATGCTGTGCTGCCGGAAGAAAATGAAGGTCAGGGCCACAATGAGCGCCACCAGTCCGCCGGCAGCCACGAGCCAGGTCCGGGCCCGCAGCGACCGGAGCACCGCCATGGAGAACGCGACGGAGAGGACGACACTGAACACCGGGGAGTACCAGGCCCACCCACGCAGGACGCCGTTGAAGCCGAGGGCGGCGCCCGCGACGGCCACCGCGACGGCGGTCCCCATCACCCAGGGCTGGGCGCCGGGTCCGTCCGGCCGGGACGTCACGCCGGGGGACAGGACTGTCGGTTCTTCCGTGCCGGCCGGGCCGGCGTCAGATCCGGAGCTGCGGTGCGGCGCGAGCGTCATGGCCGGCCCCCCACGCCGCGGCGGACGTCGGCCGCGGAGGACATCGCCGGGTCTGCCTGGTCGAAGGCCGCCCATGCATCCGGCAGCGGGCTCCGCGCAGTTACCGCCACGGCCCGCCACCCGCCCAGCCGCAAGGCCTCCAGTACCTCGGGCATTTCGCCGGAATCCTGTGCCTGGTCCGTGACCAGCAGCGCGAAGGCGTTCGCCCCGAACCCGGCTGCCGGCGACAGCGCCCGGGCCTCGGCCAGGGACAGGCTGCCCAGGACCGCCAGGACCGGTCCCCGCAAGCGGTGGGCGGAGAGCTTGACCATCAGGGCGTCGTCGAAGACCTGCGGGGCGTTGGGTCCGGCCTTGGCCTCCTGCGGGCGCGACTGCGGCCGCGGCCCCTGGGCGCGGTCACGGGGCGGGCGGGTGTGGTGATGGTGGTGCGGGCCGGAAAGTTCGATGGCGGCCAGGCTTTCCGCGATGGACTGCAGCCCGGCCGTTCCGGTGTACTCCTCGGCTTCCGGGTCGGGAGCGGACGGAGAATTCCGGAAGGCGGGCCGGCCCGCGCTGTCCAGGAACCGCAGCGAGTAGTTGCGTTCCGCGAGGTGCGCGCCGATCGACATCGCCGCCGTGACAGCCCATTCGAAGGCGTCGCAGGTCAGCAAGTCATGGCCGTCGCCCTCCCCGCTCCCCGAGTGGCCGCCCGGGGAGTGGGCGCTGTGGCCAAACACGCCGTGGGGAAAAGCCGAGAGGCGCTGCTCCAGGATGATCGTTGCCTCGGGGGTCGTGACGGATTCCTCCTGCCGCACCATGAGGGACCCGTGCCGGGCGGTCGCGGCCCAGTGCACGCGGCGCAGCGGATCCCCGTGCCGGTACTCGCGGGTCATGACGTCATCGTCGCTTGGATTGGCCCGGGCCCGGGTGGGTGTGACGCCGTCGTGTCCGCGGGCACCGGCGAGCCCTGTCTCGGGGAGCTCCACAGCGGCGGGCGTCACGGTGAGGAGGTCGCCGTCGTCAATCGCATGGCGGTGGAAGGACAGCCCGAAGGGGTCGCTGAACTCCGCCGTGACGGGCCCGATCAGGAACTGGCCGCGCCGGGCCGAGCGAAGGTGGTACTCATAGCGGCTGGTGCCGCCGGCGGCCGCACGGGCCGGGAAACGGAAGACCGGGGATTCGCCGAACCGGGCCGGCAAGTGTTCCTCCATGATCGCGTGGCCTGTACCGGCCCCGGTCCGCGCGACGGCCAGCCGCACCGTGGTGCGCGCGGACGTTTCGACCGGCGACGGGCTGAATTCGCGGTAGACCTGGAACCTCGGCTTCAGGACCCGGGTTCCGGCCAGGGCCAGCACCGGCAGGACCAGCAGCAGTACGGCCAGCGCCAGCAAATCCCGGCGCCCCATGATCTGCGCGGCCAGCAGGGACAGCGCACCCGCTCCGAGCAGGCCCCAGCCGCGGGTGCTGAAGAAGTGTCCGGGGAACCGATCCCTCAACGCCACGGCGGAACCATGCCCTAGCGCGGATTCGGCAGTTTGGGTGAGGGCGCGGCTGCCATGGCTGAGGCCTGCTTCCGACCAGGGCGGCCGGTTCCATTGGTTGAAGCCGTCACTTCCGGCGTGACGGGGATCTTGGCGATGATGGCCCGGATGACGCTTTGCGGCGTTTCGCCCGCGCTGGCCGCCTTGCGGTCGAGGATGATCCTGTGGGCGAGCACCGCTTCGGCGACGCTGACGACGTCGTCCGGCAGCACGAAGTCCCGGCCCTCCAGTGCGGCGGTGGCCTTCGCCGCACGCAGGAGCTGAAGCATGGACCGCGGGCTTGCGCCGAGCCGGAGAAGCCCGCTTTCGCGCGTGGCCCGTCCCACGGCCACCGTGTACTCCTTGATGGACCGGGACACGTAGACCTGCTGCACCGTGGCGATCATGGCGGCCACTTCCGCCGCGGTGACCACTGCCGTCACGCGGGCCAGGGGAGAGGATGCCTGATGGGTCTCCAGCATCTCCATCTCGGACTCGCGGTCCGGGTAGCCCATGGAAATCCGGGCCATGAAGCGGTCCCGCTGCGCTTCCGGCAGCGGGTACGTGCCCTCCATCTCAATGGGGTTCTGCGTCGCCACCACCATGAACGGCTCATCCAGCCGGTAGGACGTGCCGTCCACCGTGACCTGGTGCTCCTCCATGCACTCCAGGAGGGCTGATTGGGTCTTGGCCGAGGCGCGGTTGATTTCGTCCCCGATGACGATATTGGCGAACACCGCGCCGTGCCGGAACTCGAAGGTCCGGGTCGCCTGGTTGTAGATGGACACGCCTGTGACGTCGGACGGGAGCAGGTCCGGCGTGAACTGGATCCGGTTGACGGAACAGTCGATAGTGCGGGCCAGGGTCTTGGCCAGCAGCGTCTTGCCCACCCCCGGGACGTCTTCCAGCAGCAGATGGCCCTGGGCAAGGAGCACGGTGAGCGCCAGCTTGGCCGCTTCAGCCTTGCCGTCAATGACCGTATTAATGGCCGTCAGGATCCGGGTGCTGGCTGAGTGGAAGGCGTCCGCGTCCATAGCCGGCGCCGAGGACCGGTGTCCGGCTGCGTTTGGGTCCAGGCCGGGGCGGCCCGGGAGTCTCTGTCCTTCGGGGAGGATGTCGTCTACGGAAGTGCGGTGGTAATCCATCGGCAGCCTTTCAGCCCTGGTGGGTCCCGGAACCGACCGCCAGCGGCCGCCGGACCCCGCAGCAGCGTTCGCCTGTTTCCTAACGGGGAAATAACAGAGTACTTACAGACTACTAACACAACTGCCGGGCCTGACAGAGAGTTCCGGGGATTTCTGGGCGCCGGTTAGGGTGGATGAATGCTCAATCCCCTCACTCCCGTCCCGTTCCGGGCGCCCGGAACTGACGGTACCGGACGCAGCGGGTATCCGCCCGCACCGGAGCCGCTGCCCGTGTCGGTCATGGACAACCACACGCATCTGGACTTTCCCGACGCGGAGCTCACCGTGGGCATCAGGGACGCCCTCGACGCCGCCGCAGCGGTGGGCGTCCAAGGTGCGGTGCAAGTGGGCTGCGACCTCGAGTCGTCCCGGTTTACCGTCAAGGCGGTTGACCTTGACCCCCGGCTCCTGGGCGCAGTTGCCCTCCACCCCAACGATGCCCCCGGCTATGCCCGGCGCGGCGGACTCGAGGACGCCCTGGCCGAGATCGAGGCCCTGGCCGCCCATCCGAGGATCCGGGCGATCGGTGAGACCGGCCTGGACTTTTTCCGGACCGAGGGGGAGGGCCTGGCCCACCAGCGCTATTCGTTCCGCCGCCATATCGACATCGCCAAACGGCTCGGACTGACGCTGCAAATCCATGACCGCGACGCCCACGACGACGTCGTCCAGGTGTTGCGCGACGAGGGGGCCCCGGAGCGCGTGGTCTTCCACTGCTTTTCCGGCGACGAGGCCCTCGCCCGGACCTGCAACGCTGAGGGCTGGTACATGTCCTTCGCCGGAACCGTGACGTTCAAGAACGCGGCGGACCTGCGGGCAGCGCTGGCCATCGCGGAGCCGAGCCGGGTCCTGGTCGAGACCGACGCGCCCTTCCTTACCCCGCACCCGCATCGCGGCCGCCCGAACGCGAGCTACATGGTTCCGTATACGGTTCGGGCCATGGCCAATGTGACTGGGTCTGAGCTATCCGAGCTGTGCTCGCAAATCGCCGCCAATACCGTGCGGGCGTACGGATCCTGGGACTGAACTGCCCCCTCTCAGCCGCGCGGGATAGATACCGGGTATGCACAAATTCTTGGCTCCTTTATAACGCTTCGATTACAGTGGGCAACTATTAGCCGGGGTCGGGGAAGGCCTACGGATAATTTCACTCCAGCAGGGCGTGCATTGTGGCCAACGAACCACATGCGCGCTCTCGTTTTGGGTGAGGCAGTGCACGCATTTTCCGTGACGCTCCGGACGCTGTCCGGAGCCGCCGTTGGCGCGCTCACGGAGGGTGGCCACGTGCACTTATCCCCGTGCCCGGAAGGTCCAAGAGATTCGGGCAATTGTGGTCAAGTTCTTCACATCGGACGGAAAGTTCAGTTTCGTCAAGGTTGGCACGCAGCTCGTGGTGCTGGTGGCGCTGGTGCTGGGCCTCGTGGCCTTCGTCGGCAACAACAAGACGATCACACTCAACGTGGATGGTAAAGTCAGCTCCGTCCAATCCTTCGGCGGAACCGTCGGAGAGGTCGTCAAGGGTGCCAAGGTTGAACTGCAGCCATCCGACAGGGTCTCGCCTTCGGTGGACGCCCACGTGCAGGACGGGTCCGTCATCAACGTCAACCTC
Organism: Arthrobacter sp. P1_B3; assembly: GCF_056406615.1. Lineage (NCBI taxonomy): Bacteria > Bacillati > Actinomycetota > Actinomycetes > Micrococcales > Micrococcaceae > Arthrobacter > Arthrobacter sp. P1_B3. The sequence goes on along the minus strand of NZ_JBFTZV010000005.1, from coordinate 353,919 downwards.
GCAAAAGCCGTCAAGGTCAGCCTGGACGGCGCCGAGCGGACCATCTCCACGACCTCGCCCACCGTCGAAGGGCTCGTGACCGAACTCGGCGTGGCCAGCGCCTCGCAGGTCTCCGTGCCCAAGGACGCCCAGCTCGCCGTGTCCGGCTCGTTCGTTTCCATCTCGACGCCGAAGACCGTGAGCGTCGTCGCGGACGGCAAGGCTGCCGCGACCACCACGACGGCGGCCACCGTGGCCAAGGTGCTTGAGGACGCCGGGCTTTCGCTCGGAGCCAGCGACCGCGTCTCCCAGCCCGGGAACGCCCCCGTGGTCAATAACATGGTGATCAAGGTCTCCCGCGTCGACGTCAGCAAGACGGCCAACACCACCGAGCCCGTTGCCTTCGAAACACTCACCACCGAGAGCGCGGACATGTTCAAGGGTGAGAAGACGGTCACCCAGGCCGGCGTCGCCGGCACCACCAGCAAGAGCTTCAAGCTGGTCCTCGTGGACGGCCGCGAAGCTTCCCGGACCCTGGTGTCCGAGACCGTCAGCGCCCAGCCCGTCACCGAAAAGGTGACCGTCGGCACGAAGGAAAAGCCCACGCCGGCCGCCAACACCGGCGCGTCCGCCCCCGCCATGATGAACCAGGGCATGTGGGACAAGATCGCGCAGTGCGAATCCGGCGGCAACTGGTCCATCAACTCCGGCAACGGCTACTACGGAGGCCTGCAGTTCGACGTTAGGACCTGGCTCGGCTCCGGCGGCGGCGCCTACGCCCCGAACGCCGCTGCGGCCACCAAGGCCCAGCAGATCGACATCGCCAACCGCGTCTACGCGCAGCGCGGCCTGCAGCCCTGGGGTTGCGGCTGGGCCGCCTCCAGCTAGCACGCCAGAGCCGTAGGCCAGCCCGGCGGCTGACCGCCGGCTGCTGCCCGCCCGACTCCGCGGCTGCCGACCACAGCCAGGGGACCGCACAGGCCGGGTCCGGATTCGCTCCGGACCCGGCCTGCGGCGTACCCGCGCCGGGATAGGATACCTAGGTGACTGAACCGAGCCCCTCCGCCCCCGAAAGCCTGCCCGGAGCGGCGCCCGCACCGCTGATGGGTGCCTCCGATATCCGCCGGCTGGCAGAAGAAATCGGCGTGCGGCCCACGAAGACCCTCGGCCAGAACTTCGTCATTGACGGCAACACCATCCGGCGGATCGTAAACACCGCTGACATCCGGGCCGACGAGACCGTGCTGGAAGTCGGTCCTGGCCTCGGCTCGCTCACCCTTGGCCTGCTGGACGCCGCCCGGAGCGTGGTCGCCGTCGAGATCGATCCGGTCCTCGCCGGGCGCCTGCCGGCCACGGTGGGCCAGTGGCGGCCGGACGCCGTTGGGAATTTCCACCTCGTCCTGGCCGATGCCATGAGGGTCACCGAGCTGCCCGTCGAGCCGACCGCGCTCGTGGCGAATCTTCCCTACAACGTTGCCGTTCCCGTGGTGCTGCACCTCCTGCAGCGCTTCCCGAGCCTGCAGCACGGCCTGGTCATGGTCCAGGATGAAGTCGCCGACCGCCTCGCGGCCGGGCCCGGTTCCAAGACCTACGGCGTGCCTTCGGTCAAGGCCGCCTGGTACAGCAGCATGCGCAAGGCCGGCGTGATCGGCATGAACGTCTTCTGGCCTGCACCCAAAATCCATTCCGGACTCGTCGCCTTCACGCGCCGGGAGCCCCCCGTCACGACTGCCACCAGGGAGCAGGTCTTCGCCGTGATTGACGCCGCCTTCGCGCAGCGCCGCAAGACGCTCCGGGCCGCCCTGGCCGGTTGGGCGGGCAGCGCCGCCGAGGCCGAACGCTGCCTGCGGGCCGCCGGCGTCGACCCGACCGCCCGCGGTGAAGTGATCGACATTGCGGCGTTCGCTAGAATCGCCGAAGCCCACACGCAGCCGGTCGCCTGAAGTCGTTCTGAGCTCCTGATGAGTTCCCCTGGGAGCTGTTCCGTGCTTGGAGCGCGGGCCGCGATGCCATAGCGTGGAGCCATGAACGCAGTGAGAGGGCGCTTTGCCGCGAGGACTGTTCGAGTCAAGGCTCCAGGCAAGGTCAACGTCTCACTGGACGTAGGGCCGTTGCGCCCGGACGGCTACCACTCAGTTGCCAGCGTCTACCTGGCCGTCTCACTCTACGAAGAAGTCGCGGCCACCAGCACCGATACCGGCGAGATCACCGTCAGCATCAGTTCCGCGAGCACTCTGGATCTTGACGGCGTGGACATCCCGCTCGATCACCGCAACCTGGCTTACAAGGCGGCAGCCATCATGGCCGACGTCTCGGAGCACTCCACCGGTGTCCACCTGGAGATCACCAAGCGGGTGCCCGTGGCCGGCGGGATGGGCGGCGGGTCCGCCGACGCCGCCGCCACCTTGCTGGCCTGCGACGCCTTGTGGAACAGCGGCCTGTCCCGCGACGAGCTGGCCCACCTGGCCGCCGAACTCGGCGCAGACGTCCCCTTCGCGCTGCTCGGCGGCACCGCCGTCGGGCTGGGCGTGGGCGACGACCTCTCGCCGGCCCTCGTCAAGGCCCAGACCGACTGGGTCCTCGTCACCGCCGACTTCGGCCTGTCCACCCCGGAGGTTTTCCGGACCCTGGACCGGCTGCGCGCGGCCGAGGGCGCGGCGGTGGACGAACCGGAAGCCGTGGATCCCGGCGTCATCACGGCACTGCGCACCGGCGACGCCGACGCCCTGAGCCGTGTCCTGGTCAACGACCTGCAGCGTGCCTCGATCGAGCTCGCCCCGGGCCTGCGCGAGACCCTGGGGCGCGGGGAGGCCTGCGGTGCGATCGCGGGAATCGTCTCCGGCTCCGGACCCACGGTCGCGTTCCTCGCGCACAGCCCCGCTGCCGCGGCCGGGCTCGCCGAAGAGCTCCGCCACCACAGTTTCGACGCCCTGGCCGTGCACGGCCCGGTGCACGGGGCCCGCATCATCTCCGATACGCTCCTTTAGGAGCTTTTCGAGCTCCCCACCGCATTACTTCACCGATACACCTAAGAAAGCAGTTCCCTGTGGCACACCTGCTCGGCGGCGAGAACCTCACGGTTTCGTATGCAACCCGTACCGTCCTCAATGGCATTACCCTCGGCCTTGAAGAGGGAGACCGGATCGGCATGGTGGGCCGCAACGGCGACGGCAAGTCGACCCTTATGCGGCTGCTGGCCATGCGCTCCACTCCGGACTCCGGCCGGGTGACCAAGCGCAGCGAGGTCAACATCGGCTACCTGGACCAGAGCGACGTGCTCGACGGCGACCTCACCGTCGGCGCCGCGATTGTTGGGGACCAGGCCGACTATGAATGGGCCCGCAATCCCCAGATCCGCGAAGTCATGGGCGGCCTGGTGTCCGACGTCGACTGGCACGCCAACGTCCATGCGCTCTCCGGCGGGCAGAAGCGGCGCGTGGCGCTGGCCAAGCTGCTGATCGAGGACCACGACGTCATCATGCTCGACGAACCCACCAACCACCTCGACGTCGAAGGCGTCGCGTGGCTGTCCCGGCACCTGAAGACGCGCTGGCGGGCCAACCAGGGCGCCTTCCTCGTGGTCACCCACGACCGCTGGTTCCTCGATGAGGTCTGCACCAAGACCTGGGAAATCCACGACGGCATCATGGACCCGTTCGACGGCGGCTACGCAGCCTACGTGCTGGCCCGCGCCGAACGTGACCGCTCCGCTTCCGTGGTCGAAAGCAAGCGCCAGCAGCTCGTGAAGAAGGAGCTCGCCTGGCTCCGCCGCGGTGCGCCGGCCCGCACCGCCAAGCCCAAATTCCGGATCGAGGCAGCCAACGCCCTGATCGCCGACGTCCCCGAGCCGCGCGACTCGACGGCGCTGAGCAAGATGGCCACGGCCCGGCTCGGCAAGGACGTCCTGGACCTTGAGAACGTCTCGCTGGACTTCCTCGGCGGCGATGCCGGGCAGAAGCTCTTCGACAACATCACCCTGCGGCTTGCCCCGGGCGAGCGGCTGGGCCTCGTGGGCGTCAACGGCGCCGGCAAGACCACCCTGCTGAAGCTCCTCAACGGCGAGATCCAGCCCACCTCCGGCAAGGTCAAGCGCGGCAAGACGGTGGTCACCGCGGTCCTCACCCAGGAGGTCAAGGAACTCGACGACGTCTCGGACCTGCGCGTGATCGAAGTGATCGAGCGTGAAAAGCGCTCCTTCAACGTCGGCGGCAAGGAATTCACCGCCGGCCAGCTCGTGGAGCAGCTTGGCTTCACCAACGAGAAGCAGTGGACCCCGGTCAGGGACCTCTCCGGTGGCGAACGCCGCCGGCTGCAGCTCCTGCGCCTGCTCGTGGGGGAGCCGAACGTGCTGATGCTTGACGAGCCGACCAACGACCTCGACACCGATACCCTCGCCGCCGTCGAAGACGTGCTCGACGGCTGGCCGGGCACGCTTGTTGTGGTCAGCCACGACCGGTACTTGCTGGAGCGCGTCACGGACCACCAGATGGCGCTCCTGGGCGACGGCAAGATCCGCGCCCTCCCGCGCGGCGTTGACCAGTACCTCGAATTGCGCGAAGGAGCCCTCGCCGGCTCCACGATCACCGGCGGCGGGAACCCCGTCACCTCCTCCGGCGGGGGTGCCGCGCCGGCCGCCGGCGGCCCTTCGGAGGGTGAAAAGCGCGACGCCCGCAAGGCCAAGAACCGGATCGACCGCCAGCTGGGCAAACTCAAGCAGCAGGAAGACAAGATCCACGCCCAGATGACGGCCGGGGCCGGGGACGCCAGCAAGTTCGACCAGCTCGCCGCGCTCAACGCGAAACTCCAGGAACTCGCCGGGGAACGCGAAGCCCTCGAACTCGAATGGCTCGAGGCCCTGGAAGTGCTGGGGGAGTAGTCTCCCGGCTGCCGCGGGACATGCCCAGTGTGCTCGGCCACGGCTGGACATGCTCAGTGTGTTCGGGCACGGCTGGACATGCCCCTCGGAGCGTGTGACTCCCACGGGACATGTCCCAGTGAGCAGGCCAACACTGGACATGTCCTTTGCAGCCTTGAAAACACCCAGGACATGTCCCTTGGCACGGGCCAAGGATGAGCATGTTGGTGTTATGTCCATTCCTCGTGACCAGCACTGAGCATGTCCCGCGGAGCGCGTGATTCCTGCAGGTCATGTCCCTCGGCTCGCCCCAAGGATGGGCATGTTGGTGTTATGTCCATTCCTCGTGACCAGCGCTGAGCATGTCCCGCGGAGCGCGTGAATCCCGCAGGTCATGTCCCTCGGGCCGCCTCAGGGATGGGCATGTTGGTGTTATGTCCATTCCTCGTGACCAGCGCTGAGCATGTCCCGTGGCAGCGAACGAGTCCCACCAGCCCCTGGGATTCAGTCCTGGCTGCGGAGACCCGGATCCTTCTGCAGCCCGGTCAGGCCATTCCAGGCCAGGTTCACGAGGTGCGCGGCGACTTCGCGTTTGTCCGGGGTGCGGCTGTCCTGCCACCACTGGCCCGTCATCGCGACCATCCCCACGAGCATCTGGGCGTACATGGCCCCGTCCGCGGGGCTGAAGCCGCGGCGGGCGAGCTCATCCTCGAGGATGTGCTCCACCCTGGCCGCCACCTGCGAGAGCAGCGTGGAGAACGCCCGTTCCGGCTGGGGCGGCGGTGCGTCGCGCATGAGGATGCGGAAGCCGTCGGTCCGGTCCTCGATGTAGGTCAGCAGGGCAAGGGCGGCCCGTTCCACGAGGACGCGCGGCTTGGCGTCCTCGGCCAGGGCATCGTTGATGGAGGCCAGCAGGATGTGGAACTCCTTTTCCACCACCTGCGTATACAGGCCTTCCTTGGAGCCGAAGTGCTCGTAGATCACCGGTTTGGAGACGCCCGCGGAGGCGGCGATTTCCTCGATGGTGGTGCCGTCCAGGCCGCGGACAGCGAAAAGCCCCCGGCCGATACCGATCAACTGCGTGCGCCGCTGCGGGCCCGTCATACGGGGCCGGGCAACGTGGCCGGGGGCACGCGCGGGCCTGCCGTTGCCGCCGTCCGCCCCGCTGGATGCCCCTGCACTCTTGATCACTGCACCATCATGCCCTACCGACCGGCGGGGCCGGCCCCGCCCCCGCACCCGCCCCCGCACGGGCCGCCCGCACCGGCCAGCCGCCCTACGGTGCCGCCGCACGCGGCTGCGTCGGGCCGCACCGGGCCGTCACCGGCCCCCGCCACCGCACCGGCCCGCCGCCCTTCTCGCGGCGCTGAGTCGCACGAGCGTCAACCTTCGTGGCAGAATTGGTTCTCGTGCCACAGGTCAAGCCCGGCACGGTCCGCTCTGGTGTAATGGCAGCACCCCGGCCTTTGGAGCCGTGGAGTATAGGTTCGAGTCCTATGGGCGGAACTGGCGAGACACACTGCGCAACCAAGCAAGGAGAGCCAATACGTGAGCCCCGAGAACACTGGCCCAGCCGCCGTGATTGTCCTAGCTGCAGGGGCCGGTACCCGGATGAAATCCCGTACCCCAAAAATTCTCCATGAGATCGGCGGCCGCTCCCTGGTCGGCCACGCGCTCCAGGCCGCCCGCAGTATCCACCCCCGCGAACTGGCCCTCGTGGTTCGGCATGAACGCGACCGCGTGGCCGCGCACGTCTCCGCCCTCGATCCACAAGCCCTGATCGTGGACCAGGATGATGTGCCCGGCACCGGCCGTGCGGTCGAAGTCGCACTGGAAGCGCTCGACGCCGAAGGCCCGTTGTGCGGCACAGTCGTTGTCACGTACGGCGACGTCCCCCTGCTCACCGGCGAACTGCTCGCCGAACTCGTCGCCGCCCACGAGGTCGAGGGCAACGCCGTCACCGTCCTGACCGCCGTGCTCGAGGACGCCACCGGCTACGGTCGCATCCTCCGTGCCGACGACGGAACCGTCACGGGAATCCGCGAGCACAAGGACGCCACCAGCACCGAACGCGAAATCCGTGAGGTCAACTCCGGCATCTACGCCTTCGACGCCGCCGTGCTCCGCGACGCGCTGGTCCACGTCACCACGGACAACGCCCAGGGCGAGAAGTACCTCACCGATGTCCTGGCCCTGGCCCGCGCCGCGGGCGGCCGCGTCGCCGCCGTCGTCACCGAAGACCGCTGGCAGGTAGAGGGCGCCAACGACCGCGTCCAGCTCTCGGCGCTCGGAGCCGAACACAACCGCCGCATCATCGAAGCCTGGATGCGCGCCGGTGTGACGGTCGTGGATCCCGCCACCACGTGGATCGACGCCACGGTGACGCTCGACGAGGACGTCCGCCTCCTGCCCAACACGCAGCTGCACGGTGCCACCACGGTGGCGCGCGACGCCGTCGTCGGCCCGGACACCACGCTGACCGACGTCACCGTGGGGGCGGGCGCGAAGGTGATCCGCACGCACGGCTTCGGCTCCACGATCGGTCCGCGCGCCAGCGTGGGCCCCTTCACCTACCTGCGCCCCGGCACCGTCCTGGGCGAGACCGGCAAGATCGGCGCGTTCTACGAAACCAAGAACGTCACGATCGGCCGCGGCTCCAAGCTGTCCCACCTCGGCTATGCCGGGGACGCGGAAATCGGCGAGGACACCAACATCGGCTGCGGCAACATCACCGCCAACTACGACGGCGAAAAGAAGCACCGCACGGTGATCGGCTCGGGTGTGCGCACCGGTTCCAATACCGTGTTCGTCGCCCCCGTCCGCGTGGGCGACGGCGCCTACAGCGGTGCCGGCGCGATCATCCGCCAGGACGTCCCGGCCGGGGCCCTTGTCGTCTCCCTGGCCAGGCAGCGGAACTCCGAAGGCTGGGTCCCGGCCAACCGCCCCGGTTCCGTCTCCGCCGCCCTGGCGGAGTCCGCCGGCGCCGTGTCCGCCGGCGCCGTGGGCGTCGCCCCAACATCCTCCACTACTCCGGCACCGACAGAAGAGGGCTAGCAATCATGAGCGAAATTACGGCACACGGCGAGAAGAAGCTGGTGCTGGCCGCGGGGCGCGCGCACCCTGAGCTGGCGAAGGAGATCGCGAAGGAGCTGGGCACCGAACTGCTGCCCCTGGACGCCTACGACTTCGCCAACGGCGAGATCTACGTGCGGGCCGGCGAGAGTGTCCGAGGCACCGACGCCTTCGTGATCCAGGCCCACCCGGCCCCGTTGAACAACTGGCTCATGGAACAGCTGATCATGATCGATTCGCTCAAGCGGGCCTCCGCCAAGCGCATCACCGTCGTGTCCCCGTTCTACCCCTACGCCCGCCAGGACAAGAAGGGCCGCGGCCGCGAGCCGATCTCGGCACGCCTCGTCGCCGATCTGTACAAGACCGCCGGCGCCGACCGCATCATGAGCGTGGACCTGCACACCTCGCAGATCCAGGGCTTCTTCGACGGCCCCGTGGACCACCTCATGGCCATCCCGCTCCTGGCCGACTACATCCGCACCCGCGTCGGCTCGGACAAGGTCACGGTCGTCTCGCCGGACACCGGTCGCGTCCGCGTCGCCGAGCAGTGGGCCGAGCGCCTCGGCGGCGCGCCGCTGGCCTTCGTGCACAAGAGCCGGGACCTCACCGTGCCCAACCAGGCCGTCTCCAAGACGGTCGTCGGCCAGATCGAAGGCCGCACCTGCGTCCTGATCGATGACATGATCGATACCGGCGGAACCATCTCCGGCGCCGTCCAGGTGCTCAAGAACGCCGGCGCCAAGGATGTCATCATCGCCGCGACCCACGCGGTGTTCTCCGATCCGGCAGCCCGCCGGCTGTCCGAATCCGGCGCCCGCGAGGTAGTGGTCACCAACACCCTGCCGATCACCCCGGACAAGCGCTTCCCGCAGCTGACCGTGCTGTCCATCGCACCGCTGATCGCCCGCGCCATCCGCGAAGTGTTCGACGACGGCTCCGTCACCAGCCTGTTCGACGGCCAGGCCTGAGCCGGCCGGCGCAGGGCCCGGATTTAGAAACCGGGCCCTGCGCTGGTAGCCTTGTACCGAAACCTTGGCGAGGGAGAGCGCCGGTATCCGTATATTCCGTATATACGGGCAACCGGCCGCTGGTCTCCGTTATCGACTGGGTCTGAATCTCCTTCTGAAGGGCAGCTGCACAGCAGCCCGGCGTTGAAGGTCGCAAACAGACCTCCGCCCTTGCTGAACACCGTTTAGTCCCACAGCTTGAAATCCCACGAGGAGATATCCATGTCTGAGCACAAGCTCGCAGCAGAAGTCCGCACCGAATTCGGCAAGGGCTTCGCCCGCCGCGCCCGCATGGCCAACCTGATCCCGGCTGTCATTTACGGCCACGGCGCAGAGCCGATCCACATCACCCTGCCGGCGAAAGCCACCACCCTGGCTGTCCGCACCGCCAACGCCCTGCTGACCCTGGACATCAACGGCGAGCAGCACCTGGCCCTCGTCAAGGACATCCAGCGCAACCCGATCAAGCAGATCATCGAGCACCTCGACCTGCTGACCGTCCGCACCGGCGAGAAGGTCACCGTTGACGTGCCCGTCCACCTCAGTGGCGAACTGGCTCCGGGCAACGTCCACAACCTGGAAATGACCACCGTCTCCCTCGAGGCCGAGGCAACCCACCTGCCGACCGCCATCGAGGTCAGCATCGAAGGCCGCAGCGCCGGCGAGCACATCCACGCTTCCGACCTCGTCCTGCCGAAGGGCTCCACCCTGCTGGCCGACCCCGAAGCACTCGTTGTCAACATCTCCGAGTCTGTCGAAAACGTCGAAGAGGGCGAAGAGGGCGAAGCGGCTGCCCCGTCAGCCGAAGCAGCAGCCGAGTAATTCCGGCGATTTTACCGGTGGCCGGGTCCCTCTGGGGCCCGGCCGCCGTCGTCTCTGACGTCGTCGTATCCCACGCCGCAGCCCGGAGCCGGCGGCCCCGCCTGACACGTCCCGCCTGACCGTCCCACCCTGCCGCGTCCCACCGAAGGACTGATCCATGACCGACACCTGGCTGATCGTAGGCCTTGGCAACCCCGGATCCGAGTACAGCCACAACCGGCACAACGTCGGCCAGATGGTCCTGGACGAACTCGCCTCCCGCGTCGGCGGCGGCTTCAAGTCGCACAAGTCGCGCGCCCAGGTCCTCGAAGGGCGCCTGGGCATCGGCGGACCCCGGATCGTGCTGGCCAAGCCGCTGTCCTACATGAACGTCTCCGGTGGCCCCGTCTCGGCCCTGGCCCAGTTCTACGGCATCGACCCCGACCACGTCATTGCCGTCCACGACGAGATCGACATCCCCTTCGACACCGTGCGGCTCAAGATCGGCGGCGGCGAAGGCGGCCACAACGGACTCAGGGACATCTCCAAGGCCCTGGCCACCAAGGACTACCTGCGCGTGCGGGTGGGCGTCGGGCGTCCGCCCGGCCGGATGGAGACTGCGGACTTCGTCCTGCGCGATTTTTCCGCCCCGGAGAAGAAGGAACTGCCCTTCCTCATCGACTCAGCGGCCGACGCCGTCGAAGTCCTGGTCAGGGACGGTCTGCTCGCCGCCCAGCAAAAATTCCACCCGGCCAAGGCCCCTTAGACGCGGCCCGAACCTAAACGCAGCCAAAGCGCGCCCAACGCAGCCGTCGCGGCTCCCTGGCAGGCGCCGGGCGGTTTAGTTGCATCCGCATTACGGGTTTCCTTTCCAAGCTTTCGGCATTCCAGCTATGATCTGTCTACTCTCATGTCGGGGGATAGGGATACGCTACTTCTAAGTGGGCAGTCCGGGGTTGCTGTCTGCAAAGCGGTACGAAGGAAACTACATGTCGAGGGAATCGCTGGGCTGGGGGAATGTTTCCACTACATTGGCACCCGCCGAAGAAGAACATGCTGCCGGTCCGGTCACGAGGCACGGGTGGTCCGGTTTGGCGCGGAACGCTGATGCCGAGCGTGTCCGCCGCGAACTGCTGGCGCCGGACCGGATGGGCGTTGTCATCACGGGCGACCGGGGTGTGGGCAAGACGCTCGTCGGCCGGACTGCTCTCGCGGGATTCGGCCCCGAGGTGTACACCATCCAGCTCCGCAGCTCGGGTCCGGGTTCGGCAACACCGTACGGTTGCCTGGCTTTCACCCTTGCGCGGCTCCCGCAGAGCTCCCTGGGCTCGCCGACCGCCATCCTGCACGGCATTACCTCGCTGATCCGCGACGACGCCGCCGGCCGCCAATGCGTAATCCTCCTCGACAACGCCGGGGCCCTTGACGAACTCAGCACCGGCGTCCTGCTGAACCTGCTGCAGACCCGGACCGCCCGGCTGATCGCAACGGCCCAACGCACAACAGACCTTCCGCCAGACTTCTACTGGCTCATCACCTCGGGCCAGCTGGCCGAGGTCCGGCTCGCCAACCTCACCGAACTCGAAACGCTGGAGGTCCTGCAGTCAGCCTTGGGCCATCGGGTCTCGACGGCCCTGGCGAGCCAGCTGCACCAGCTGGTCGGTGGCAGCCCCACACTCCTGCAAGCCGTCGTGTCGGAACAAATCGAACGCGGAAACCTGGTCTTGTCCGGATCGGTATGGACACTGGTTGATGAGGTCGTGCTGGACGGCCGGACGGCGCTGGAAGACATTGTCCGGGCCAGGTATGCCCGGGAAACGCCCGAGGCCCGGGAGGTAATTGACGTCCTCTCATGCGCCCGGACCCTGCCCCTGTCCCGGCTCGCCAGGATGTACAGCCCCGGCGTTATTGCCGACATGGAAGAGGCCGGCCAGATCGTCGTCGACCGCACGGACCGGCACCTCGTCACGCTGGGCGACCGCTACCTCGGCGACATTGTCCGTAACTGGCTTAGCGTGGAGCGCCGGCTGGAGCTCCGGGACAAGGTCCCCGGGCACCAGGAACATGAGCTGAACGAGCTGACTGTCGAGGACCTGCTGGCCTACGCGGCGTGGACCCACGACTGCAACGCCCAGCTGGCACCCGCCCACGCTGTGGCGGCTGCCAGCGCCGCCGTCAAGCTCTTCGACCCGAAGTTTGCCCTCAAATGCGCCGGCAGCCTGTCCCCAGCGGACCCTGAGTGGGTGGAGGGGCAACTCCAGAAGTCGGCGGCCTACCTCCAGCTCGGGCTGCCGCTGCAGGCCATGTCCGCGCTGGACGATGTCTCCGAACGGCAGGTCAACGACCTCGCGGCCGAGAACTTCGCCGAATTCATTGCGGCGAAAGCTGACTGCATGGCCTGGCTGGAGGGCCGCTCCGGCCAGGTCCCCGAGCTGCTCCGGCAGGCCAGGGTCCGGCTCCAGGACTTGAGCCTGGACGAGCCGCCCGCCGCCCCGGCGGCACTTTCCCGGGCGGCGCTGGCCCTGGATCTCTGCGAGTTCAACTACTTCTCCTTCATCGGGGATTTCGAGCCCATGATGGAGCGGCTCACCACCGCGGCCACCACAGACGTCCCGGGCGCCGATCCCGTGCACCGGCTCAGATCGGCCATCATCCTGATGGAGGCCTGGTCCCTGACCGGCCACGAACTCGATGCCCGCAAACTCATGCGGGAGATCGGCGGACAGCTGGGCGAGTGGTCCAACGTGCCGCGCATCCGCGAAAACTTCGCCTGGCGCTCCTTCAATGTGCTGCTCCTCTCCGGCCTGTGGCGCCAGGCCATCGACATGCTCAAGGACGCGAGCGGCCGGGCAGGGCACGGGCTGCATTCCGGCAGCGCCGCCACCGACCTCGCCGTCGGGCTCGCCTACGTTTATGCCGGCCGCGGCTACATGGCACTGGATCCGCTGCTGGCCGCGATCGCCCAGCTGGAGGTCCGGGCGAGCCTGCAGTCCCTGCGCCAGGCCTACGCTGCCACCGCATTCGCCTACGCCCAGACCGGCAACTCGGTCCAGGCCACGATCTACCTGGACCGGGCCCGCTCGGCTGACGGTCCGGCCCGCTTCACTGTCAGCAGTTCCACGGAGTTCTGCCTGGACATGGCCTCCCGGTGGCTCGGTGACCCCGAGGCCAAGGACAGGCTGGTACGGTCCGCGGAGGCGCATTTCCGCAAGGGCCGCCACACCCTCGCCGGAATCTGCATGTTCGGCGCCACCGTCAACGGAACCGTCAAGGATTTCCTTTTCATGGAGGAAATCGCCGGGCTGCGGCAGGGGCCGCTTGCTGAGATGTCCCGCACGGTCGCCGTCGGCAGCCGGAAGAAGGACGCAGCGATCATGCTCGAAGCCGCCGAGCAGGCTGCGAACCTCGAACTGGACGCTGTCCAGGCCAGGTGCGCGGCGCTCGCGTTCGACTTCGCGAAGGGTGCCGGACTGACCGCCAGCGCCAACGCCGCGTACAGCATGCTCGAGAGCCTCTCGGAGTCCGTTCCGGCGCTGCCGGTCATGCCGCGCAACAAGGGGCCGCTGCTGACGGAACGGGAGCGGCAAATCGCCACCCTGGCCGGGAACGGGGTCTCCAACAAGGACATTGCCCTGGAAGTGGGCATTTCCGTCAGAACTGTGGAGGGCCACCTGTATCAGGTGTTCACGAAACTCGGCGTTTCTTCGCGAAGTGATCTGCTTGGACTCATCTAGGGGGCCGGCGGGAAACCCCGGAACGGCGCCTACCCGCGCCTTGACCGGGAGGTCGGAAGATTTGATGTCGGCAGTGGAGGCCCTCCAGGGCGGCAGCCATGTGGCCGTGTTCGTCCTCGGCGACAGCGGGATGGGCAAATCCAGGCTCATCGAAGCCGTGGTGGCTGAGCTGGGCGCCGAGGTGACGCCTGTGCCGATCCACGGCAGCGCGTCATTGACCAAGGTGCCTTACGGTGTCCTCGGCCCCTTCATCGTGGGACTGCCGGTCCAGGAAGCAACATCGCAGCTGGCCGTGTTGCGGACGCTGTGGGCGCACCTGGAAGAGCAGAAGCGCGTCACCCAGAAACCCCTGATGCTGGTCGTTGACGACGCCCACGACCTCGACGAGGCGACGGCCGGAATCCTGGCGGAGCTGGCCGCGGCGGGGTGGGCCAAACTGCTCGTGGGCGCGGCCGCCCGGCCCGGACTGCCGGAACCGCTCCTGCAGCTCTGGTTTGAAGGCATCGCCGAACGGCACGACCTCCGCCCCCTCACCCTCGCGCAGACCACAGAGATGCTGGAGGGTGAACTGGGCTCACAGGTGTTGCCGAACGTCGCCGAGATCCTCTGGGAGGCCTCCGGCGGCAACCCGATGCTCCTCAACGGGCTCCTCGACGACGCCAAGAACGACGGCACGCTGCTGCGGCGCAACGGTGTCTGGTTGTTCACCCGGCACCTCAACAGCCACGGCGACCGGCTGACCGACGTCGTGCGCCGTCAGCTGCTGCTGCGCTCGCCGGAAGAACGTCAGGCCTTGAACCTGGTGGCGCTGGCCGAACCGGTATCCAGGGAACTGATCGAGTCTGTGGCCGGCGAAGAGGCCGTGGGATCTTTGATCGACAGCGAACTGATCCGCGTGACGGACCCCGTAACCGGAGAGCTGCGGCTGTGGCATACCGTGTACGGCGACACCCTGCGGAACCTGATCTCGCCGGCGAGGAGCCTGCAGCTGCGGCAGAGCCTGCTGCGCAAGATGGACAGCGAGCCGACGTCGGCCGAAGGGCTGCTGCGCCACGTGAGCTGGTCGATCGAATGCGGTGCGGAGGTCGAGGACCGGCAGCTGCTGCGGGCCGCGGTGCTGGCCAGCCGGCTCTACGAGGATGAGCTCGCCCGGAAGGCTGCCGCACTGGTCAAGGATCGGGAACTGCAGATGGCGGCCCGTGCCGTGATAGCGCGGACCCGCTACAACTCCTCCGACTACGTTGCGGCGCGGGACATCCTCGACGCCGATTTCGGCAAGGGCAACACCGTCCCCGGCCTCCTGGCCGGATCGCTCCTGTGGGCCGCGGTGATGTCGGCGCTGGGCCACACGCCGGCAGAGATCATGAAACGGGCACAGGTGCTCCAACGTGCCGCCGAACGACTCGCCGCGGCCCGGCCGGACGACGCCGAAGCCATTCAGCATGCCACAAAGGAGCGCCTGGACACCATGGAAGCCATGGTCCTTGCGCTGGCGGGCGAGTACGCGGCGGCCCCTGCCGAGGAGGCGGATGCCGCCAGCCGGCCGGCGGCGAACACGCTGGAAAAGGCGTTCCGGCTCTGTCTCGACGCGGAGCGGCTCCTGGCCGGTGGCAAGGGAGTGAGCGCCCTTGCCGTGATGTCCCGGGCAATCGAGGCCGCCGGAGCCGATCACGATGAGCTGTACTTCCTCACCGACTTCCTGGTGGTCCGTTCCGCCGCCGCCGCAATCCACTCCGGGGACTGGCAGGGGGCCGAAACGCTCCTGACCGGCTTTGTGGCCGGATCCGGGCCCAGCCTGATTTCCTTTGGCGGTGGAGTGCACGCGGCCCACGGCATCATCCTGCTCTACCAGGGCAAGGCTGCCCAGGCCCTGAATACCCTCAGTGCCGCGCTCGAAGCCCTGCGGTTGACCGACCCCCAGCAGCTGTTCGCCCTCACAGCGGCCATGGCGTTCGCCGCGGCCGCCGAAGTCGGTGCCCAGACGAAGGCGGAGCTTCTCCTCGCCGACTTCGAGGCCGCCCCCGCGGCTTTGCCGCGGTTCATGCGCTCGCTGGCCGCGATGGCCGTGGTTTACGGAAAAGCCCGGCTCGGGAATTACCCCGGCGCCATCGCGGAACTGAAGCGGCTCGGACACCCGGACCCGGACATGGACACCTCCGGCCTCGAACTCGACGCGCTGGCCTTTTGCCTGGCCCTGGGTGACACGGACTCGGCACCGAGGCTGCTCGAACTCCGGGCCGGGCTTGAGGGCCCACGGCCTGCCGCGATCTGCGCCTACGCCGCAGCCATCAGCACGGACAACGCCGCAGACCACCTTGAGGCCGCGAAAACCTGTGAAGCTGCCGAACTGTGGACCTTTGCCGCCCTGGCCTACGACGCAGCGGCGCACGCCTACCGGGCCGCGGGCGACACCCTGAGGGAGCGCATGGCGAACTCCCAGCGGAAGCGATGCCTGGACCGGGCCGACGACCTCCCCGGTGAGGAGGCGGCCAAGAGTGATGACTCGCTCGGCATACTGACCCGCCGCGAGCGCGACATTGTGGCGCTGGCGGTACGCGGCCTCACCGACCGGCAGATTGCCGCCGAGCTCCAGGTGTCCGTGCGCACGGTTGAAGGCCACCTCTACCGCAGCTACGCCAAGCTCAACGTGAAGGGCCGGGAGCAGCTTCCAGGTATCGGCGGACGCTAGCGGAGAAGCAGCCGGACGCCAGCGTACAGCAGCCGGCCGGGGCTGCTTAGGGCCGTGTTGGGCGGCCAGCGGGGGCCTGGGCTGGGCCGATTCTCCGGTTTCCGGGACGCTACGGTCAGGGACACGTGAAGCGGGATTCCGACTACTTGGTTTGGACCCTGCAGGGGTGCGGGTCCAACTGAGTACAGCTACGTAGAGCGGCCTGAATACTCGCTGCGTAATCGAGTACTACTTACGCATACCTAAAATACGCGCAGTCCCTACCGTTGAGGTATCACCGCTCACACTTTGATTGCGAAGGTCTCTCATATGTTCCAGCAAGACGCCGGCTTGCCTGCGGGCAGCGGCCAGACAG
This sequence comes from Arthrobacter sp. P1_B3, assembly GCF_056406615.1. Lineage (NCBI taxonomy): Bacteria > Bacillati > Actinomycetota > Actinomycetes > Micrococcales > Micrococcaceae > Arthrobacter > Arthrobacter sp. P1_B3. The sequence continues at coordinate 337,427 of NZ_JBFTZV010000005.1, read as the reverse complement.
AAGCTATCTTTCCGGCGCAAAGAAACGGATATGGCCGGCACAAAGACAAACCCTTCACCCGCCAGCAGGTCGTTGCCGACATCGTTGAGACCCTGACGTCGGGGTCCGGCTGCGGTATTGTCCTGGTGGGCGACCACGGGGCCGGCAAGTCTTTCATCGCCCAGCGCGCCCTTGAACAGCTCGGAGACGAGTACCTGGTAGTCCAGGTCAGGGGCAGCTCGATTTCCTCCAAGCTTCCCTATGGGGCACTGAGCGTTCTGCTCAACGACCTCGACGCCTCCCACCTCGAGCACCCCCTGATGGTGCTGCGCGGACTGACCCAGCTGCTTCACAACAAATCCGAGGGGCGGCGAGTCGTCCTCTTCGTGGACAACGCCCATGACCTCGACGAACTCTCGAGCATGATGGTGGCCCAGCTGAGCGCCGGGGCCCACGTCACCCTGCTGGCGGCGTGCGTGGACATGCCCCACGTCGGCGGCGACATCATGGGCCTGTGGAAGGATGACCTGCTCCGGCGGGTAGACCTTGGACCGTTCGACTTCGCAGAGACGGCAGCAACACTGCATCACGAATACGGCGGCCGTTTCTCCCTGACCGCCGCCCGGGCGCTCTGGAGCGCGAGCGGAGGCAACGCCCTGTTCCTCCATTCCCTCGCCCGGGAACAGATCAAGCTGGGCACAGTGCTCCGCCAGGACGGCGTATGGTTCCTGGGCAACGGCCCCATTGCCCTGACCGGCGAGATCCGGGACGTCGTGAAGGCACGCCTGAACCGGCTTGGCACCGGCCAGCGCGACGTCTTTGAATTGCTGGCCCTTGCCGGGTCGGTTTCTCTGCAGACGCTCATGCTGATCGCCAACCCCCAGGACATGGATGCGCTCCAGGAGCGGGCCCTGATCCGGGTCACCCATGACCATCCGCCGATGGTGAGCGTCGCCAACCCCGTGACGGCCGGAATCGTCGCCAGCGTAGTCCCGCCCGGCCGCAGCGCCGAACTCCGCCGCCGGCTCACGGCCGTGCTCCAGGACTCGGACGCCTTGGACGCCGGCGGCGCGACCGGCGTCGCCTGGGCGCTGGACTGTGGAGAGCAGGTGCGCCCGGAAGTGGCGCTGGCCGCGGCCCACACCGCGAACAGCGAGTCCGACCCCGCGGCCGCGCTGCGGTTCATCCAGGAGGCGGAAGGAAGCGAAACCTCTGTCCTGACGGCTATCGAATCGGTGAATGCCCATATTTTGGTGAATAACGCGGAGTCCGCGCGTCGGGTCCTGGAGGCGCTGGATGAGGCCGCCTGCCGGGACCTTTCTGTGTCCGACTGGACGGCCCTGCAGCTCCTGCGCGCAGAGCTGGAAAAGCGCAGCCCGGCCCCGGGAGCCGATCCTATGGCCAGGCTGCGCGAGCTCGCGGAGCGGCTGGCGGCAGAACCGGAGCAGCACAGCCGCGCGGTGCGAGCGGGCCGCGAGCAGCTGCGCCTGGCCGAGGCCGAGCTCGCCGCATTCCAGGGACGCTACGCCGATGTCCTGGCCGCGACCGAGCACGTGGACACAACGGACCTGGGCAGCGAACTGCGCCTCGTGACCGCCAGTGTGCGCTGCGAGGCCCTGGCCGTCACTGGCAACGTCGTGTCGGCACTGGCCCTGGGAAAGCAGGTCCTGGCGGCCACAGCGAACCTGCACCTCACGGACCGGGCGGTTCGGGAGATCAGGGGCAGGTTCCTGCTCCTGCTCCTGGTCTCGGCAAAGTTCCGGGAGGCATCCGTTTATCTTGACGAGACCTACGGCGGCATCGAACCGCAGACCCGGCTCGGCGGGATGTTCGAGATTGGGCACGGGGTCATTGACCTGCACGCCGGGCACTTGGACGAGGCCCTGTCCCGGCTCCAGGCCGGCAGGTGGCAGCTCCGGGCGCAGGACCCGGATGCTTTGACCGGCCTGGCCACGGCAGTCTGTGCCTATGCCGCCGCCCTCCAGGGCGAAGAGGAGACGGCCGGCCTCCTGCTGGGCGACCTTGACCAGCCGCGGCCGCCCGCGGCGTGGCTGGCAGAACGGCTCACACGTTATTTCGAACTCTCAGCCCAGGCCGAGCTCGGCCAGCGGGCAGCATCCATCCGCGCCCTGGCAGCCGAGGCGGAGAACGACACCGAATCCTCGGCCGTGGCTCCGGCGCTCCTGTTCCAGTCCGCCGCCACCAGGTTGGGAGACCGCCAGATGGGCCACAAGCTCGGCAGTCTCGGCGGCCGGGTGAGCGGGCAGTACGCGGCCCTGTGCTCGCGGCTGGCCGAGGGCATGCGGGAGGCCGACAGCGAACTCTTGCTGGCGGCGTCCAAGGACGCCGACGCGTCCGGCAACGCCGTCTTCGCCCGGGATGCGGCCCGGAAGGCCGTCAGCTGCGCGAACGACGCCGGCAACCGGATCGCACTGCGGATCGCCCAGCGGGCGCAGCAGTCGCTCGATGACAAGTTCGGCAGTCCCAAGAACGGTCTTCACTCGCTCACAACCTCGACCCTGACGGCGAGGGAATGTGAAGTGGCCGTCCGGGCCGCTGCCGGCACGTCGAACCGCAAGATCGCGGAACAGATGCACGTGTCGGTCCGCACCGTGGAGGGACACCTCTATCAGGTGTACTCGAAGCTGCATGTCGCCAGCCGATCGGAACTCAAAGATGTCATCTCAACTCCGGCAGACAGCGCCCGGCTCGGCTGACCCCGGCAGAATCCGGGCGGCTTCCCCGTCGGCATTCCGGGAAAGGCAACAGGCGGCAGGAAGAACCGGCAATGGAAAGCCTGGCTGAGACCGCCCCGCTGATCGAGCGGTCAACACTGCTCAAGGATCTGGTGCGTTGCCTGCGCGACGACACCCGCTCAGGTGCGATCGTCGTCGGCGGGGCAGGGACGGGCAAGACCGCCGTCGTCAAGGCCGCCCTCCGCGAACTCGGGCCCCGCAGCCACGTGATCCGGCTGACGGCCACCCCGGCCCTGGCCGCCGTTCCCTTTGGCGCACTGGCACCGTATCTGTCCGGGCTTCCCGACCGGGAACTCGACTCCTATGCCGCCGTCGTGGAGGCAATGGCCGGCAGCCTCAGAGCTGAGGCGGACCGCCCTCTGTTCGTCGTCGACGACGCGCATTGCCTCGACCACGGGACCGTCCGGCAACTCGCGCAGGCCGCAGCCACCGGCGCAGCGGGCATCCTGGCGACCTGCCTGCCCGGGCCGATGATCCCGGAAGAGTTCCTCTCCCTGTGGGACGACGGAATTATTGCCAAGTTCGATCTTGCCCCGCTCAGCCGGACTGGAACCCACCAGCTGTGCGAACAGGTCCTGCGGGCCGACGTCTCGCCGTGGGTCAGCGCGGTGTTTCATGACGCCGCCGACGGGAACCCGCTCATGCTGATGTCCCTGATCCAGCATGCCCGCACCACAGGCGCACTGGGCTGCCGGCACGGAGTATGGTTCCTCCTGGCGAACCCCGACATGGCCCGGGTTCCGGCCGCCGACGTCGTTGACCGGCAGCTGCGCTCCATGACGCCGGAAGAAAAGACCGCAGCCACAATCGTGGCCCTGGCAGGACCACTCTCCCTGGCCCAGATCCTGCGGATCAGCGGGCCCAAAGCCGTTGATGCGCTCGACACGGCCGGAATAATCGCCGTCTCCGCCGGGCACGACCGGCTCGTCCGGCCCGCCAGCCCGATAGTTGGCGAGATCATCCGCCACCGGGTCCCGGCCGGCCGCAGTTCCGCCCTGCGCTCGAGCGTGCTGTCGCTTCCCTCAGAACGTGCCTCAGTGCCGGGAGCGGATCTGAACCGGCTGCGCTGGTCCCTGGACTGCGGCGTGGAGATCCCTCCTGTCCAGCTGCTCCGCGCCGCTGTCGGCGCGAACACGGCCCTGGATCCCGCGACAGCTGCACGCGCCGCCGGCGCCATAAGGGACCCCCGTTTCCTCTCCGAGGCCCGCATCCAGCTCGCCTATTCCCACTTCATTGCCGGGCGCCCGCAGGCCGCTGTGGTGTGCCTGGAGTCGGCGCGGCCGGTGCGGCCCGGACGGCCGTCCTATCTGGCTGCCCTGCTCGCCGCCCGGCTCGGGGCCGCGACGCTGGCCCGGGATGCCGTGACTTCCACGCACGGTCCCGGACGTGCCCCGGAGGAGCAGCTGGAGGGCGGCGCCGCCGCTGCTGGACTGGCCGCAGAGCTCCTGGGCCGCACGTGGGACGGCAGGTTCACGGCCGTCGGAACCGGGCTGCGCGACTTGGTCGAGACCACCGGAACCCCTCCCGAAATCCGCGTCCCGGCAATTTCTCTCCTCGCCGAACTACTGACCGCGCAGGGCCAGCTGCGGACCGGCCTGCGCCTGGACGGGGAAGCATGGAACGGCGCCCGCAGCGGGAGCCTGGGGCTTCCGCTGGTGTTCGAGGACCTTGTGGTGCGCCACTGCCTGAACCTGATCCGGGCCGGTGACTGGGACGGGCTCGGCCGGGTCCTCGACGACTACGCGGCCCGCGAGCCGGGACGGCTGCTGTACAGCGGCGGCATGCTCCACCTCATGCGGGGATACTCGAGGCTGCGCCAGGGCAGGATGCGCGAATGCCTGACCGAAGTGCGGCTGGGCGTGGAGGAACTTGCCATCGCCGACCCCTTGAACCTGCTGCCGTTTGCACACGCCGTGGCAGCCTACGCGGCTGCCGCCGTCGGACGGCATTACGAGGCCAGCCAGCATTGCCTGGCTTTCCGGCTTTCGGTCTACCGGGAGCCCAAAACCCTTCGCCTGCTGGCGGAGGCGTATTGTCGGGCGGCAGAGCCCGAGGGCGCCCCGGACCAGGGCGGCGCATCGGCCCTGGCACTGCTGGCGGACGAGGCACTGCACGAGGGCCTGCGGGGCGTTGAAACCGACATCAGGCGGCTCGCGATCCGCGGTGGCGACGTCTCCGAGGCCGAGGCCGAGGCCCTGGCCCTGAGCAGCCGGGCAGTGGACGGCCCGGAGGCGCGCCTGCTGGAATCCTACGCGCTGGCGGTATCGGCGTCGGACGCTGCCGACCTCATTGGCATCAGCGACGACGCGCTCGGCGGCGGGCACGGGCTCCTGGCCCTTGAAGCCGCCCAGCAGGCCGAACGGATCCTGGCAGATGACCCGGACCGGTGGAGGCTCACCGCGGTCCAGCGCAGGGTCCATCACCGGCTCGTTGAGGCCGGCATGTCGGCGCAGCTGGAGATCGTCCACAGCGATCACGACGCAGCGCTGACCGGCCGCGAAGCCGAGGTCTTGGATCTTGTCTCCCGCGGCGCCACGAACGCCGAGATCGCCTCGGCGCTCTGCGTATCGCAGCGGACCGTGGAGGGGCACCTGTCACGGATCTTCGCCAAACTCGGTGTCGGCCGGCGCGCGGACCTGCTGGGCTACAGCTCCCTGAACCCCGAACCGTGAACTCGAATCCCGAACCTGACACCTGAACCTCGAACCCCCAACCTGAACCCTGCGCTCCGGAACTACTGACCGGCAGCGGCGGCGGCTGCGTACAGCCCGGGTGGCCCGGGGGACCGGCGGGAGTATCCCCAAGTAGTGCTGTCGCAAGCGCGCCGACAGAAGTCGGGTAAACGCTACTCGTGTGCAGATCCGGTCCCGGGGCTTGACTTAAGTCAGTCCCACGAACAACTCACAAAGGTCTCAAAATGAGGAACTTCAGGGCGGTAATTGACCGCGGGTATGACCTGCAGGGAAGTTTGGTCCCTCAAACCATCTTGCTTGCTGAGGCAGCCACTGCCACCATTAGAGGTGGTCGTGTCCTAACCTCCCTTCACCGAACTCCTTCATTGGAATCGTACGGTGCCGCAACCGGCAACCGTGCGCCAAGGTCGGAGCCGGCGGCGTCAGAGCCTTCTGAGACCGAGGCTCTCCCCCCAGCCGCCGCCGGCTCCCTTAACCGGTCTGTTCGCGGGCCCGCGCCGACGAAAAGCGCGGACCCGAAATGAGCGCCGTCGATGAGCGCCGCAGGGGGTACCGGTCGCCGGGGAGCCGTTTGACCGGCCGGCCAGCGCCAGTGCTGGCCACGAGCGCCGGTTCGCTTGGCCAGCCTTGGACCGCCGCCCCGGCCGTGGGCCACGACGACCCAGCCGCCGCTGGTGTCGACTCAGGGAAGTCCTGGGCCAAACGCTATCGTCGCTGGCTCCGGCTCACGGACACCGCCATTGTGGCGATCGCCGTCGCGGCCGCCTACGCTTTCCGCCTCGACTTAGGCGAGCCCATTCTGTCCCGCGGCGTGGACAGCGGCTCGTACTTGGTCGCGAGCCTTGCCATCCTCCTGGTCTGGGTCCTGGCGCTTGAAGTGCACCGCACCCGCGAAGAGACAGTCTTGGGAATCGGCTCCGAGGAATACAAACGGGTCCTTGACGCGACCCTGAGCGTGTTCGGCGGCATCGCGATCATGGTCATCCTCCTGGGAATCGATGTGGTCCGCAGCCACTTCGCCCTCGCACTTCCGGCCGGTGCCCTGCTGCTGTTAGTCAACCGCTGGCAATGGCGGGCCTGGCTGAACCGGCAGAGGCTCTTTGGCCACTACCTTTCCAAAGTGATCGTCGTGGGGGAACCCGCGGACGTCGAATACGTGATCCGGCAGTTCGGAAAAGTTTCCGGGGCCGCCTACGAAGTCGTGGGGGCCGCCTTGCCGGCCGGCTACACCGAGAACCACCTGAAAATTTCCGCCGAACGGGTTCCTGTACTGTGCGACGTCGACTCGGTTGCAGGAAAGGTCATAGAAACAGGGGCCAACGCCGTGGTGGTGGCCGGACCGCTCCAGGGCGGCACCCGGTCCATCCGGCAGCTGGGGTGGGCCCTGGAAGGCACCCGGGCAGGCCTCGTCCTGGCCTCGAGCCTGACCGACGTCGCAGGTCCCAGGATCCACTGGCGGCCCGTCGAAGGCCTGCCCCTCATGCACGTGGAACTGCCGCGGTTCACCGGCGGCAAGCACACGCTCAAACGGCTCGTGGACATCGTGGCATCAGCGGCGGCCCTGCTGATCCTCTCACCCGTGCTTTGCGCCCTGGCCTGGATCATCGTCCGCGACAGCAAAGGGCCGGTGTTCTTCCGCCAGGAACGGGTGGGACGCAATGGCGAGCGGTTCAAGATGATCAAATTCCGCTCCATGGTCACCACCGCGGAACAGGACCTGGCAGCGCTGCAGGACCGCAACGAGGCGGCGGGGCTGCTTTTCAAGCTCAAGAACGATCCCCGGATCACTACCTGCGGTCACTGGCTCAGGAAGTATTCGCTCGACGAGCTGCCGCAGTTCTGGAACGTCCTCAAGGGCGACATGAGCCTGGTGGGGCCACGGCCGCCGCTGCCCGGTGAAGTCGCGGGCTACGAGGGGGATGTGAGCCGGCGGCTCCTGATCAAGCCAGGCATTACGGGTCTGTGGCAAATCAACGGACGGTCCACTCTGGGCTGGGACGAGAGCATCCGCTGGGACCTCTACTACGTGGAGAACTGGTCACTGACCGGCGACATCATGATCCTCTGGCGAACGCTCAGAGTCATTCTTCATCCGGTGGGGGCCTACTAAACGCACTATTCGCATTATTCGCACTACACACCGGTACTGGGCCGGCGTCAAACGGGAAGGCAGCAGAACACAATGGGTCTCAAAATTGGATATGCCCCGGGGGCTTTTGACCTGTTCCACATCGGGCACCTGAACATCCTCAAGCACGCCAAGAGCCAATGCGACTACCTGATTGCCGGGGTCGTGGCCGACGAAATCCTGGGGCAGGTCAAGGGCAGGCTGCCTCTGGTCCCCCTCGCCGAGAGGATGGAAATCGTCGCCAGCATCGGCTACGTGGATAAGGTCTTCGCCGAAGTTGTCCCGGACAAGCTCCAGGTCTGGGAGGAACTGCGTTTCAACGTCTTCTTCAAGGGCGACGACTGGAGGGGCACAGCGAAAGGCGACCGGCTGCAGGCGGCCTTTGGCGCCGTCGGCGTCGAGGTCATCTACTTCCCGTACACCGTGCACACCTCCAGTTCGGCCCTGCGCACGGCCCTGGAACTGATCAACCAGTCCGCCTCGCCGTCGCAGCTCAGGCAAGGAGCGAGGCGGTGAGCGGCCTGCACGTCGCCATGGTGGGGACGCGTGGTGTCCCGGCCCGCTACGGCGGCTTCGAAACCGCCATCGAGGAAATCGGCCAGCGCCTGGTGCAGCGCGGCCACCGCATCACCGTCTACTGCCGCGACACGGGGGACGGCACGGACAAGCCCTCCGAGCACCTGGGCATGGAACTGGTGCACCTCCCGGCGATGCGCAAACGGTCCCTGGAGACATTGAGCCACACCGGACTGTCGGTCGCCCATCTGCTCCGGCACCGGCCGGATGCGGCAATCCTCTTCAACGCCGCCAACGCACCCTACCTGCCGGTTTTCCGGACGGCGGGCATCCCGGTGGCCACCCACGTCGACGGGCTGGAATGGAAACGCGCCAAGTGGGGCCAAGGCGGCCGGAAGTACTACCTCGCCGTGGAACGGCTCGCCGTTAAGCTCTCGGATGCGCTGATCGCCGACGCCGTCGGGATCCAGACCTACTACCGGCAGAAATTCGACGCCGACACCGTTTACCTCGCGTACGGCGCACCGCTGCTGGCCGAGGGCAACGCGGACAAGCTCGGGCAACTGGACCTCAAACCGCAGGCATACCACCTGGTGGTGGCCCGCTTCGAGCCGGAGAACCACGTCCACATGATTGTGGACGGGTTCGTCCGCAGCGGGTCGCAGCTGCCGCTCCTCGTCGTGGGTTCAGCGCCGTATTCGAACCGCTACACGAGCGCCGTCCACGCCCTGGCCGACGCCAGGGTCCGCTTCGTCGGCGGGATCTGGGACCAGGAACTGCTGGACCAGCTGTACGCCAACGCACTCGTGTACTGGCATGGCCACTCGGTCGGCGGAACGAACCCCTCGCTTCTGCGGGCCATCGGCTCGGGAACGGCCACCAACGCGTTCGACGTCGGCTTCAATCGTGAGGTCCTGGAAAGCTCCGGCCGATACTTTTCGGATCCAGAGGATGTAGCCGGGCTGGTCGCGGACGCCGAGCGCCCCGGCTCCGATGTGACCGCGCGGGGAGAACAAGCGCGGCTGATCGCGCACCGCTACAACTGGGACCTGGTCACCGACGGCTATGAGGAGCTCTGCCATGACCTCGCCCGCCTGCGGGCGCATTCGGCCCGCGGCGCCTACCGGCGGCCTTCAGCCCCGGCCTCGGCCCAGCAAATCTTAGGAGCGGGCCAGTGACTGCCATCGATTCGCACGTGGAGAGTGCCGCCGCCGGCTATTGGGACACCGTGAGGGCCCTGTCGGTGGGGCAGAAAACCGCCGCGCGCAGCGCACCGGCGTATTCGCGCTACATCAACCGCCGGCTGGGACGGCTCCTGGCTGCGGCCGCGATGCAGGCAGGGCTGGGCCCGAACGCGGTGACAGTCATCAGCGCGGCCTTCACCTTCGCCGGGATCGCCCTGCTGATGATCTTCCCGCCCTCCGGCGCGCTGGGCATCGGTGTGGCGCTGTGCCTCGTGGTCGGCTACGCCTGTGATTCGGCCGACGGCCAGGTGGCCAGGATGCGGGGCGGCGGGTCGCCCGCGGGGGAATGGCTGGACCACATGGTCGACGCCGTGAAGACCTCCACAATGCCGCTCGCGCTCGCCGTCGGACTCTATCGCTTTGGCGCCGTGGACCGGTGGTGGCTCGTGGTTCCCCTGGGTGCGGCAATCGTGTCCGCCGTCCTGTTCTTCGGCATGATCCTCACCGAACAACTCCGGCGCCAAAGCGGACGGGTGTCCGTGGCGGACCCCGGCGGGCGGTCCTGGATCCGTTCGCTGCTGGTGATCCCGATGGACTACGGCGTCCTCTGTCTGTCCTTCATCAGCTACGGCGTGCTGCCCGTCTTCCTTACCGTCTACACGCTGATCTTCGCCGCCACAGCCGGGTTCCTCGTGCTCGCGTCAGTGAAGTGGTTCCGTGAACTCTCCGCCGTCCAGCCGATATCCCGTCCGGCAGAGCAGCCCGTCACGAAGGGAGACCGGCCATGAACAAGCAGGCCAACACCCCCGCGGACAAGCCCCGGATGACCAGCCGCCGCACGCGCCTGGTGGCGACGTCGCTCGGAGTCTCCGCGCTCCTGGCTATTGGCGGCGTCGCGTGGGCGTCAGGGCTTAACTATTCCGCCGGGAACGCTGCGGCGCCGGAGGCCCGGCCGGACAGCACGGCCGGCGCCCCCGCCCACCCCGCCAACACCCAGCAGGGGGCCGCCAGCCCCGATACCGCCCGGCAGGGCAGCGCCAGCACCGCCGCCGCCCCCGGAACGCTGGACCCGGCGGCCGTCCCCGGCGCACGGCCGACGGCGACGAAACCGTCCGGCCCGCCCGAGGTCAACCCGGCCCCCGTGGACCGGAAGGGCAAAACGGACCAGGAGCTCGCGGCGATCGCGCAGCCCACGGCCGCCCCGGTGGAGCTGACAGCCAAGAAAACCGTCAAAGGTGGCGTGTCGGCGACCATCACAGACATGACGGCCGTCCAGGGCGTGGCAACCGGCATCGGCGAAGTGGCCGGACCCGCCGTGCGGTTCAAAATCAGCGTGGTCAACAGCACCGCGGCGCCGCTCGCGCTTGACCGGGCGCTCGTAGATGTCAGCTACGGCAAGGACGATGCCCCGGCGAGCCAGCTCAGCGGACCGGACCCCGCGCCCTTCCCGGCCAGCGTCGCACCCGGGGCCACCGGCGTCGCAGTGTTCATCTTCGCCGTGCCGCTCGACGCGCGGGATACCGTGACGATCCACTTCAACCTGGAAGCCGAGACGCCCATTGCGACGTTCGCCGGCCGTGCCCCGGCCGGAAACAAGCCATGACACCGGCACCGGGCGGCCCGCCGGTCTCTGCTCCCCGCCGGATGGTCCGGCGGGCACGCAAGTTGGGCAAAGGGCTGCGGGCCGCCAGCGCCGTGGCTTACCTGCAGGTCCGCAACCTGGTGGCACGCGGGCCCGTCACCGGATCCGCGCCGGTGGTCGTCTCCCTGACGAGTTACGGTGACCGGATCCGCACGGTGTCGCTCGGGGTGGAATCGATTGCCCGCGGCACGGTGCGGCCGCAGCGCCTTGTGCTGTGGCTGCAGTCGCCTGAAGACATCGCGGCGTGCCCGGCGTCACTGCGGCGCCTTGAACGCCGCGGCCTGGAAATCCGGGCGGCATCCAATGGCGGAGCGTCCAATTACGGACCCCACACCAAGTACTACCCCTACGTTTCATCCGTGCCACGGCACACCGTGCCGCTCGTGACGGCCGACGACGACATCGTCTACCCGGCGAAGTGGCTGGCGCTGCTGGTGGACGCCGGCGAGCGCCACCCCGGCACCGTGGGCGCGTACCGGGTCAGCATCATGGGGATCGAGGGGGGCCAGGTATCCGGCTACTCGACCTGGCCGTGGGCCCGTGACACGGCCGTGCGGGCGGGAAACTTCGCCACCGGCGTGTCCGGCGTCATCTACCCGCCGGCGATGCTGGAGGCGCTGCGGCTGCGCGGGGACGGCTTCCTGACCTCGTGCCCGCGCGCGGATGACATCTGGCTGAAGTGGGTGGCCCTGCGCGCCGGAATCCCGGTGCGCCAGATCGGGCCAGTGCCCCGGCACTTCCCGATCATTCCTGGCAGCCAAGGCCAGAGCCTCATGAGCACAAACGTGGGAGAGAACCAAAACGATCACTGCATTCGAGGCCTCTTTTCGGCCGAGGATGTGGCCGCGCTGGGTGCCAGCACGGTCAGTCATCAACCGAACTAAGGGGACAAGAAAATGCTCAGGAACGCAACGCTGGGGAGCGCTCGGAGGAGAGGGGCCGGGCCGCCCGCCGGCTCGGCACCGACGACGGCACCGGCACCCGCCAAGACCGCCTACACGACCGTCCTGACGGGTGCACGGGCAGGCGCGAAAAAGTTGCTGGCGCTGCTGCTGGCTGCCGCCGTCGCCCTCTCGCTGGGACTGGTCGGCAGCCAGCCCGCCGCGGCGGATACCGCTCCCGCGGATCCCGCCAGCCCCGCCACCCCGGTGACCGTCTCCGCCGACGGCCTGCCCACCGCCCAGATCAACGGCGTCGCCTGGGCCCAGGTCATTATCGGCAACACGGTGTTCGTCGGCGGCAATTTCACCGAGGCACGGCCCGCCAGCGCCGCTGCCGGCACCGGCACCGTCCCGCGGAACAACATCCTGGCCTACAACCTCACCACCGGTGAGCTGCTGAGCACGTTTGCGCCCAGCTTCAACGGCGAGGTGACGGCACTGGCAGCGTCCCCGGACGGGTCGCGGCTGTACGTCGGCGGCGCGTTTACCGCGTACAACGGCTCCACAGTGTGGCGGGCCGTCGCCCTGAACCCCGCTACCGGTGCCCTCATTACTAGCTTCCTGCCCCGCATGTCCGCGTCGGTCCGCTCGATCGTGGCAACGTCCACCACGGTGTACCTTGGCGGCCTGTTCAACGCCGTCGGCTCCGTGACCCGCGGCAATCTCGCCGCCGTGAGCGCCTCCAACGCCGCGCTCCTGCCCTGGAACCCGGTTGCCGCCGGCGGCCGGGTCAACGCACTCGCGCTCTCCCCGGACGGCGCCAGCATGGTGGTGGGCGGGGCCTTCACCTCCCTCAACGGCTCCAGCAACCCCGGCTACGGCGTGGCCAAGGTGGACACGGCCCTCGGCGCCGTCCAGCCCTTCCAGATCAACAACATCGCCCGCAACGGCGGCTCGACCGGCGCCATCACCACCCTCGCCACCGACGGCGTCAACGTCTACGGCGCCGGCTACACCTTTGGCCGCAGCAGCACGCTGGAAGGAATGTTCTCCGTCAAGTGGTCCGATGGCTCCACCACCTGGCTCGAGGACTGCCACGGCGACACGTATTCGATCCAGCCCCTGGGCGACGCGGTCTACCTGGCCGGGCACGCCCACTTCTGCGGCAACATCGGAGCCTTCCCGCAGGCCGAACCCTGGCAGTTCAACCGCGGCATCGCCTTCAGCAAGAAGGCCACCGGCACGGTGACCGCCGAAAGCCACGGGTACACCAACTTCGCCGGGAACCCGGCACCGTCGCTCCTGAACTGGTTCCCGATCCTGAACGCCGGCACCTTCACGGGGCAGGACCAGGGCGCCTGGTCGGTTACCGGCAACGCCGACTACATCGTGATGGCCGGCGAATTCACCACCATCAACAACCAGCCCCAGCAGGGACTGACCCGGTTCCCGCGCACCGGCCTCGCGCCGAACCTGCGCGGGCCGCGGCTGAGCGGCGTGAACTTCAACCCGACACTGTCCAGCCCGGCCGCCGGCACCGTGCGGGTCCGGTGGCAGGCCAACTGGGACCAGGACAACGAGAACCTCACCTATGAGGTGCGCCGCAACGGCGCCGTCATCTCCACCGTCAACCAGGCCTCCACCTTCTGGAACCGGCCCGGCATGACGTTCCTGGACTCAGGCCTGACCGCCGGCCAGAGTTACGGCTACCGCATCTTCGCCCGGGACCCCTTCGGCAACGAGGCCCGCAGCGAGACCGTCACCATCACGGTCCCCGGCTCCACCACGGCACCGGGGAGCTACGCCCAGCAGGTGCTGGCCGACAAGCCTGGCAACTACTGGCGCCTCGGCGAAACCGGCGGGGCCACCGGCGTGGACCTCGCCGGCAAGGACGATCTGATGGTCCGGCCCGGTGTCAGTTTCGGCGCCGCGGGTGCGATGACCGGGGACGCAGACAACGCCGCCGCCTTCAACGGCACCACCGACTCCGTGGCCAGCAGCCCGACGCTTTCGATGCGCCCCCAGGTCTTCAGTACCGAGGCCTGGTTCCGGACCGGCACCAACGTGGGCGGCGAGATCATCGGCTACGGCAATTCACAGACCGGACTTTCGGCCGACTTCGACCGCAACGTCTACATGGACAACGCCGGCCGGCTCTCCTTCGGTGTCCGTCCAACCGGCACCAGCGGGACCGCCTCCCGGATCACCGTCAGCACAACCAAGACGTTCAACGACAACCAGTGGCACCATGTCGTGGCGACCCTCGGCCCCAACGGGATGCAGCTGTTCCTCGACGGCGCCCTCGCGGCCGGGCGGACCGACACCACGTCCGCGTGGCCGATCGACGGTTTCTGGCGCATCGGCGGCGACAACCTGAGCGGCTGGCCCAACCGTCCGACCAGCCGCTACCTGAACGGCCAGATCGACGACGTCGCCATCTACCCGGCCGTGCTGCCGCTGTCGCGGGTGCAGGCGCACTTCGTGGCCTCGGGCCGCACGGTCAACGCCCCTCCCGCACCGCCCGTGGCCGGTTTCACCTCTGCGGCCAGTGGACTCACGGCATCGGTGGACGGGACCACGTCCGCGGACGCCAACGGACCCATCGCCACCTACGCCTGGGACTTCGGCGACGGCGGCACCGGCACCGGCGTGACTGCGCAGCACACGTATGCGGCAGGCGGCACCTACACGGTCAGGCTGACGGTGACGGACAACACCGGAAACACCGCGAGCGTCGGGCATCCCGTGACCGTGGTGGCCCCGCCGGCGAACGTGGCCCCGACCGCCGCGTTCACCTCGACCGCCGCCGACCTTGCCGCTTCCTTCAACGGCTCGGAATCAGCGGATTCGGACGGGACCATCACCGGCTATGCCTGGGACTTCGGTGACGCAAGCACCGGAACCGGGGCGACGGCGTCGCACACCTACGCCAGTGCCGGCAGCTACGCCGTCACCCTGACGGTGACCGACGACGACGGCGCCACGGGCACGCTCAGCCGCACGGTCACCGTCACGGCCCCGGCGGCCAACACCGTCGTCGCCGCGGACGCCTTCGGGCGGACGGTCACCGGAGGCTTCGGCACGGCGGACACCGGGGGAGCCTGGACGCTCTCAGGAGGCAACACCAACTTCGGAGTGAACAACGGCTCCGGTGCTGTGAGCCTCGGGGCCGCCGGAGCCAGCCGGAGCGCGTTCCTGAACTCGGTGTCCACCGCCGCCTTCGATGGAACCGTCACGGTCTCCGCCGACAAGATCGCCGACGGCGGCGGGATGTTCGCCTCCCTGCTCGGCAGGCGGGCGAACAACAACGACTACCGGGCCAAGATCAAGGTCGGGAGCAACGGTGCCGTCTCCCTGTACCTCACCCGGGTCATCAACAACGCCGAGACGACCATTGCCGGGCCCCTCGCGATTGCCGGCCTGACCATGGCACCGAACGATCCCGTGATCATCCGGCTCAGCCTGACCGGCACGGCACCGACGGCGCTCAGCGCGAAGGTCTGGCGGGCATCGGCAGCCGAACCGGCAGCGTGGCAGCTGAACGGCAGCGACTCGACGGCCGGGCTCCAGGTGGCCGGCGGCGCAGGACTCGTCGGTTACCTCTCGGGATCGTCCACCAACTTCCCGGTGGTGTTGCGTTTTGACACCCTCTCCGTGAAGATCCCGTAGGCCTAGGGCATTGGGGGAGGCCATGACGATGCCGGAGTCACTGCAGGGACCCGCGCCAGGAAAGGCGCGGGGCCGCGGCCCGGCCCCGCGACGGTTGCTGGAAAAGGTCGTGGCAGCCGTGGCGGCTTCGGCGCTCGCGCTGTCGCTGGGGCTGGCGGCAGTGGCCCCGGCGGGGGCGGACAGCGTCCCGCCGGGGCCGGCCGATCCCGCCAACCCGGCCACGGTGACGGCGGATGCACTGCCGACAGCCCAGATCGACGGCGTCGTCTGGCAGCAGGTGGTGGTCGGCAACACCGTCTACGCGGCGGGGAGCTTCGGCAGCGCCCGGCCGGCGGGCTCACCGGCCGGGACCAACACCGTGGTCCGCCGCAATATCCTGGCCTACAACCTCAGCACCGGCGAACTGCTTCCCTTTGCCCCCGTGCTGAACGCCCAGGCTTTCAGCATCGCCGCATCGCCAGACGGTTCGCGGATCTACGTCGGCGGTGATTTCACCACTGTCAACGGTGCGAACGTCTGGCGGGTCGCCGCCCTGGATCCCGGAACGGGGGCGCTCATTCCCTCCTTCCTGCCCAAGGTCGCCGCAAGCGTCCGGGCGATCGTGCCGACCGCCGGCACCGTCTACCTTGGCGGTCTGTTCACCGCGGTGGGATCAGCCGCGCGCAGCCGGCTGGCGGCCGTCCAGGCCACCAACGGCGGCCTCACAGCCTGGGCGCCCTCGGCGGAAGGCGGCCGGGTCAACGCCCTGGCCCTGTCCCCTGACGGCACCCGCATGGTGGTCGGTGGCGCCTTCACCACCCTCAACGGCTCCGCCAATCCCGGCTACGGGCTCGCCGCCGTGGACACCCTCAACGGCGGGCTCCTGCCCTGGGCCGTCAACGGGCGGGTGCGGGACGCGGGAGTCAACTCCGCCATCACGAGCCTGAGCGGCGACGCCGACAACGTCTACGCGACCGGCTACGTCTTTGGCACGGGCGGCAACCTCGAAGGGACGGTCGCCGCCGGCTGGAACGGCGGCCAGATCACCTGGATGGAAGACTGCCACGGCGACACCTACGCCGTCTATCCGGCCGGCGACGTCATCTACAAGGTGGGCCACGCCCACTACTGCGGCAACGTCGGCGGCTATCCGCAGACCGAACCCTGGAGCTTCCAACGCGGCATCGCGTTCAGCAAGGCCGCTACAGGCACCATCATCCGGGACCCGCTCGGCTACCCCAACTGGGCCGGACAGCCCTCACCCTCGCTGCTCAACTGGTTCCCGGCCCTCGACACCGGCACCTATACCGGACAGAACCAAGGCGCCTGGGCCGTCACCGGCAACGCACAATACGTGGTCCTGGGCGGGGAATTCACCACCGTCAACGGAGTACGCCAGCAGGGCCTCGTCCGGTTCACCGTCCGGGACAAAGCACCGAACGCGCGCGGCCCGGTCCTCAGCGGGGCCCGCAGCAACCCAACCCTGAGCTCGCCCGCAGCCGGGACGGTGCGGGTGCGCTGGCAGGCCAACCATGACCCGGACAATGTCCGGCTCACCTACCGCGTGATCCGGGACGGCATCACCGCCGCCCCTGTCTACACCGTCACGCAGGACAGCACGTTCTGGAAGCGGCCCGGCATGAGCTACGTCGATTCCGGGCTGGTGCCGGGCCAGACTTACAGATACCGGATCTTCGCCACGGACGCGCTCGGTAACGAGTCCCGGTCCGACACCGTCTCGATCACGGCCGCGGCCTCGACGCCAGCCAGCGGCTACGCCGACGCCGTCCAGGCTGACCGCCCCGGGAACTTCTGGCGCTTCAATGACACCTCCGGACCCACCCTGGTGGATTCCGCCGGCGCCGAGGACCTCGCAGCCGCTGCCGGAACCGGGCTGCGGGGCGACGGCGCCGTCGTCGGCGAAACCGCCGGCGCCGGAACCTTTGACGGCACCGTCAACGGAGTCGCCGCGGACAACGCGTTCCAGCGCGCGCCGGACGTTTTCACCGCGGAAGCGTGGGTCCGCACGAGCAGCACAACGGGCGGGAAAATCATCGGATTCGGCAACGTTGCCAGCGGCACGTCACGGGTCACTGACCGCAATGTCTACATGGACGACGCCGGCCGGATCTACTTTGGCCTCTGGAACGGGGCAGTCCGGAGCATCAACAGCGGCACGGGGTTCAACGACGGCCAGTGGCACCAGATCACCGCCACCCTCAGCGGCGGCGGCATGTTCCTCTACATCGACGGCGCCCGGGCAGCCTTCCGCACCGACGTCACCTCGGGCCGGGTCTTTGACGGGTACTGGCGGATCGGATCGGACCTGGTGGGCACCTGGCCCAGCCAGCCGAGCAGCGGCAGCCTCAAAGGCGACATCGACGAAGTCGCGCTCTATCCCGCCGCCCTCGGCCTCCAGCAGGTCCAAAACCACTACCGCGCCTCCGGCCGCACGCTCACCGTCCCGGCCACGCCGCCCACGGCAGCCTTCACCTCCTCGATCACCTACCTGAGCCTCAGCGCCGACGCCTCCGGCTCCTCGGACCCGAACGGACCCATCGCTTCCTACACCTGGGCGTACGGCGACGGAAGCACCGGCACGGGCGTCACCACCCAGCACGCCTACGCGGCTGCCGGGTCCTACACCGTCCGACTCACCGTGACCGACGGCGACGGCAACTCCACGAGCACCACCCGGACCATCACGGCCACGGCCCCGCCGGGGAACCAACCGCCCGCGGCGGCGTTCACGTCCACCACCAGCCAGCTGACTGTGAGCGTGGATGCGTCGACGTCCGCGGACCCCGACGGCACCATCGGCTCCTACGCCTGGGACTTCGGCGACTCGGCCACAGGAACGGGGAAAACCACATCCTACAGCTACGCAAGCGGCGGAACCTACCCGGTCACCCTGACGGTCACGGACAACGACGGGGCGTCCAGCACAAACACCGTGCAGGTCTCGGTGCAGCCAAACCAGCCCCCGGCCGCGCAGTTCACGGCCAAGGTCACCAACCGCACCGCAGCCTTCGACGCCGCCGGGACATTAGATCCGGACGGCACGATCGCCTCCTACGACTGGGACTTCGGCGACGCCTCCACTGGATCCGGCGTCGCCCCATCGCACACCTACGCCGCGGCCGGCAGCTACGTCGTCGTCCTGACAGTGCCGGACAACGACGGGGCCACCGGCACCGCCACGACGACGGTCACGGTCACAGACCCGCCGCCCAACTCGGCCATCGCCGCCGACGCCTTCGGGCGGACCGCGGCCCCGGGCTGGGGCACGGCGGATACCGGAGGGGCCTGGACAGCCGCCGGCACGGCGGGCAACTACGCCGTGGCGTCGGGGGTTGGCTCCATGACGCTGGGCACGGCCGGAGCCCAGCGCCTGGCCTACCTGTCCGGAGTCTCGGTCCCGGCCGCGGACGTCCGGGTCAAGACCTCGACGGACAAGGTCGCCAACGGCGGCGGCATGTTCCTCGGCATCATCGGGCGGAAGGCGGGGGCAGACGAGTACCGGGCCAAGCTCAAGATCTCCTCCACCGGGAGTACGAGCCTGTACCTGACCAAGCTCGTGGGCGGCACGGAAACCACGCTGCAGTCCGTCACGGTGCCCGGCCTGACCGTGGCCGCAGGAGACCAGCTCCGGCTGCGGATGACCGTGACCGGTGCGGCACCCGCCGCCCTCCAGGCGAAGGTCTGGCGCGATGGCGCCACCGAACCGGCATCCTGGCTCGTCACAGCCGGCGACGCCTCGGCTACGCTCCAGGGCGCCGGGTCGGTCGGGCTGATGTCCTTCCTGTGGAGCACCGCGGGCAACGCGCCGGTGCAGGCGAGGTTTGACGAATTCGATGTGCGGCCTACCTGAGGGCGGGCCGTTGAAGACTTGACCGCGGGACGGGCCGGGCTGAGGAGGGGTACCCGTCTTCCAGATGAAGGGATCATTCCATGACGTGGCGAACAGAAGCCGGAACCGGAAGCACTGCGGAGCCCGCAACCACTGCGCGGGCCCGCTCCTCCACAAGCCAGGGCACCCGCCGCGCCGCTGCCGTGGCGGGTGCCCTGGCCGCTGCGCTGGCCCTGTTCATAGCCGCGGCGCTCGTGTGGGCACCCGACGGCGTCACCGATTCCGCTCCCCTTGACCCAAACGACCCCAAGACCCCGGTGACCGTCACGGCAGACAGCCTCCCCACCGCCCAGCACGACGGCGTGGCGTGGCAAACGGCCGTGATCGGCAACACCGTCTATGTGGTCGGCAAGTTCGGCAACGCCCGGCCCTTCGGCGCCGCCCCCGGGACGCAGTTGACCGCCCGGGCCAACATCCTGGCTTTCGACATCACCACAGGGCGGCTCATTACCGGCTTCGCGCCCGTCCTCAATGCCCAGGCGCTCGCCGTCGCGCCATCGCCGGACGGATCCCGGCTGTACATCGGCGGGGATTTCACGTCCGTCAACGGCGTGCAGCGCCTGCGGGTCGCCGCGCTGGACCCCGCGACCGGAGCGCTGATCGGTTCGTTTGCGCCGAGGATGAACGCCTCCGTCCGGGCCATCGCGACATCGGGCGGGACCGTGTGGATGGGAGGCACCTTCACGGGCGTCGGAACCACGTCCCGCTCCCGGCTCGCGGCCGTCAGCGCCGCGGACGGAGCGCTGTTGCCGTGGGCGCCGGTTGCCGCGAGCGGCCGGGTCAACGCCCTGGCCCTTTCTCCCGAGGGCGCACGGGTGGTGGTCGGCGGCGCGTTCACCACGCTGAACAACTCGTCCCGCCCGGGCTACGGGCTCGGCATGGTGGACGCGCTCAGCGGCGCCAACCTGCCCCTGCAGGCCAACGACGTGGTCCGCGACGCGGGAACCGACTCGGCGGTTTTGTCGCTGTCCACGGACGGCACGAGCTTCTACGGCACCGGCTACATTTTCGGCACGGGCGGCAACCTGGAGGGCGCCTTCGCGGCCAACTGGTCCGACGGCCGGATCAAATGGGTAGAGGACTGCCATGGCGATTCCTACGGTGCCTTCGCCACTGACACCGCGGTCTATGTCGCCGGGCACCCGCACTACTGCGGCAACCTGGGTGGATTCCCCGAGGTCACCCCGCGCGTCTGGCACCGGGCGGTCGCCTTCGGCAAGGCCGCCACGGGGACCCTCGTGCGGGATCCCCTCGGCTACCCCTCCTTCACCGGGCAGCCTGCGCCGGCGCTGTTGAACTGGTTCCCGGACATGGACAACGGAACTGCCAGCGGCCAAAGCCAGGGCCCCTGGGCCGTGACCGGTAACAACACCTATGTGGTGATGGTGGGGGAGTTCCGCAACGTCAACCAGCAGCCGCAACAGGGCCTGGCCCGGTTTGCGCGCAGGGATGCGGCGCCCAACCTGCAGGGCCCGCGCGTCACCGGGGCCGCGTTCGTGCCCACCTTGTCCAGCCCCGCCGCCGGGCGGGTCCGGGTGCAGTGGCAGGCCAATTGGGACCGCGACAATTCGTTCCTGGCCTACAGTGTCCTGCGCGACGGAAACCCCGTCCCGGTGCATACCGTCTCCGCGCAGTCCACGTTCTGGCAACGCCCGGCCCTGGAGTTCAACGACGCCGGACTGGCCGCCGGTGCGCACAGCTACAGGATCGCCGCCCGGGATCCGCTGGGAAACACCGTCACGGGAGACAGTCGCAGCATCACCATCGCAGGCTCCTCCGGCACCGCGCCGACGGCTGCCTTCACGGCCGGCACCACGGGGCTGACGGTGAACGTCGACGCCGCCGCGTCCTCGGATCCCGGCGGCACCATCGCGGGCTACTCGTGGGCCTTCGGCGACGGCGGCACCGGCACCGGCGTCACGGCGTCGCACAGCTACGCGTCCGGCGGTACCTACACCGTGACACTGACCGTGACGGACAACAGCGGCGCCACCGGTACGGTCAGCCACGACGTCACCGTCAGTTCCGGCGGGGTCCTGGCGCAGGACGCCTTTGGCCGGACGCTGGCGTCCGGCTGGGGAACGGCGGACACCGGCGGAGCGTGGTCGCTGAACGGCTCGGCGTCGTTCTTCTCGGTCGGCGGAGGGCAAGGAACCATGAACCTGGCCGCAGGCCGGGGCCCGTCAGCATTCCTGCCGTCGGTCTCCACTGCCGCCAGCAACTCGCTCGTGACGGTATCGCTGGACAAGATCGGCAACGGAGGGGGCTCCTACCTCGGAGTGATCGGACGGCGCGTGGGAACCGCCGAGTACCGCGGCAAGGTCAAGGTGGCGGCCAACGGAGCCACCACGCTCCAGCTGACCCGCCTCGCCGGCGGTGCGGAGACCGTCCTCGGGCAGTTCACGCCGGGAATCACGCTCGCGGCCGGCCAGCAGCTGCAGCTGAGGGTGGAAGTCTCGGGAGCCTCGCCCACCACGCTCCGGGCGAAGACCTGGCGGACGGGAGCGGCGGAGCCTGGACCGTGGAGCGTCACGGCCACCGACTCTACCGCCGGCCTGCAGGGCGGGGGAGGCGTGGGCCTCCTGTCTTACCTGTCTAGCTCCGCGACCAACGCGCCGGTGCTGGCACGGTTCGACAACCTCGATGTGCGGCCCATCTGACGGGGCGAATGGAAGGTAAGACCAGAAAGGCCGGGAACGGGCAGCCGCAACCGGGCAAGTCACTCAAGTAACTCAAGGATTGGCGATGCTGAGCGAAGGAGGATTCTGATGTCCTGGAAGCCTGGGGGCGCGCCCGCGCTTCATGCCCACGGAGAACCGCCCCGGAGCGGTCCCCGTTTCCGTCGATGGCGGCGCGGATGGCCGGCTGCGGTCCGGGTCTGGAGGGCGGGTGCCAGTGCTGCGCTGGCCACAGCCCTGGCCTTTACGGCCGCCCCGGGCGCAACCGCGGACTCCGCGCCCGCCGACCCGAGCCTGCCCTCGAGCCCTGTGACGGTGACGGCGGATTCGCTGCCGACGGTCCAGGTGGACGGGGTGGTGTGGCAGCAGACCGTCATCGCGGACACGGTGTACGCCGTGGGTAAGTTCAGTACTGCCCGCCCCGCCGGCGCCCCGGCCGGCACGCAGACGACGGCCCGGAAAAACATCCTGGCGTTCAGCCTGACCACGGGAAAGCTCATCACCAGCTTTACGGCGTCCCTCAATGCCCAGGCCCTGGCCGTGACGGCGTCCCCGGACCACAAACGGCTCTATGTGGGCGGCGACTTCACCCAGGTCAACGGCCACGCCGTGCGGAAGGTTGCGGCCCTCGACCCGGCGACCGGGGCCCTCATTCCCGGCTGGGCCCCGCCTATGTCGGGCTCCGTCCGCGCGATCGTGGCCACGCCGGCCACGGTCTACCTAGGCGGCTCGTTCACCGCGGTCGGATCCGCCGTGAGATCGAGGCTGGCGGCGGTCCGCGCTTCCGACGGCGGCCTGCTGGCGTGGAAGCCTGCGGCCGGCGGGGGACGGGTTAATGCCTTGGTCCTGGCTCCCGACCGCAGCAGGGTGGTTGTCGGCGGGGCCTTCACCACGCTCAACGGCAGCAGCGAGCCGGGCTTTGGCCTGGGCGCCGTGGACCCGGTCGGCGGTAAGAACCTGCCAACGCCGGCCAACGAAGTGGTGCGCAACGCCGGCACCTACGCGGCCATCACGTCACTCTCGAGCGACGGGACCAGCTGGTACGGGACGGCGTTCATCCTCATTGACAGCGGCGGCACCGGGAACCTCGAGGGATCCTTCGCCGCGAACTGGTCCAACCTCGCCATCAAGTGGATCGATGACTGCCGGGGCGACTCTTACAGCACCTTTGCCAGCAGCACCGCGGTGTACAAGGCGGGGCACTCCCATGACTGCGGGAAGATCGACGGTTTCCCAGAAACCGACCCCCGGTCCTGGCACCGGGCGCTCGCCTACAGCAAGGCGGCGACGGGGACCCTGACCCGGCCCAGTTCACGTCTTCCGAGCTTCACCGGCCAGCCCATGCCGACGCTGCTCGTGTGGTTCCCGGATATGGACACCGGGACGGCCACGGGCCAGAACCAGGGGCCGTGGACCGTTGCCGGAAATGATCAGTACGTGGTGATGGGCGGCGAATTCCTAAACGTCAACCTGCGCGGGCAGCAGGGGCTTGCACGCTTTGCCGTAACCAGCATCGCCCCGAACAAGGAGGGGCCGAGGTCCTCGGCCGCGTCCACAAACCCCGTGCTGGCATCGCCCTCATCCGGCACGATCAGCATCAGCTGGCAGGCCAACTGGGACCGTGACAACTCCAGGCTGAACTACAAGCTGTACCGGGACGGGAAGATCATCAGCACCCGCTGGGTCTCGTCCAGGTTCTGGTACCGTCCCACGATGCAGCACGTCGACTCCGTGCCGTCCGGAACCACCCATGAATACAAGATTGTGGCCAACGATTCGTTCGGCAACGCCAAGACGTCCGCCACCGTGAGCCTGAAAGCCAGATGACACACAAAACGGGCCGGATCTTATCCGGATCCGGCCCGTCAGGACCCGCTCATGGATCCTAGTAGTTGTAGCGGATGCCGCCGGTCTTGCCTTCCACCAGCAGGGCCTGGGTGTCGGCCCAGCGGTTGCTGGTGGTCAGGCCGGCCACGGTACTGGCGGCGCGGTTGATAACCCGGACGGGGTACTTCGAGCCGTTGCCGAAATCGAACTGGTTGCGGCCGAGCTTGTTGTTCGAGACCGTGACCGTGATGTTCGAGTACTTGCCGTTGTCGATATTGATGGACGATTGGCCGTCATCCACCCAGTTCTTGTCGACCACTACGTTGGCGAGCTTGGCAACGTTCTGCTGCAGCATGATGCCTATGCCCGCGTGGGTGCCGCGCGGGTTCGGCGCGCTGCCGGTGCCCGGCGTGGAGTTGGCCACGATGTTGTTGCCGACGATGCGGATGTTCTGGCCGCCCTGGACCTGGATGCCGTCATTGTGCGTGCCGTCGCTGTGGGCAGGGTCGTAGGACCAGTAGGTCAGCCCGTGGATGTAGTTGGCTTCGGCCGTGACGTTGGCAGTCACCGGGCCACCCGGGCGGTTGAAAATGCCCAGGCCATCGTTGGAGCGCTGGATGTGGTTCCGCCGCGCGGTGTAGTCGTGGCCGACGATGCCGTCGCGGTAGTAGGACGGCCTGTCCGGGACGATCGTGCTGTCCTGGACCACCAGGTTGACCACGGCGGCGTTGTTGGCGTCGACGACGCCGGTGTTGGACCTCGGGATCGCCTTGCCGCCGTGCAGCCGGCTGTTCTTGATGACCACGTTCTTGGCCCGGACCTTGATGTCGCCATAGATGTCCAGCCCGTCCAGGACCGTGCCGTCCCTGGTGATGACGAGGTCCGCACCCGAGGTGTTGTACGGCTTCAGGGCCGTTCCGGCCGGAACACCGGTGGTGGACGCGCTCGGCTTGTAGGACCCAACCGTCAGCGCTGCGGGCGCCATTGCGGGCGCAGCCTGGACGGCCGGTGCCGCGGACAGGGCGAGGGCAGTGATTGTCACTGCCGCAGCGCCCGCGGCATACGTTGCGCGGACGTTCTTGCGCTGGACTTTCTTCGTGCCAATGGCCATAGTGTCAAACCTCTTTTGTCTTACTCTCCGGGCACGGGGAATCGCAAGGACATAGCGGAACTGGCGGGAGGCCCGCGCGGGGCCTGTCTGCCGGCGGCGTGGAGACCGCGCCGGTATGTTGCTTGGTGCATGGTCAGCGCAAGTTGTGTTCTTGAGGCCCAGGTGACTGAGACCTGGGCGAGGCGTGGGCGGACCCGTGGCCCTTGCGACTGACTTCCCGGGAGGCGTTCCCCGACCCCGGCTTCTGTGCAGACACGCTAGTCGAGGTGCCCGGCAGGTTGCAAATTGGTAACGACGGGGCGTGTCGAATATCAGCTTGATCGCGCCCGGGCGTGTCGCTTGTATTAGCTGCAAAATTTCCCTCGTATCCAACCTGCCGCGGCGACGCCTCAGAGACGGTGAACTGCAGCAAAACTATTTTCGGCGGTACTCGCTGTAAACATAGCCAAAGGCGCCGGATGCCATACCCAGGCCCCGGGCGGCGGCCCGCATTCCCTGCGCCTGTTGCCGCACTGAGCCGCTGATGAGTCCCGCTGCCAGGCGCGCCGACCCGCCGACGAACCGGACTGATCCGGATCCCAGGGAAGCGCCCCTGGCCCCCAGCCGGGCCGCCATGCCTGCGGCGAGTTCCAGGTCGACACGCGCCGCGGAGTTCCCGCTGCGAAGGGCGCGGCGCAAGACCCACCTGCGGGTGAGCCGCGAGGCCGGAACCCGGTCCACCACCACGGCCTCATCGCACCACAGCATGGATCCGCCGCGCTGGACGAGTCGCCGGGTGAACAGCGTGTCCGATCCTCCGCTGAGACCGAAGCGTTCATCAAACGCGAGCCGCAAGGCGCGGACCTGCCGCAGGTCCAGGAGCAGGTTATTCGTCGCCGCCACGTCCAGCCGGGTCCCGGTGGGGAGCCTGCGGCGGTGGAAGAACCTGCCGGCCTCGATCCAGGGCTCCGGCGCGTGTTCGTATTCGCTGATGACCGGACCCACGACGGCGGCGGCGCCGCTGGAGCGCTGCAGGCCCACCAGCTGCGCCAGCCACTGCTCCGAGGGCACTTCGTCGTCGTCGATGAAGACGAGCAGCGCGCTTGATGCCGCCTCGTGCAGGGCGCGGTTCCGCGCCGCCGCGATGCCGGGCTTCGGCTCGTGGACGTACCGGACCAGCCCCGGCCGGAGAGTGCCGGCGAGCCGTTCCACGGTGGGGCGGGCGCTCGCCTCGGGGTCGTTGTCGATCACGAGCACGGTGGCCTGCGGATTTTCGGGCCCGTCTGGGCCTCCCTGTCCCGGTGAGACCAGGACTGTACCGGCCTGGGCCGCCAGCCGCGGCAGCGCCAGGGCGATGTCATCGGGCCGGCGGTAGGTCAGCACCGCAACGACGAGGCCGTCCGCCGGGATTCTGACGGCGAGTTCGTCGCCCGAGGGGCGAACGCTGGGGTGTGTGATGTCAGTCATTCTGACCTCTTGTCGTTGTAGGGGCTTGCCGCGGGGCAGGCCGTCCAATGAATGCCCGCGCCTGTTCGAGATAGCCCGAGAGCATGCGCCGGTGGAAAACCCGCAGCGCGGCGAGGGTGAGGGCTGCAAAGAGCCCCAGCCCGCCGAACAGGTGCCACGGGCCGTGTGCGGTGGCCAGGGACAGCGCCCCGTATCCGGCCGCACCCCAGGCTGCGGCGTGGACAGCGGGGAAGATTGCCGCCAGCTGGGACATCGTCGTCACACCTGTCAGCCGGGACTGGATGCGCAGGAGCACGGGCGTGAGGATAAAGCCGGCAGCGCAGTATCCGACGGCGACGCCGAAGACGCCGAACTGGAGTCCGATCACGATACCGCCAACCTGCACAACGGCGGCCAGGATCTCGTACCTCACGATCAACCCGCTCTGCCCCAGACCCTTCATCAGGGAGGGCGTGACGTAGAAAACGGTTTCGCGTGCGCCCCCGATGGCGAGCACACTTACCAGCCCGGCCGCGGGCAGCCACTCGGGGCCCAGAACCAGGCCCACGAGCTCGGGGGCGGCGCATGCCACAAAGACCATCAGCGGAACAGCGGAGATCGCCAGCAGCCTCGTCGCGGAGACAAGGATTGCGGCCACTGTCTCCGGGCTGCCGGCCGCGCGGGAAAACGCGGGAAACATGACCCGGTTGACGGTCTGGCCAATCAACTGGACCGGGATGACGAGGATACGGTAGGCCATCCCGTAAAGGGAGAGTGCGGCGACGCCGAGCACCCGGCCCACGAGGATGTTGTCCAGGTTCCGGGAGAAGTAGGCCAGACAGTCGGTGGCAAAGACGCTGAAGCTGAATCGGAACAGCGGCGCGATGGTCCGGAAGGCAAAATTGGGGACGGGACCCCGGCTCGCTGCCAGCAACAACGCGCTGCAGACGACGTCAGTGGCGACCACCTGGTAGACCATGGACCACGGTCCGGCGCCGGCAAGCGCAGCGCCGATCCCGGCCGCGCTGCCCGCGGCTGCCGCCGCAATGTCCGCTGCGCCGACCCTGTGGAGGGCCAGGTTCCGGGACAGCATGGCCCGCGGTGTGATGGCCAGGGCTTTGACTGGGATCGCCAGAGCCAGCAGCCTAAGGATCGGCTCAAGCTCAGCCACGCCGAAGAACTGCGCAATCCAGGGAGCGGCGCACCAGGTCACCACCGCGAGTAGGGCCGCCACCAGGATGTTTAGCATGGCTGTGGCACCTGCCAGGCGGCGGGTCACGTCCGGCCGCTGGACGAGCGCCGCGGAGAGGCCCTGGTCCAACAGCAGCGCCACCAGGTTGATGTACACGGTGGCCGCCGCGATGACTCCATAGCTCTGCGGCCCCAGGAGGCGGGCCAGAACCACGGCGCAGAGCATTTGGAATCCCTGCCGGGCCAGCACTGCCCCGAAGCTCCACCGGACGCCTCGCGCCGTTTTGGCTGGTGCGGCCGGTACGGAGGCCGCACGGGGGGCAGGGCTGCCGTTCACAAAAGCCTGCCCGCAGCCTGCGCCAGATGCCCGGTCATGAGGGTCCCGTAGCGTTCCGGACTGTGCCTGCGGCCGGCTTCGGCGGCGTCGAGCCTTGCACTGGACTGGTAGTGGTGCCATTGGCCGGCGACGCGGGCGAGCGCCTCGGC
>NZ_JBFTZV010000005.1:0-309340 GCF_056406615.1 Arthrobacter sp. P1_B3 | reverse complement strand
GAGCTCGCCCGCGTCGCCGGGTTCGACGAACTGCGCCGAACGGTAACCGGCCGCGGCCTCCCGCAGGCCCGAGGTGTTGCTGACGATGACAGGGCGGGAGGCCAGGACCGCCTCGACGGCCGTGTTGCCGAACGGCTCGTCGAGGCGGGAAGGCACCACCACGACGTCGGACTCGGCAAGGAACGGCCAGACCACATTCTGGAAACCATGGAACGTGACGTGGTCTTCGGCACCATGGGCCTGGACCTGGCTGCGGAGGCCGGCCTCGTAGTCCTCGTAGCCGGGGAAGACCGCCCCCACCACGGACAGGCTGGCCGGCACGCCGTCGCTGCGGAGCCGCAGCAGCGCGTCGATGGCCACATCCACGCCCTTGCGGTGGGACAGCCGTCCGACGTACAGGATCCGGAGCCCGCCTTGGAGGTCCGGCCGTGGCGGTACCGGCGCGTCCGGCCCGGGGACGCCGTTGTAGAGCACTCTCGGGCGGCCATGGAGCGCCGGCAGCGCGGAGGCCAGTGTGTCGGAGCTGAACTGGCTGTTCGTCAGGATCCCGCTTGAGAGCAGCAGCGGCAGGGCCAGGGCCGCGCGGAGAGCCCGGGGGGCGTTGGCCTCCGCCTCATGGACGTGGGTGACCACCGGGACCCCCGTCAGCCGTCCCGCGGCCGTCCACAGTGGGACAGTGATGGTGTTTGCCAGAATGACGTCCGGGCGCGCGCCCCGGATCACACCTATGCTGCGGAGCAGCCCGTATACAGACGCGGCCGCGAGTTTCGCCAGTCCAGGTGCCGTCAGCAGGCTCTTGCGCAGCACCGGCGTCGGCGACAGAATGACCGCGGCGCCCCGGCGCTTGAGTTCTGCCACGAGCGGCCCCGGCGACGGCAAGGCCACCAGGACGCGCGCGCCGCTGCGGTGCAACCCGTCAATGGTTTCCAGCAGCACCCGGTCGGAGCCGTAGAGGTCCGCGCTGGGGTGCGCCACTAGTACCGAGAATTGCTCCCCGTTAGTCTTCATCGTGCCCCCTCGATCCGGTACCGCGGCGGAAGGCAACCCTGAACAAAGGACCGGGGCCGCTGCTGACGCAGGAACACCGGTCCGGCCACCGGGGCCTGGCCCCGGGGCCCGTTGCTGGGACCCCGCCACTGAGACCTGTTGCTGAGACCTGCCGTCAGGACCTGAGTCCAAGTCCTGTTTCCAAGGACTTGACGCCCAAACTGTTGCTGGACCTGACGGTCCGTCCTGATTAGGGAAAGACTACGGCCGGTGCCGGAATTTGGCTAGGATTCAGGCCCTAAGCCAGGTCGGTCCGCCGGCATAGCAACCTTCGTTGCGCCACCGGGAGGCCTGAGCGCCGGGACCGGCCGCAAAGACACAGAACCAAAAAGCTTCCGCACGGCGCGGTCGCAGTCAATAATGGGGCGTCAAGGGACCATGAAGGACCGTGCCGCTGCAGGCACGGCGTGGTGGCCGCATGGGGGGTTCGCTTGGAACTGTCTGAGTACGGACGCGCAATTGCGCGGAGCTGGCTGATAGTGCTCGTGTGCCTGCTGGCGGGCGTCGGAGTCGCCTGGGGCGTGACATCGACGGCAACGCCGGTGTATCAAAGCGCCGTCAAGTTCTACGTCGTGTCGCCGCCGGCAACGGGACAGTCGTCCCTGCAGTCCCTCGAACTGTCGCGGGGACGCATCGCCTCCTACGCGAGCCTGGTCAAGAGCGACAAGTTTGTGGAAAAGCTCGTCAGCAGCAGTTCCACCGGCCTGTCGGCAGCGGACATCGCGCAGAGCGTCAGCGCCTCGGCGGACCAGGACACCATGATGTTGACGGTCGTCGTGAGCATGCCGGACCAGGCCAAAGCTCTCGGGATCGCCCGCGAGATCGTCTCCGGCCTCAACACGGCCCTGGCTGACGTTGAAGCCGGCCGGACCCAGAGCGGCGGCGGGCAGACCGTCCTGAACGTGGTGGCGGGACCGACGGACGACACGGATCCGGTGTCCCCCCGACTTTCGTTGAACCTTGGTCTGGGCGCGCTGCTTGGCCTCGGCGCCGGCATCGCCATCGCGGTCGCCCGCCGGATGGCGGACCACACGCTCCGGACCCCCGAAGATGTCGAAGCCGCGTCCGGGCTGCCGCTGCTGGCCCGCGTCCCGGTCAGCGCAGACGCACGCAAGTTCTCCGGCATCCTGGATCGCCGCGCGGCCTCGCTGCTCGATGAGGCGGCACGCCGGCTCCGCACCAACGTGGACCATCTGCCCGCACTGCCGGCCTCCGGCGTCGTGCTCATTTCCTCGGCGCGGGCAGGGGAGGGCAAGACCACCGTGGCACTCATGCTGGCCCGGGCCTGGGCCGACGCGGGGGAGAAAGTCCTGCTGGTGGAAACGGACCTCCGGCGCCCGAGGCTGGCGTCGGAACTCAAATTTGGCAACACAATGGGCCTGACCGACGTCCTCGCCGGCCGGGCCGGACTGAACGGTGTCATCCAAAAAACGGCGAGCGACCGGCTGCACATTGTGGCTGCCGGCTCTGTTCCCGAGAACCCCACAGAACTTCTGGCAAGCCGGGCCATGACGGCCGCGCTCGGCGAGATGCGGGGCAGCTACAGCCGCGTCATCCTCGACGCGCCAGCCATGCAGCCGTTCAGCGACGCGGCCTTGCTGGCCGTGCAAGCGGACTTCACAGTGCTGGTGGTCCGGTACCGGAGCGTGACGCGCGAACTGCTGGGCGCGTCCTTGCGGAACCTGGATCTGGTCAAGGTCACAGTGGCGGGCGCTGTGCTGAACGCCCTTCCGCTCCGACTGTCCGAAGGGCGCAAGCAGCCCCGGGCATGGCTCCGCAGGCCGATCCGACGAGCCAAGGTGACGCCCCCGGCGGTGCCCGCGGAACCGGCACCGGTCAAGCACTCTGCCGGCCGGAGGTGAGGGTGGACGGCGTCGCTGTTCCGGGCCGGATCGTGACGTCCGGCCGGGTGGCCTAAATGCAGCTGGCGGCCTGGATCGGAGTGTCCCTCGCGGCGGCTTTCCTCTGCCGCAAACACGCCAGGGTGCCACTGGCTGCGGTGCTGGGGCTGTGGCTGCTGGTGCCGGCGATCGGGGCCGCGACGCTCACCGGAGTGTCCTCCGGCCCCGTGTCCGTCCATCCCGCGACCTGGCTGGTGCTTTGCATCTTCCTGGTCCGGCTCTTTCACGATCCGGCCAGCGTCAGGATTGTCCTGGGCCGTCACTTCCTGCTGTTCCTGGTCCTTGGCCTGGTCATCGTGGCGGCGTACCTGGCCACATCGACGTCCGGCAATGGCGGTGGAATGGTGCTGCTGGTGGACCAGATTGTGGTGCCGGTGCTGTTCTTCCTGCTGCTGCTCGCCGAAGCCGTTCGCGGCGGCGGACTCGTGGTGCTGCTGCGCACCGTGCTCCTGGGCCTCGTTGCCCTCGCGTGTGCCGTGGCTGTCGCGCAGTGGCTGAGCGGCAATGTCCTGTTCTATGAGGCAGGATTCGAGACCCAGTACTGGTTCGCCAGGAACTCCGGGCGCTGGATGGGGACGTTGGACCAGCCGCTCGCCCTGTCCCTCGTTGTCAGTGTTGCGGCGCCACTGGTGGCAGGCCTGTCACGTCAGTGGCTGCAGGCCGGGCTGCTGGGACTCATGGCCGTGGCGGTGCTGATTTCGCAGTCCCGCGTGGGACTCGTGGCCCTGGCCGTGGCAACCGTGGTGGTGGTGCTTTTTGTCCGGCGGCCTGTCTGGGTCAAGACGGCCATGCTCCTGGTGATGACGGGAGTGGGCGCCGCCATCATGCAATCCCCGCTGGTGGCCGGCGTGGCGGCGCGGGTTGCCAACGACACCGGGTCCAGTGAGGCGCGCAGCATCGCCCTCGAGTACTTCCTCAGCCGCTGGAACGACTACGCCGTGGCCGGCCAGGGGATCGGCTCCAGCTACCGGGTGGCGGTCCAGGCCGGGCTGCAAACGAGCTTCGAGAATCCGATCCTGATGTACGGCATCGACTTCGGCCTCCTGTTCGCCGTGCTCTACTTCGGTGCCATGGCAGTCTTGGTGCTCCGCGGCATGAGGACCGGCTACCCTGGCCTGGCGCTGGCCGGGATCATGGCGCTGGTCATTCCACAGACATACAGCTCCCTGGCCACGCGTTCCGCCGGCGGCATCGTCGTCTGGACGGTGCTGGCCATGGTGGTCATCGCAACCGACGAGGCCCGCCGTGCGGCGTCGCCGCCTGTCCCCGCCACAGCCCCCGCGCGCGCCCGGGCCGGAACCACTGGTCAAGCCCCGGCCGAAACCCCGGCCCAAGCCTCCGTGAAGAATTCGGCCCTCACCCCCGCGAATCTGCCGGGCGCAGGATCGCCGTGATCGCGCGGCGGCAGTTCCTGGGCCTCGCCGCAGCAGGGGCGGTGCTGGGCGTGGCAGGCTGCTCTTCGTGCCCCGGAAACTCCGCGGCGCCGGGGGCCACGGCCCGGCCGCGGCCCCCGATCGTCCCGGCGGCATCCGCGGCCAAGGAATTCGTCACGGCGGGTGCGGTCGCGGCGCCGGGGGACAAAGGGCCTTTCACGGTCGCGGACCTGCTCGAGGCGCCGTCGTTCTTCGTCGCGCACCGGGGCTCCGGGGACAACTGGCCAGAGCACACGATGCGCGCCTACAAGGGGGCGGCGGCAGCGGGGCTGAAGGCGATCGAGGTGTCCGTTTCCGCCACCGAAGACGGCGTGCTGGTCTGCCACCACGATCTGAACACGAAGCGGCTGACCGGCATTGACCTGACCATCGCCCGGGCGCCCTACGCCGCGCTGGAGCCGCTGCGCAATGACGCCCGGGCCTGGCTCGGCCCGGCCACGCCGCTGGAGCCCATCCCGCTCCTCACCGACGTCCTGGACGCGTTCGCCGCCAGCCACGTGATCTTCCTTGAGGACAAGCCCGGGACCAACGCCGACGAAATCCTGGCCCTGCTGGAGAACTATCCCGGGGCCCGGGAGCATGTGGTGTGGAAGCAGCCGGCCGCGTCGCGGGGGCATGAGCTCGCGGCGGCCAGGGGTTACACCACCTTCGGCTACCTCACGGCGCGGGAGCAGGACAAGGTGGCCGGGCTCATCCCGCGGGCGGACCTGCTCGGCATCCACCACAACGCGCCGGAGGCGATGATCCGCCAGATGGTCGCCTCCGGCAAGCCGGTGCTCGCTTGGGAGCTGCACCGTCGCAGCGAGCACGCCCGCCTGCAGGACCTGGGTGTGCGGGGCTTCATTTGCTCCAACATCCGCTATGTCCTGCACCAGGAGGAACCGCTCCGGGAAGACGGCTTCTCCGCCGGCCGCCGGGGAACCGGCGATCTGCCGTGGGCTGCCGACGCCGTTTGGGATGGGCAGCCGGCGTTTGCCGACGGTGCCCTCAGCATCTCCAGCCCGGACAAGTCCGGCTACGTCCTGGGCTCCCTGGCGGGGGCGGTTGATTCCCCGGACTGGGAAATCGAGTTCGAGCTGCGCTGGCCGTCCGGACTCCCTGGGGCAGGCCCGGGCGCGGGGGTGGCCTTTGGCCAGGACTCCGACGCGCCCTACCGTCCGGGGTCCGCCCTGAAAGTTCCCGGCTATGTCCTGGACGTCGCCGGGGACGGCACGCTGGCGCTCTACCGGCACGACGCCGGCACCGCGGCCCCGGTCCGGCTCGCGGAGTCCGGCAGCCCGGCGCCCCGGCCCGGGGAGTGGATGAAGTTCGTGGTGACGCTGGGGCCGTGGCACATCAGCGTCCGCCGGGACGGGGGCGGCACCTCCGGCGCTAACGTCTCCGCCGAAGACACCCGCTACGGCGGGGCATGGCTGACCCTGCGGAAGAATTACGACGCCGGACCTCCCGTCGAGTTCCGCGGTGTGCGGGTCCGCGCGGTGGCCGCGCAGGAGGGCTGCGGGAACGTGGGATAATTAGGTTTAATCTGTGTGACGTATTTCGTGCCGCCGGCTGCCCGGCCGGCAGGGGTACGCCGCAGCGAACGCCGATCCAGGAGTCTCCGCCATGGTTGCCACCCCAGCCCACCTCCGCCGCTCTGCCGCTGTGCTCGGAAACGAGGAGGTTCTGAGGATCCGCAACGACTTCCCGATCCTGCAGCAGCACGTCAATGGCCGGCCCCTCGTCTACCTGGACTCCGGGGCCACCTCGCAGAACCCGCTCAGCGTGCTCGAGGCGGAGCAGGAATTCTACGAGCAGCGGAACTCCGCGGTCCATCGCGGGGCCCACCACCTCGCCGTCGAGGCCACCGAGGCCTTCGAAAACGCCCGGGAAACAGTGGCGGACTTTGTCGGCGCGGAGTGGGATGAACTCATCTGGACCTCCAACGCCACGGAGGGCCTGAACCTGCTCACGTACTCCTTCCTCAACGCGTCCCTGCCCGGCGCCGGACCCGAAGCGGCCCGGTTCGCCCTGGCCCCGGGCGACGAAATCGTGGTCACGGAGATGGAACACCACGCCAACCTGATCCCCTGGCAGGAGCTGGCGGCCCGGACCGGCGCTGTCGTGAAGTTCATCCCGATCGACGATGCCGGCGCCCTGGACCTGGCGGCCGCCGCCGGCCTCGTCGGCCCCCGCACCCGCGTCCTGGCGTTCACCCACGCGTCCAACGTCCTGGGCACCATCAACCCGGTGGCCGCCCTGGTTGCCCTGGCCCGGTCCGCGGGGGCCCTCGTGGTGCTCGATGCCTGCCAGTCCGCGCCGCACCTGCCCCTGGATGTCAAGGCCCTCGACGTCGACTTCGCGGTGTTCTCCGGCCACAAGATGCTCGCCCCCACCGGTATCGGCGCCCTCTATGGCCGCTCGGAGCTGCTGAACGCGATGCCGCCGTTCCTGACCGGCGGCTCCATGATCACCACCGTCACGATGGAACGGGCGGGTTTCCTGCCGAGCCCGCAACGCTTCGAGGCCGGCACCCAGCGCATTTCGCAGGCGGTGGCGCTCGCCGCGGCGGTAAACTACCTCAGCGAAACCGGGATGGACCGCATCCACGCCTGGGAAGCCGAACTCGGCCAGCGCCTGGTGCAGGGCCTGGGATCCATCCCCGGAATCCGGGTGTTGGGTCCCGCGGCGGGGCAGGAACGGATTGGCCTGGCGGCGTTCGACGTCGCGGGCGTCCACGCACACGACGTCGGCCAGTTCCTGGACAGCCGGGGCATCGCCGTGCGGGTCGGTCACCACTGCGCCCAGCCACTGCACCGCAGGCTGGGACTGACGGCGACGACGCGCGCCAGCACGTACCTCTACAACACCACGGACGATGTGGACGCGTTCCTGAACGCGGTCGCCGATGTCCGTGCCTACTTCCAAGCCTAGGACGGACATCCATGAGTCTTGACCAGCTCTACCAGCAGATCATCCTGGAACACGCCAAGGCCCGGCACGGCAGTGGCCTCGCCGCCGCGGACGCACCCAATGGCGCGAGCAGCGGCCAGTCCCACCAGCTGAACCCGACCTGCGGCGACGAAATCACGGTCCGGGTGTCCGTGGCCGGCGGGAAGGTCAGCGAGCTGCGCTGGGACGGCGACGGCTGCTCAATCTCGATGGCCTCGGCGTCCGTCCTGACGGACCTCGCCGAGGGCATGACGGTCGGGGAGCTCCGCACCGTCATTGACAGCTTCCGCGAAGTGCTGCGTTCGCGCGGCAAGGTGCCGGCCGATCCGGAGGTGCTGGGTGACGCCGCCGCGTTTGAGGGCGTGTCCCGTTATGCCGCCCGGGTCAAGTGCGCCATGCTCTCATGGGTCGCCGCGGAAGACGCCCTGGGCCAGGCGCTGGCAGCCTGAGCCCACCTCGTCACGGCCGGCCCAGGCCCTTGTAGATCCAACCGGCGGCCCGCCACTTCGCCGGATTCAGGACGTTGCGGCCGTCCAGGATGCGGGGCGCGGACACGAGCGCCTTGGCCGCGTGCGGATCAAGCTCCCGGTAGGCCTGCCACTCGGTCAGCAGCAGCACGGCGTCGGCCCTGTGCAGCGCCGTGTCCAGATCCGGCTCGAGCGGCAGCTCCGGGAAGCGCTTGGCGGCGTTGGCCAGCGCCTGGGGGTCCGTGACCGTCACCACGGCGCCCTGCAGCTGCAGCTGCGCGGCGGCGCTGAGCGCGGGAGAGTCCCGGACGTCGTCGCTCTCGGGCTTGAAAGCCGCCCCCAGCACGGCGATCCGCTGGCCCAGCAGGGACCCGCCACACAGTTCGCGCGTCAGTTCCACCACCCGGGTCCGGCGCCGCATGTTGATGGCATCCACTTCCCGCAGGAACGTCAGCGCCTGGTCCGCCCCCAGCTCACCGGCGCGGGCCATGAACGCCCGGATGTCCTTGGGCAGGCAGCCGCCGCCGAATCCGATGCCCGCGTTCAGGAACTTCCGTCCGATCCGCTCATCGAGCCCGATCGCATCAGCCAGCCGGGTGACGTCGGCCCCGGTGGCTTCGCAGACCTCGGCCATGGCGTTGATAAAGGATATTTTGGTCGCGAGGAACGAGTTGGCGGCCGCCTTGACCAGTTCCGCCGTGGCGTAGTCGAGCACGAGCCGGGGTGTCCCGCCGGCGAGCGGCGTCGCATAGACCTGGTCCAGGACGGCCACCGCGGGATGTTCTTCGTTGCCGTCCGGTGTCCCGTAGACGAACCGGTCGGGGTTCAGGGTGTCCGCCACCGCGTGGCCTTCGCGCAGGAATTCAGGATTCCACACCAGCGTGGCGCCGGGTTCCGTCTCCGCCAGCACGTCGGCCAGCCGAGCGGCGGTTCCCACGGGCACCGTGGATTTCCCGGCGACGACGTCGCCGGGGGAGAGCTGGGCCGCGAGGGACGCGACGGCGGCATCCACGTAACGCAGGTCCGCGCCGTTTTCGCCGCGCTTTTGTGGCGTTCCGACGCAGATGAAGTGGACCTCGGCGCCGCGGGCGGCCGCCATGTCGGTGGTGAACCGCAGCCGGCCCGAGTGGGCCAGCTCCGCGAGGAGGTCATCCAGCGCCGGTTCGTAGAACGGGGCCGTGCCAAGGGACAGCTGCGCCACCTTGTGCCCGTCCAGGTCGATGCCGACAACGTCGTGCCCCAGGCTGGCCATGGCTGCCGCATGGACCGCGCCGAGATAACCGCAACCGATAACCGAGATCCGCATAGCTGCCGTGTCCTCTCGCCGTGGATAGTTCACAGCGTACGTGCCGGGTCCGGGTTTCGTACACGGCCGTGGAATGCCATGAGCAACAGGGCCGCGAAGGCGCCGACCATGGCACCGAACGTGTTCGCGGCGACGTCGGCGACCGAGGGAAAGCGCGCCGGGAGGAAGACAAGCTGGGCGAGCTCAATGAGGACCGAGACGACGAAGCCGACGGCAACCCCGCCCCACCACAGCCGTGCGCCCAGGATCCGGGCCACCAGGGCGCCCAGGGGAAGGAACAGGAGCACGTTGGCGGCCAGTTCCACCACCCCGTAGTCGAAGGAGGCGGGGACGCCCCAGCGGTGCAGCTTCCGCAGCGCCCGCATCAGGAGATCGGACGATCCCTGGTCCACGGGAACGGGCCAGAGCGCAATAAGGCCAAGGGCAAGCACATAGGCGCCCAGTGCCCATATAGCCGCACGACGGGGTAGCAAACGGCGTCCCCTTTCAGCGGTCCACCTTTTTGCCGATTCTAGCCGCCAGCACGCCGCCAGAGCAGGAAATCCGGCACACCGGCGGTCGTATTACCGCCGGTGTGCCGGATGCTAGCCGATCAGCCCGGCAACGCCAATCGCCGCCGTCGCGGCCCCGAGCAGCATGGAGATGCTGACGAGGACCACGTGGACGGTCAGGAAGCGCGTGGCCTTGCCGTCGGCGTCACGGGCGCGCGGGTCCTTCATGACCCGGCGCAGGAACTGCGGCCAGACCACCAGGGACCAGACGCCGGCAATGACCAGGACGACGGCGAGGAACGCGGGCAACTCCACGGCGCTAGTGGCTCTCGAGCCAGGCCTGGGCCTGCTGGGACTGAATGTTCAGGGCCTTGCCGACCATCGGTTCGGCTGCATCGGCGATCTTGCCGCCAAGGAACGGCACTGAGGAGGTGACGTTGCCCTCAAGCTCGATCCGGGTGCTGCCGCCGTCGGAGACGAGGCGCTGGACAGCGTTCACGTCCAGCGGTGCGCCGGAGACCTTGAGGGAGATCTTGCTCTGCCGCGAGCCGTCGGCGGCGGGGGCCTCCCAGTCCTCCAGCTGGGTTACTTTCAGGCTTTCGCCGACAAATTTCCGCGCGATGTCAGGCATCCGCGTGGTGGGGATGGTCCGCACAGTGGTGGTGCTGAACGCGCCGGCGGGGTCTCCGTCAAGGGCGAAGGATTCCAGGGTGCCGCCGACGAGTTCGCTCGTGTGGCGCAGGAAGTCTTCATTGACGAAAACCGCGGTAACACGGTCAACGCTGTGCGGAACGGTAGTGGATGCACTCAGGGCCATAGGGGGGTCCTCCGTGATAGGGAAGTGGACGTTTCGGGCTCCAACATCCTACGTCGTGTGCCCGGCAGGCTTCGATTCGAGGTCTTCCAGGTCCCGGGCGGCGGCAGTGATATTCCGCGACATGGCCGGAAATATGACGCTGTGAAAAGGCAGCACGGCGAGCCAGTACAGACGGCCGCTGAGGCCTTTGGGGAAGAAGATGGCGCGCTGGCGGTAGCGGCTGCCCGCCCCCTCCGGCTCCACGGAAAGTTCGAGCCAGGCCCTGCCCGGGGCCCGCATTTCGGCCCGCAAACGCAGCAGCCGGCCACGGTCGATCCGCTCGACTCGCCACCAGTCCACCACCTCGCCCTCGGCCAGCAGGTGCGGGTGCCGGCGGCCCCGCAGCAGCCCCGCGCCGCCGGTGAGCTTGTCCAGCCAGCCGCGCACCTGCCAGGCAAGCGGCAGGGAGTACCAGCCGTTCCGGCCGCCGATTCCTTCGATGACGGTCCAAACGTGCCGCGGGTCCACGTCGCTGGGGAAGCTGCGCTCGTCCACGTACACCGTGTGGCCGGACCAGTCCGGGTCGCTCGGCAGGGGATCGGCGTCGACACCGGCACTGGCCCAGGTGGTTTCCACCTGACCGTCGCGTTCCTTGCCCAGGGCGAGGGCCACGGCCCGCCGGTAGGGGGTCAGGCCGACTTCCGGTACCCGGATGTACGCATCTATGTCGTGCTCGCCGGCGACGGCGTCGTGCTGGAGCGATTCCACGAGCGGCAGGGACATGGAGAGCGGGATCGGCGTAGTCAGCGCCACCCACACGCCGGCCAGCTTGGGGGCAGGGACCGGCAGCGCCAGAACCACCCGGTGCGGCAGGCCCGCCTCGGCCGCGTACTCCTGCATCATTCCCGCATAGCTGAGCACCTGGCGGCAGCCGATGTCGAACGTCCGGTTGATGGTTCCTTCCAGCGACGCCGCGGCCACGAGGTAGTACAGGACATCGCGGACGGCGATCGCCTCGATCTTGTTGCGCACCCAGCTCGGTGCCGGCATGAGCGGGAGCGTCTCAGACAAATGCCGGATCATTTCGAACGACGCCGAGCCTGAGCCAATGACGACGCCGGCCTGGAACACCACTGCGTCCACCGGGCTGTCCAAGAAAACTTTCCCCACCGCCTCACGGGAACGCATGTGGGTGGACAGCTCGGCCCCTGCCGGGTGCAGGCCGCCGAGATAGACAATCCGGTCCACTCCGGCCGCGGCTGCGGCCCGGGCCGCCGTCCCGGCCATCGCCTTTTCCTTGGCTTCGAATCCGGCCCCCGCCGCCATGGAATGGACCAGGTAGTACAGGACGTCGACGCCGCCGAGCGCCTCCCGCAGGGCCTCGCCGTCGTCGAGGCTGCTGTGGACCACCTCGACGTCATCCAGCCACGGCACGCCGGCGATCTTGGCCGGCGTGCGGACCACGACTTTGACCGTGTGCCCGGCTTCCAGGAGCCGGGGGACCAGCCGCCCGCCGATGTAGCCGGTGGCCCCGGTGACCAGCACGGTTTTCGGGGAGGCGGCCTTGGCGGAGACCGCCTGCGGGGCTGGAGCAGGCGTTCGGGCGGGTTCAGGGGTTGCTGTTGTGCCGTTCATGGTGACTCCTTGTCAGCCAGCAGTTGGCGGGTGGCCTACCAAGCGATTCGGTGCCCAGGGCACTTCGGATGGGCCACCCGCTCCTCCCGCCAGCCTAGCCTCGTCGGTCTGGCCCGGGGCTCCGCGGTAGGCTTGGAGGACCCGGGATTCTCACGAATTCCGGCTATTCGTGTTGCCTGCACCCCGTGATCACATCAGGAGCAACAGCTATGAGCCTCAACGGCCCCTCTCTCACCGGTTTGCGCCGTGTCCTCGCCGAAGACCGGAATTACGCCCGGATCCAGGCCGAGGCCGCCCGCGGGTTTGCCGCCCGCAGCGAGGACTACCAGATCAGCGCCCCGGCCGGAATGCGGTCCACATTGCTCGCCGAAATGGCGGACGGACTCACGGCGCATGCGGCGAACGAAACCGGCTCTGCCGGGGCCGGCTCTCCGGTGCCCGTGGTCCTGGCTGTCACCGCGACCGGCCGCGAGGCCGAGGACCTGACCGAGGCCCTGCGCGCCTTCCTGCCCGCCGACGCCGTGGCCGAGTTCCCCAGCTGGGAGACCCTGCCGCATGAGCGGCTCTCCCCGCGCTCGGACACCGTGGGCAGGCGGTTGTCCGTGCTCCGGCGGCTCGCGCACCCCGAATCGTCCACCGCCGGTGCTCTGCGCGTCGTGGTGGCCCCCGTGCGCGCCGTCGTGCAGCCGATCGTCGCAGGCCTGGGTGAATTGGTGCCCGTGACCCTGAAGCTCGGCCAGGAGGCCCCCTTCAGCAGTGTCGTCAAAAGCCTCGCCGACGCCGCCTACGCCCGGGTGGACATGGTCACCCGCCGCGGCGAGTTCGCCGTCCGCGGCGGCATGCTGGACGTCTTCCCGCCCACCGAGGACCACCCCATCCGGGTCGAGTTCTTTGGCGACGAGGTGGACCAGATGCGCTGGTTCGCCGTCGCCGACCAGCGCTCGCTGACAGCGCCCGGCCTGCACCATCCCACCGAACTCCATGCCCCGCCGTGCCGCGAAATCCTGATCACGCCCTCCGTCATGTCCCGCGCGGCCACCCTGAAGTCCCAGCTCCCGGCCGCCGCGGACATGCTGGAGAAGATCGCCGGCGGCATCGCCGTCGAGGGCATGGAATCGCTGGCTCCCGTGCTGGTGGACGCCATGGTGCCGTTCCTGGACCAGCTCCCGGCCGGTTCCATCTCGGTGGTGATCGAACCGGAGAAGGTCCGCACCCGGGCCCACGACCTCGCCGCGACCAACGAGGAATTCCTCGAGGCCGCCTGGTCCACGGCGTCCGACGGCGGCCCCGCGCCCCTGGCGCTGGACACTGTTTTGGCCTCTGCGGCGTCCGAAGCGCTGCACTCGGCCAGCTTCCGCTCGCTGACCGATACCCGCACCGCAGCACTGGAGCACGGCGTCTCCTGGTGGTCCATCACCTCGCTGGCCAGCGACGAAGAGCTGCTGCCCGACGTCGACGTGCTGAACCTGCACGCCCGGGAACCCCGCGGCTACCAGGGCGACGTGGCGGAAATGATGGACTTCATCGGCTCCCGCGTCCGGGACCAGTGGCGGATCGTCGTGGTCACCGAGGGTCCAGGCCCGGCGCAGCGCCTCGCGGAACTCTTCCACGACAACGACATCCCCTGCGCCCGGGTGGACACCCTCGAGGCGGACCCGCAGGCCGGGCTGATCGAGGTGACCACCGCCGCCGTCGGCCGCGGTTTTGTCCTGGATCCGCTCAAGCTGGCGCTGCTGACCGAGGCGGACCTCCTGGGCCGGACCTCCGCCGGGTCCACCAAGGACATGCGCCGGATGCCGTCCAAGCGGCGGAACGCCGTGGACCCGCTCCAGCTCGTGGCCGGGGACTCGGTGGTGCACGAACAGCACGGCATCGGCCGGTTCGTGGAGCTGATCCAGCGTCGGGTGGCCGGAGGAGGCGACGGGGTGCGCGAGTACCTGGTGCTGGAATATG
This sequence comes from Arthrobacter sp. P1_B3, assembly GCF_056406615.1. Lineage (NCBI taxonomy): Bacteria > Bacillati > Actinomycetota > Actinomycetes > Micrococcales > Micrococcaceae > Arthrobacter > Arthrobacter sp. P1_B3. Next base: position 295,380 of record NZ_JBFTZV010000005.1, on the reverse strand, counting down.
CCCCGTCCAAGCGCGGAGCCCCCGGCGACCGGCTCTTTGTGCCCACCGACCAGCTGGACCAGGTCACCCGGTACGTGGGCGGGGACACTCCGGCGCTGAGCAAGATGGGCGGCGCGGACTGGGCCAGCACCAAGTCCAAGGCCCGCAAGGCGGTCAAGGAGATCGCCGGCGAGCTGATCCGGCTCTACTCCGCCCGGATGGCTTCCCGCGGCTACGCCTTCGGCCCGGACACCCCGTGGCAGCGGGAACTGGAGGAGGCCTTCCCGTACGTGGAGACCCCGGACCAGCTGACCACCATCAACGAGGTCAAGGCCGACATGGAGCGCGAGATCCCGATGGACCGGCTGATCTCCGGCGACGTCGGCTACGGAAAGACCGAGATCGCGGTCCGGGCTGCGTTTAAGGCCGTCCAGGATGGCAAGCAGGTGGCCGTGCTGGTGCCCACGACCCTGCTCGCCCAGCAGCACTACGAGACGTTCACCGAACGGTTTTCCGGGTTCCCGCTCGTCGTCAAGCCTCTGTCCCGCTTCCAGAGCGGCAAGGAGGCCAAGGAAACCGCCGACGGCGTCAAGAGCGGTTCCGTGGACGTCGTGATCGGCACGCACCGGCTGCTGTCCAAGGACTTCGGCTTCAAGGACCTCGGCCTGGTGATCGTGGACGAGGAGCAGCGCTTCGGCGTCGAACACAAGGAGGCGCTGAAGAAGATGCGCACCAACGTGGACGTCCTGGCCATGAGCGCCACCCCGATTCCGCGGACCCTGGAAATGTCCCTGACAGGCATCCGCGAAACCTCCACCCTGGCCACCCCGCCAGAGGAGCGGCACCCCGTGCTGACCTACGTGGGCCCGTACACGGACAAGCAGACCTCCGCCGCGATCCGCCGCGAACTGATGCGCGAAGGCCAGGTGTTCTTCGTCCACAACCGGGTGTCCACGATCGACCGCACCGCGGCGAAGATCCGCGAACTCGTCCCGGAGGCCCGGGTGGAGGTGGCGCACGGGCAGATGTCCGAGAGCCGGCTGGAACAGATCATCGTGGACTTCTGGGAAAAGCGCTTCGACGTCCTCGTCTGCACCACCATCATCGAGACCGGCCTGGACATCTCCAACGCCAACACCCTGATCGTGGACGGCGCGGACAAGTATGGCCTGTCCCAGCTGCACCAGCTGCGCGGGCGTGTGGGCCGCGGCCGCGAACGCGCTTACGCCTACTTCCTCTACCCCTCGGAAAAGCCGCTCGGCGAGGTGGCGCTGGAACGGCTCAAAGCCGTCGCGACGCACAATGAGCTCGGCGCCGGCATGCAGCTGGCCATGAAGGACCTGGAGATCCGCGGCGCCGGCAACCTGCTCGGCGGCGAGCAGTCCGGCCACATCCAGGGCGTCGGCTTCGACCTCTACATCCGGCTGGTCGGCGAGGCCGTGGCCGAATACCGGGGCGAGGCCGAGGAGAAGGCCGCCGAAATGAAGATCGAACTGCCGGTCAACGCGCACCTGCCGCATGACTACGTGCCGGGCGAGCGGTTGCGCCTGGAGGCCTACCGCAAACTCGCCGGCGCCATCACCTACGAGGCGATCGATGAGGTCCTCGCGGAGCTCGTGGACCGCTATGGCGAACTGCCGCTGCCCGCGACAAACCTGATCGACGTCGCCCGGTTCCGGGTGGGCGCCCGCGAGGCCGGATTGTCCGACGTCGCGCTGCAGGGCAACTTCATCAAGTTCTCCCCGGCGCAGCTGCCCGAGTCCAAGCTCATGCGCCTCACCCGGATGTACCCCGGCGCGCAGGCGAAGCCGGCCCTGGACGCAGTGCTTGTCCCGAAGCCCAAGACCGCCAGGATCGGCGGCCGGGACCTGCAGGACGCCGAGATCCTCGAGTGGGCCAACGGCGTCATCCGCAACATCTTCTCCGACGCCCCGTTAGCGGTGAAATAGAACAATGATGGGAGGACATCACGCCGCGTCGGGAGCCGCGGCGTGGGTAGCCATTGCCTCGACCGGCCCGTATGCGCTTGGCTGGTACCCGCTGGATCCCGCGGGAATCGTGATCGGTGCCATGGCGACGGCGGGGACTGCGCTGGTCTGCGACTGGGACCACCGCGCCAGCACTGTGGCGCATGCGCTGCCGCCGCTGTCCAACCTGGTGGCGCGCGGCATTGAGAAGGTCAGCGGGGGCCACCGGCAGGGCACGCACTCGGTGCTGGGCGCGGCGTTCTTCGTGCTGCTGGCCACGATCGCCGGGCAGTGGCAGGTGCAGACCCAGTGGGGGCTGCTGTCCGTCGGGGCCGGCCTGCTGTGCATGTTCATGATCAACATCGCGGTGAAGGCACTGAAGCTCTTTCCCAAGTACGGCTGGATCAGCAACTGGATCTTCGGGCTGCTCATGGCAGGAGTCGTGACGTGGTTTGCGCCGCACCAGTGGACCTGGCTGCCGGTCTCGATGCTCACCGGGGTGCTGGTGCACATTGTGGGGGACATGATCACCACCGGGGGAGTGCCGCTGCTCTGGCCGCTGGTGATCAAGCCGCCGAAGGTCCTGCGGAAACTGCCGCTGCTCAAGAACATCTGGAAGGCCAACGGGGCGTTCTCCATCCCGCTGCTGGGCCGGGCGGGCTCACGGCGGGAATGGTTCGTCCTCATCCCGGTGAGCGGCTATGCGATGGTGGGGATGTTTGGCGCCGGCCTGGCCGTGGCCAAAGCGCACTTCCCGGCAGCCCTGGCTCTGGGCACGGGGCTGGTCGAGGGCCTGGTGAAGGGCCTGCTCGGGCTGGTGTCCGGCTAGGCTGCGCTCCCCAGAAGACTGAGGCTCCCCGGGCACCAGAGGTCCTTAAATGACTGAAGCTCCGGAAGATCCGGAGCTTCAGTCATCAAGAATGGGGGAGCCTAGTTTTCGCCGGCCGAATCCGAGCGGCCCAGCAGCGTCTGCGGGATCCAGAACGAGAGGGCAAAGAGGACCAGGCAGACGGCCATCGGCCAGACGTTGTCCAGCGTCAGGAAGGCCAGGGAGTAGATCGCGCCGAGGAACAGGACCATCATCGGCACGAACAGGGCGATGCTGGATCCGAGGCTGTTCTCAACGCGTCGGGACTGGGTGGTGTTGCTGGACATTCGTTCCTCCTCGGCCCCGGGGGGCTCAAAACTGTGGGCGCTGCCGGCGTGGATCAGTACGCGGATGAACCCTGTTCACCCTTGACGATCGCGATGCCGGAGCTGGCGCCAATACGTGTTGCACCTGCAGCAATCATAGCCTGAGCATCGGCCAGGGAACGCACGCCGCCGGAGGCCTTGACCCCCAGGTCCGGACCGACGGTGCGCCGCATGAGCGCGACGTCCTCGGCCGTGGCCCCGCCGCCGTTGAAGCCGGTGGAGGTCTTCACGAAGTCCGCCCCGGCCTCCACCGCGGCCTCGCAGGCGAGCACTTTCTGGTCATCGCTCAGCAGAGCCGTTTCGATGATGACCTTCAGGATGGCCCCGCCCTCGTGCACGGCGTCGGCGACGGCGGCGATGTCATCCACCAGCGTGCCCTTGTCATTGGCACGGGCAGCGGCGATGTTGATGACCATGTCCACCTCTTCTGCACCGTCCAGGACCGCGCCGCGGGCCTCGAAGGCCTTGACGTCGCTCGGCGTGGCGCCCAGCGGGAATCCCACCACGGAGCACGTCAGCACGCCGGATCCCTTCAGCGCGGTCTTGACGGTTTTGACCCAGACCGGATTCACGCAGACCGACTTGAAATGGTATTCGGCCGCCTCGGCGCAAACCTTGAGCACCTCCGCCTCGCTGGCCTCCGGCTTGAGCAGCGTGTGGTCGATGTAGGAGGCGATGTTGGGCGTGCCCGCGGTAGCGGCTTCGTGGCTCATGGTGGTCCCTTTCGTGGCGGGCCTGGGACGCGGCGGTCCCTTCCCGGGCCTTGTGGGCCTGCGGGCCCTGGCGGCGCCGCATGGTGCGCGGCTTATCAGGGAACCATCTTGCCATAGGAACATGCCCGGCGGACGCCCCAGCCGGGCCGCCCCCGCACACTCAGGCCGCGGCCGCCAGGGGCCGGCCCATGGTGGCCTGAAGCAACTGGGAGGCACACACCGACGCGGCCGACCCGGAGGCCACGAGCAGTCCCAGCCGGACGCCGTCGTAGGCCGCGGCGTCACCGATCGCCCATATGCCCGGCACGGAGGTGCGGAAGTCCTGGCCGATGACAATCCCGCCGCCGGGCGCGGTGGTGAGCCCGGCCGTGGCGGCCAGTTCGTCGCGGGCGATGCGCTCCTCGGCGAGGATCACGAGGTCACCGTTCATGCTGGAGCCGTCCTCGAAGACGATGCCGGACGCCGGCAGGACGGACCCGGCAATGGTGGGAACGACGGCGGCGGGGCGGACGGTGGTGCGGATGGGGCGGACGCCGCGGGCCCGGAGGACGGCCTCGGCCTGGCCGGCGGCCGAGCCCGTGCCGACCAGGATGCCCAGCGGGCGCCGGCCGAGGACCCGGGTGACGTCCTTGACGGCCTCGCCCAGCCGGGCGGCGTCGTCGATCGTGGAATAGCTCAGGCACCGGGCGGCGCCTTCCACCGGCGCCTCGGCGGGAGCGGAGCCCGTGGCGATGACGAGCTCGTCGTAGTCGAATTCCATGCCGTCGGCGGTGGTCACGCGGCGGTTTTCCGCGTCGATGTAGCTGGCCGGCTGGCCAAAGCGGATGGACACCTGGGGCAGGCCGGCGAGCTCCAGCAGTTCCTCGGGGGCGTCGTCCCGGTTGCTGAGGACCGTGATGGCGCCGGCAAACGGGGTCCGGGTGAGCTGCCGGACGAGGGCCTGGGCGGCCCGGCCGGCGCCGGCGACGACGATCCTGGGCCGGGCTGCCGTCGTGACTGCTGTCTTGTAGGCGGAGGAGGAGGCGGCTGCCGTCGAGGTAGACGTGCCGGAGGTGGGAGACAATGCCGGAGCGGACATGTGCAGGCCCTTTCGCTGGGTGGCCATCGTGTGGCCGGTGTGCTTGATGAACCCCAGCGTAGGCGTCCGATTTTTCCGGGGTGTTTCCCGGGTGTTGCCGCTTTTGCCCTGCCTGTTCGCCAGTATTTACCGGCCGGTAATGCCGTGCGTCACACCTCCGCGGCGGCCCGTTCTGCCACTGCGTTACACGCGGATCCGGTAGCCGCGCTTCACCACGGTTTCCACGAGCCGGGTGTCCGGCAGCGCGGACCGCAGCCGGCTGACGGTCATGTCCAGGGCATGCACGGAACCGCGCAATTCCAGGAGGTCCGAGAGCGCCTCGCGGGACAGCACGGCCCCGCCGGCGCCGATGAGCGCGCGCAGCAGCAGCAGGGGCGCCGGTGCCATGTCGACCGCCTCGCCGTTGATCCGCAGCGAGCGGCCGCGCAGCTCCACGCTGCCGGAAACGGTGTCGAGCCGGCGGACGTGGTTGAGCGCCAGGTGCTCGCAGACCAGCCGGATCAGGGCGCCCATCCGGAAGCGTTCCGGGATCAGCGGATGCAGCCCGGCGTCGAGCAGCGGCTGCGCGGTGATGGGCCCGACGACGGCGGTCGCCACAGTGGTCTTCAGGCTCTCCACGAGCTGTTTGTAGACGCCCATCTCATGCGCCGTGCTCCACATCGCGTCCACGGCGGGGGCGCTGGTGAAGGTCAGGACATCGAGGTTGCCACTGCACGCGGCCTCGATGAGCTTCGGCAGCCGGTCGGCGCCGTCGGGCTTGACCCAGCGGTACGGGGTGACCGTCAGGACGGTGGCGCCGGACATGCGCAGGCGCTCGAGCTGGCGGACATCGGTGTAGCCGTGCAGCTGGACCGCGACTGTCTTGCCCCGCACACCCTCGGCAAGGAGCATGTCCACGAGCGTGGCGGTGGTTTCGTCGCTGCTGATTCCGACGTCGGCGAGCCCGGCAGCACGCACGGCGCCGCGGGCTTTGGGCCCGCGGACGAACATCCGTGTGGCCGAGAGGGTCTCCAGCAGCTGGTCGCCAATGCCAAAGGTGTCCGCGGCCTCGCACCAGCGGCGCATGCCGTAGGCGGTGGTGGCGATACAAAGGTCGGGCCGGGCGGCGATGATCGCCCGGGTGTCCTCGATCAGGCTCTGGTCCTCCCGGACCGGGGCGATCTTCAGCGCCGGGGCGTGAAGCACCTCGGCACCGCGGCGCTCGAGGGCCTCGATGAGGTCCTGCGAGCGGCGGTGCGAGGTGACGCCGATCCGGAAGCCGTCCAAAGGAAGGTCCCGTTCGGTCGCGTCGTCTGCAGGTTCCGGCGCGGGTGCGCCGGACGTGGCGGGGATCAACGGGGTTAAGGGTGCGCCGGGCTCCGGGAAGGTTGCGGCGACGGCGTTCAATGCGCTCATGGGAATCCTTACGCCTCCATCAGTGATGCGGCCAGTCGGTCGAGCTCTGCCGTGGCCTCGGCACAGCCCCGGTTGGCCTCGGCCACCCGGACAACGTCCCCGATCACCAGGACGGCGGGGTTACTGCAGCCCGCGGCTGCGGAGGTGATGGTGCCCAGCTCGGCGATCGTGGTGCGCTGGCCGGGGCGGTAGCCGCGTTCGACGACCGCCATCGGCATGTCGGCCCGCATCCCCGCCCGGCGGAGTCCGGCTGCGAGGTGGTGCAGGGTGCCGATGCCCATCAGGACCACAATGGTTCCGCCGAGCCCGGAAAGGTGCGTTAATTCGTTCTCAGTCAGCGGGGCATGGCCGGAGACCACGGTGAACATGTGGCTGACTTCGCGGTGCGTGACCGGGATGCCGGCGGCGGCCGGAACCGAGATGGCGCTGGTGACTCCGGAGATGACGCGGACCGGGACCCCGGCCGCGACGCAGGAGGCGACTTCCTCTCCTCCCCGGCCGAAGACATAGGGGTCCCCGCCCTTGAGGCGGACCACATTGTTGCCGGCCAGGGCGCTTTCCACCATGAGCTTTTCGATGTCGGCCTGGCTGACCTTGTGGTGGCCGGGCTTCTTGCCCACATCCACGAGCTCTGCCGAGGTCAGGGACGGCAGGTCCTGGTACGGGGCGAGCCGGTCATAGAAGACGACGTCGGCGTCCCGCAGCGCCGCAACGGCCGCGATGGTGAGCAGCTCGGTGGTCCCGGGGCCGCCGCCGACGAGGGTGACGTGTCCTACCGGGCCGGCCGCTGGCTCGGCCGCCACCGGAATGCCGGTGGCATGGCACCGGCCCAGGAGGGCGTCCCAGCCGGGCTGGCCGTCGTCGACTGCCGCCACCAGGAACGGACGCTCGGGCAGCGGGCCGTCCATGCCGGCGCCCTGCGGCGTGCTGAGGCGGAACACGATGGCGCCGGCCGCTTCATAGCGCCGCACGGCCTGCCGCGCGGCGTGGTCCGCGCCCGTGACCAGGACTTCGCGTCCGGTGAGGTCAATGGTGAGCTGCATGGCTATACCTCGTTCTCGTCAAGCAGTTCCGGGGTGGTGGCGCGGACCGGAATGGAAGCGCCGATCAGGACTGGTTGCTGACCGGCCAGCGCCTTCTCCTCGGCCGTGGCGGGGCGCATCTGGCCGCGCTCGTCGGAGACGAAGGTAATGGAATCGTCCTTCTGGTCCGGGGCGTTGACGAAGGAGCGGAAGCGGCGGAGGCGCTCGGGATCCTTCAGGGTGTCGGCCCATTCGTCGACGTAGGTGTCAACGTGCTTGGCCATAGCGGCCTCAAGGTCCTCGGCGATGCCCAGGGTGTCATGCACCACCACGTCCTCGACGTGCTTAATGCCGCCGTCGAGCTCTTCCTGCCAGCGCGCGGTGCGCTGCAGGCGGTCGGCGGTGCGGATGTAGTACATGAAGTAGCGGTCGATGTACTTGATCAGGGTTTCGTCGTCGAGGTCCTTGGCCAGCAGCTGGGCGTGCGCCGGGGTGGCCCCGCCGTTGCCGCCGACGTACAGGTTCCAGCCGTCCGCGGTGGCGATGACGCCGACATCCTTGCCCCGGGCCTCCGCACATTCGCGGGCGCAGCCGGAGACGCCCATCTTCAGCTTGTGCGGGCTGCGGAGTCCGCGGTAGCGCAGCTCAAGCGCGATGGCCATGGCCACCGAGTCCTGGACCCCGAAGCGGCACCAGGTGGAGCCGACGCAGGACTTCACCGTGCGCAGGCTCTTGCCGTAGGCCTGGCCGGATTCGAAGCCGGCGTCCACGAGGATCTTCCAGATTTCCGGCAGCTGCTCCAGCCGGGCGCCGAACATGTCGATCCGCTGGCCGCCGGTGATCTTGGTGTAGAGGCCGTACTGCTCGGCGACAGCGGCGATCACGCCGAGCTTCTTCGGGGTGATCTCGCCGCCGGCGATGCGCGGAACCACCGAGTAGGTGCCGTCCTTCTGCATGTTGGCCAGGGCACGGTCGTTGGTGTCCTGCAGGGTGCCGCGGCCGGCGTCCAGGACGTAGGCGCTGTTCTGGCTGGCCAGGATGTTGGCGATGGTCGGCTTGCAGATATCGCAGCCGGCCCCGGTGCCGTACTTGGCCATGATCTCCTCGAAGGAGGTCAGTTCCAGGACACGGATGGCGTCGAAGAGTTCCTGGCGGGACAGCTCGATGTGTTCGCAGAGTGCCTTGGAGACCTCGACGCCGGACTTGGTCAGTTCGGTCTCGAGCAGCTTCTTGAGCATCGGCACGCAGGAACCGCAGCTGGTTCCGGCCCGGGTGCAGCCCTTCAGCTCGCCGAGTTCCTGGACGGGCGCGTTGCCGTCGCAGGCCCCGCAGCCGTTGACGGTGTCGCGGATGGTTCCCGCAGAGACGTTGTTGCAGGAACACAGGATGGCGTCGTCCGGCAGTTCGGTCTCCGGGGCCTCGCCGCCGCCGGCCGCGGTGAGGTAGGCGCCGGGTTCGGCGGCCAGTTCGCGGCCCAGCATGGGGCGCAGGGAAGTGTAGGGCGAGGCGTCGCCGACGAAAATGCCGCCGAGCAGGGTCTTGGCATCGTCGGTGGTGACGATCTTCTGGTAGACGCCGCGGGCGGGGTCGGCGTAGACAATTTCGAGCGCGTGTTCCGTGCGGGCGAAGGCATCGCCGAAGCTGGCGACGTCGACGCCGGAGAGCTTGAGCTTGGTGGCCGTGTCGAAGCCGGGGAAAGTTGCGTCGCCGCCGTGCAGCCGGTCCGCGACGATTTCGGCCATCGTGTTGGCCGGGGCCACCAGGCCCAGGCACATGCCGCCGAAGTTGGCGACCTCGCCGATTGCCCAGATGCCGGGAACCTCCGTGGAGCAGTCGTCGGAGATGACGACGCCGCCGCGCTGGCCGAGCTGGAACTGCTGCTCTGCACCCTCCGCAGCCCGGAAGAGCTCATCGCGGGGCCGCACACCGATCGCAACGATCACGATGTCGGCGTCGATGATCCGGCCGTCGGCCATGAGGACGCCGGTGACCTGGCCTTCGTCGTCGGAGAGGACCTCGGAGGGGAACACCCCGCCGTGGACGGTGAAGCCCTTGGCCTCGATGAGGCGGCCGAGCGCCTGTCCGGCACCCTCGTCCAGCTGGGTGTTCATGAGCCACGGCGAGCCGTTGATGACGATCGGGGTGGCGCCGAGCTGCTCGGTGCCGGCCGCTGATTCCAGACCCAGCAGACCGCCGCCGATTGTGACAGCGTTGACCTTGCGGCCAAGCTTCTCGGTGAGGTCCGCGATCGCCTTGTTGATGGACCAGACGTCCTCAAGGGTGCGGTAGACGTGGGTGAGTTCAGAGCCCGGGATGGGCAGACGGGCCGCGTCCGAGCCCGTCGCGACCACAAGCTCGTCATACTCAAAGACGGTTCCCGCCGCGGTCTTGACCGTCTTGCCGGCGGCGTCAATGCTGATGACGCGTTCGCCGGTCTTGAGGTTCAGGGCTGTGTGGTCCCACATGGAAGCGCTGCCCAGGGTGAGGTCGACGTCGCTGTCGGTCAGTGCCTTGCTCAGCGCGACGCGGTCGTAGGGGAGGTGGGCTTCCTCGGTGAGGACGGTAACGTGCCAGCCATCGAGTCCGCGGGCGTGCATGGCATCGGCAAAACGGTGCGCTGCGGGGCCGCCGCCGGCCACCACAATACGGCGCGGGGCGGCGCTGGCTGCGCCCTGGTTCGGGTGGCTTGAGGGGTGTCCGGTCACGGTGGGCCTTTCGCATGGGCCGCAGACGGTGCTCTGCAGCTTGTCGTCCCAGACTAGGCAACGGGAATTTCGCTTCAGTTTCCCTTATGTTTCGTGATCTTAACTTCTGCATCACGAATGCATTTCCGGCCGTGTTAGCTCTCTTTTACGCGCCGGACACATCCGGCGCGTCCGGATGAAACACCGCGGGCCTAGCTTGAATATGTGGCCGCAGCAGCGGTTCAGCCCGTAAAGGGATGTATCAGAGAGGGGCCGGGATGACCGCCGTACTAGAAACCGCAGTACTTGACGCAGTACCCGACATTGAGGACCAGACCGCTGAGCAGGCAGCCGCAGCCGGCTGGCACCGCGTGTGCGCCGTGGCGGACCTCGAACCCGCCTGGGGCGAGGCAGCACTGATTGCGGGCCGCCAGGTGGCCCTGTTCCGCACCGTGTCCGGTGAGGTTTTCGCCGTCGCGCAGGAAGACCCGGCCACCGGGGCGCACGTCATGGCCCGCGGCATCACCGGTTCCCGCGGGGACCGCCCCACGGTGGCTTCGCCGTTGCACAAGGAGGTCTACGACCTCGCTACGGGTGAGTGCCTCGGCAGCCCGGAACTCCGGCTCGCCACCTTCGGTACCCGGGTTGTGGGCGGGTACATCGAGGTAGAGCTCTAGAGGCCCAGGGCTTCGCGGACGTCCGCCAGGACGCCGTCCAGCGCGGCACGCGCCTCGTCCCGGGCCGCCGGAAGCTCGGCGGCCGAGCCGACGCTGCGGATGACTTCCAGGTAGCACTTGAGCTTCGGTTCCGTGCCGCTGGGACGGATGATGACGCGGCTGAGGTCCCTCGTCAGGTACATCAGGCCCTCGGTGGGCGGGAGTTGCTCGCTGCCCACGGCCAGGTCCGTGACGGCCTCGACGCCGGAGCCGCCGAACGATTCCGGCGGGCTGACGCGCAGCCGGTTCATCATCGCGTCCAGCAGGCCGAGGTCTGCCACCCGGATGCTGAGCTGGTCGCTCGCGTGCAGCCCGTGCACTAGGTAGAGCTCGTCCAGGGTGTCGAAGATGGTCTTGCCCTCGGCCTTTGCGGCCGCCGCGAGCTCGGCGATCAACACCGCCGCGGAGATGCCGTCCTTATCGCGCACCAGCGACGGGGCGACGCAATAACCCAGCGCCTCCTCGTAGCCGTAGACCAGTCCCGGCACGCGGGCAATCCATTTGAAGCCGGTCAGGGTTTCCTCGTGGGCGTAGCCTGCTGCGGCCGCGATCCGCGCCAACAACCGGGACGACACAATCGAGTTGGCGAACACGCCGGCCGGTGCCTCGCCGCCCGCGGCCTGCCGGGCTACGACGTGGGCGCCGAGCAGGGCGCCCACCTCATCACCGCGCAGCATGCGCCACGCGCCGGTGCCCGGGTCCTTCGCCGCCACGGCCGCCCGGTCGGCGTCGGGATCGTTGGCGATCACGATGTCGGCGTCCTCACGCGTCGCCGCCTCCAGGGCCAAGTCCAGAGCCCCGGGCTCTTCCGGGTTGGGGAAGTTCACCGTGGGGAAGTCCGGATCCGGGTGCGCCTGTTCCGTGACCAGCGTGACGTCGTCGAAACCGGCGGCGTTCAGCACCGCCACCGCCGTTTCCCCGCCCACGCCGTGCATGGGGGTCAGGACGATCTTCAGCCTGCGGGCCGGGAAGTTTTCCGGAACCGCCAGGGCCGCGACGGCGCGCTGGTATTCGGTGGCGATCGAGGGCTCCAGTACGGTCCACCCGTCGGCGGCCAGGAGGATGGAGTCCAGGTCGCCGACGGCGTCGATCTTCGCCGCTATCAGGGCGTCGTAGGGTGCCACGATCTGGGCGCCGCGGCCGCTTTCCTCAACCGCGTGGCGGCCCAGGTACACCTTGTACCCGTTGTCCTGCGGCGGGTTGTGGCTGGCGGTGACCATGACGCCGCCGTCGCAGTCCAGCGCCCGGACCGCGTACGCGAGCAGCGGGGTGGGCAGCGCGGCCGGCATCAGGAAGGTTTCGACACCGGCCGCGGTGAGGATCGCAGCGGTTTCTTCGGCGAAAATATCGGAGTTGTAGCGGGCGTCGTAGCCGACGACGGCGCGCGGCCGGGTGCCGGGGGAGGCCTGCTCGACGGCGTTGGTGAGGAAGGCGGTGAAGCCGGCGGCGGCGCGGCGGACCACCACGCGGTTCATCCGGTTCGGCCCCGGGCCAAGGGCCGCCCGTAGTCCGGCGGTGCCGAACTGGAGGGTGCCGCTGAAGCTGTCGGCCAGCTCCTGGCGGGCCGCGGCGACGCCGCCATCGGTGAGACGAATCAGCTCAGACAAGGTGGCGGCGGTGGCGGGGTCCGGGTCCCGGTTTGCCCAGTCTCGGGCATCGCTCAGGAGTCGGGCGAGTTCGGCATCAGAAGACGTCATAGGAACCAAACTATCGCCAATCGCGAGGGATTCCTGCCCAAAGAATCGGGAGTTGGGGTTTCAGTTCCATCTCAACGCCTCAAGCAGGACCTTGACACCCAAATTTCCGGACACGTAGCGTCTGGAATATGAAGATGGGCCGTGGCGTGGAATGGGCCGTGCACAGTTGCGTCAACATGGCATGGACACCGCCGGGCGAGCCGGTGAACAGCGCACGGCTGGCCGAATTCTACAGACTCCCGGCCGCTTATCTCAACAAGCAGTTTCAGTCGCTGGTCCGGGCCGGTGTGCTGGAGTCAGTCTCCGGGCCCCGCGGCGGATTTCTTTTGGCGCGCCGGCCGGAAAACATCACCGTGCTGGACATTGTGCTGGCGCTGGAGGGCCAGGACCCGGCCTTCCGGTGCGAGGCGATCCTCGGGAATGTCCCGGATCCGGATCGGCGGGATAACTTCGCACGGACGTGCCTTATTTCCCAGACCATGCGCCAGGCCGAACTCGCCTGGCGCCAGGCGCTGGCGCGCCAGAGCATCGCCGGAATCGCGGACTCGATCGAGCGGCGGTTCCCGTCGGACAAGGCAAAGGTCCTGGACTACCTGGCTGCGGAATAACCGCAGCGAGGTAGTCCAGGACCTAGCCGGCACCAGTAATGCAGTGATCAGAGCTTGGCGATGATCTCTGCGAGCAGCTTGGAAATCCGCGGTCCGGCGGCCTGGCCGGCCTCAAGGACTTCCCCGTGGCTGAGCGGCACGGGGCTGATCCCGGCGGCGAGGTTGGTCACGAGCGAGATGCCGAAGACTTCCATGCCGGCGTGGCGGCCGGCGATGGCCTCCAAGGCCGTGGACATGCCCACCAGGTCGGCGCCGATCCGTTTGGCGTACTGCACCTCGGCGGGCGTCTCGTAGTGCGGGCCGGTGAACTGGGCGTAGACGCCCTCCTCCAGGGACGGGTCCACTTCGCGAGCGAGGCCGCGGATCCGGGAGGAGTACAGGTCTGTCAGGTCCACGAACGTGGCGCCTTCCAGCGGAGAGGTGGCGGTGAGGTTGATGTGGTCGCTGATCAGCACCGGGGTGCCGGGCGTCCAGTTCTCGTTGAGCCCGCCGCAGCCGTTGGTGAGCACGAGGGCCTTGCAGCCGGCGGCCGCGGCGGTGCGTACGCCGTGAACCACGGCGCGGACTCCCTTGCCCTCGTAGTAGTGGGTGCGTGCGCCCAGGACGAGGGCCCGCTTTCCCTCTTTGGTCAGCACCGAGCGGATGGTGCCCACGTGCCCCACTACGGAGGGTGCGGAGAAGCCGGGGATTTCGGCGGCGGACAAGGTGGCGGTGGTCTCGCCGATCAGCTCGGCGGCGTCGCCCCAGCCCGAGCCGAGGACCAGCGCGACGTCATGGGAATCGACGCCCGTCTCTTCGGCGATGTAGTCGGCGGCGGCGCGGGCGGCGTCGAAAGGGTCCGTGTTCAGGAATTCTGTTGTACTCACCGGTACAAGTTATCGCGGCTCGGCCCTGCTGCCCAGCATGCGCGGCGGGACGAGCGCAGGGCCCGGATTCTTGGTGGCTCCGGTTCGGATGGTGGACAATGGTTGATTGTGACTACGCATCCTGACTTCAGCTCACCCCGCATCGCAATTCTCGGCGGAGGGCCCGGCGGCTACGAAGCCGCCATGGTCGCCGCTTCGCTGGGGGCGCAGGTCACCATCATCGAGCGTGCGGGACTCGGCGGCTCCGCGGTGCTGACCGACGTCGTGCCCTCCAAAACCTTGATCGCGACGGCGGACCTGATGACCCGCGTCGGTGAGGCGGGGGAGCTGGGCGTCAAGTTCGACGTCGACGGCGGCGACTTTGCCCCGTCGATGCGCGCGGACCTCAAGCACATCAACGACCGCCTGCTCCGCCTGGCGCGGAAGCAGTCCGAGGACATCCAGGCCGGGCTGGAACACCAGAACGTCCGCATCCTGATCGGCTCCGGCAAGCTGCTGGACAACCACACCATTGAGGTCCTGACCGCCGACGGCACCGAGACGGTGGAGGCGGACACCATCCTGCTGGCGGTCGGCGCCCACCCGCGCGAGCTGCCCACGGCGCGTCCGGATGGTGAGCGCATCCTGAACTGGGCCCAGATCTACAACATGGACGAACTCCCCGAGGAGCTCATCGTGGTGGGTTCCGGTGTCACGGGCGCGGAATTCGCCTCGGCCTACAACGGCCTGGGCTCCAAAGTCACCCTGATTTCCAGCCGCGACCGCGTGCTGCCGGGCTCGGACACGGATGCCGCCGAGGTCCTCGAGGGCGTCTTCGAGCGCCGCGGGCTGAAGGTCCTCTCCCGGGCCCGCGCCGAGACCGTGGAGCGCACGGAGGACGGCGTGGTGGTCACCCTCGGCGATGGTTCCAAGGTGACCGGCAGCCACTGCCTCGTCTGCGTCGGCTCCATCCCGAACACGGCCGGAATCGGCTTGGAGGAAGCCGGCGTCGCGCTCACCGAGAGCGGCCATATCAAGGTCGACGGCGTCTCGCGCACCACGGCGCCGAACATCTACGCCGCAGGCGACTGCACCGGCGTCCTGGCCCTGGCCTCGGTGGCCGCGATGCAGGGCCGGATTGCCGTGGCCCACTTCCTGGGCGACGCCGTCATGCCGATCAAGCTGCACCAGGTGGCATCCAACATCTTCACCTCGCCCGAGATCGCCTCCGTGGGCGTGTCCGAGGCGGAGATCGAATCCGGCAAGTACCAGGGCGACATCATCAAGCTGTCCCTGCGCAGCAACGCCCGCGCCAAGATGCGCAACCACCGCGACGGGTTCATCAAGATCTTCGCCCGCAAGGGTTCTGGCACCGTCATTGGTGGGGTGGTGGTGGGCCCGAACGCCTCCGAGCTCATCTTCGCGCTATCGATCGCCGTGACCCAGAAACTGCATGTCGACGACATTGCCAGCACCTTCACCGTGTACCCGTCGCTGAGCGGCTCCATCTCCGAAGCGGCCCGGCGGCTCCACGTTCACATGTAACAGTTCACATGTAGCAAAACCGGAGGCCGAAGCCATGCAGAGTCCCCGCTCGCTTGTTGAGCCGATGGAACAGAACTGTGCGCTGCCCTCCGGTGCGGAGGAACGCTTTGCCGGCTACGCCGTCATGGGCGTTCCGTTCAGCTCCGGCTACGTCCTGGCCTTTCGGCATTTTCCGGCGTCGTCCGTCGGCCCGGGCTACATCTCGGTCTGGATCCGCGACCCTGCCGGTGTCTGGACGATTCACAGCACCACCGACCCCGGGACCTCCTGCCCCCGCTACTTCGGCAGCGCCATCGGCTCGGCGTCCACTCGCCGGATCTCCATCCGGTGGCGCGACGGCTATTCCTTCAGCGTGGACGTCGGAGCCGGCGTGGACCTGAGCTGGGACCTGAAGCTGGCGGCGACGCCGGTCACCCGGCTTATGTCCGCGGTGTCCGGCGCCGTTCCGGAGCGGCTGTGGCGCAGCCGGACGTTCCTGCGTGCCATGGGGGCCGTTGCCGGCCCGGTGCTGGGGGCGGGGCACCTCGGGTTGACGGGCGCGGCGCCCAACGGCCAAACCTTTTTGGCGCGCCCGCGGCGGATGTGGTTCGTCCGCGATAGCAAGGCGCAGTTGCAGGGGCACAGCCTGGGACAGACGTCGGCACTGCCCGTCCAGGAACGGCTCGGGGAATTCTGGGTCCCGCAGCGCGGCATCTTCATGACCGGTTCGGTCTTATTCGAGCCCTAAGTACCGGGAGCGGCCATCTTACGGGCAGATCAGGGCGAATGACCGCCGGACATTCGCCCTGATCTGCCCGCGGAGTCCGGCTCCGCGCCATCCGCGGCGGGGAACTCCCGCATTTACCCGGCCTAAAACGGGTACGGTGCGATGTCCGGCCGCACGGTCAGCCACTGGATTTCCGTGAAGGATTCGATGTTGGCATGATGGCCGCCGATCCGCGAGCCGTTGCCCGAGTTCTTGACCCCGCCAAAGGGCGAGTTGGCCTCGTCGGACACCGTCTGCTCGTTGATATGGATCTTTCCGGAGTCGAGCCGGTCGGCGATCGCCATGGCCATCCCGACGTCGCCGAGGATTCCTATCGAAAGCCCGTATTCATTGTCGTTGGCCAGGGCAACGGCCTCGTCCACGGTGGAGAACTTCATCACCGGGGCGACGGGGCCGAAGATCTCGTCCTTCCACGCCGGGCTGGCGAGGTCGAGGTCGGCGAGCACGGTGGGCTGGTAGAACCGGCCGTCATGGCTGCCGCCGGCGGCCAGGCGCGCGCCGCCCTGCACCGCGTCCTGAACGATCGTGTCCACCCGGTGGAGCTGCTTCTCGTCGATCACCGGGCCCAGCGCCACTGTTCCGCTCTTCGGGTCGCCTACCGGTAAATGGCGGGCCTTTTCCGCCAGGGCGCTGACGTAGTCCTCGTAGATATCCTCGTGCACGATATGCCGGCCGGACGCCATGCAGATCTGACCCTGGTGCATGAAGGAGCCAAACGCGGCGGCGGAGACAGCTTTGGGGAAGTCGACGCCGGGCAGCACGATCAGTGCGTTGTTCCCGCCGAGTTCCAGATGGGCACGCTTGAGCAGCCGGCCGGCCGCCTCGCCCACTTTGCGCCCTGCCGCCGTCGACCCCGTGAAGGCGATGACGCGAACCTCGGGTGCCTCTACGACGGCCGAGCCGATCTCGGCGCCTCCGGGCAACAGGGAGAGCAGGCCGGGCGGAAGACCTGCCTCCTCGAACACCCGGACCAAGGTGACGCCACCACAGACCGCAGTGCGCGGGTCCGGTTTGAGCAGGACGGCGTTGCCAAGGGCCAGCGCCGGGGCGACTGCGCGGATGGAGAGGATCAGCGGAAAGTTGAAGGGTGCAATCACCGAAACGACGCCGACGGGCCGGCGCCGGGCGAAGGACCAGCGGCTCTCGTTCGAGGTCAGCACGTCGCCAGCTGGGAGTGAGGGCAGGGCGGAGGCGTCGTAGCATTCGTTGGCCGCGATGTGGGTTTCCAGCCCGGCTTTGGGCGGGATGCCGCCGGATTCGCGGACGATCCAGGCCTGGATTTCCGCCGAGTGTTCCTCCCAGAGCTGTCCCGCGCGGCGGAGCACGGCGGCGCGGTCCTCCGGGTTGCGGGCGGCCCAGTCCTTCTGCGCTTTCGCGGCCACCGCGGCGGCTTCGCGGACATCCTCCACTGAGGCCACGCCATAGCGGCCCAGCGTTTCTCCGGTGGCTGGTTCGACGGCGTCACCGGTCCCGCCGCGCCCGGGCCGCCAGCCGCTGAGGTAGATCTTGCCGTCCCAGAGGGCGGAGTCGAGCAGGGACATGTTGCGTCCTTTCATCGTGGGTCCTGCTTGTGTACCGGCCGGTCGAATCAGGACCGGACCGGGCCTTCGTCCATCACATGTCGGTACGCCGCCGCCGTCAAGAGTGCGGGCGTCAAGAGGGCCGTGCGTTGCCGCCCGCGGGACCTTCGGCCGTAGTGCGTCACAGCCGGGGGAGGTCAAGTTGGCACATGGCCAAAATCTATATCCCCTACGGGACCGTTGAAGGACAAACAGCAAAAATCGCGGATTATATTGCCGAGGTAATCCGGGCGAACGGGCACCAGGCAGAGACGGCGGACCTCAAACATTCTGCAGACCCTCTGCCGGGCGGCTACGACGGCGTGATCGTGGCGGCCTCGGTGCACGTGGGAAAGCACGAGGGATACGTCGCAGACTTCGTCAAGAAGAACCGCGCTGAGCTCGAGCGGCTGCCTTCCGCCCTGGTTTCGGTGAGCATGGCCTCCCAAGGGGACGAGGAGACGGCGGAGAGCTACGTGGAGAAGTTTGAGCAGGACACGGGGTGGCGGCCCGCGCAAGTCGGGCTGTTTGCCGGCGCCCTGCTCTATACCCACTACGGGTTCATCAAGAAGCTCGTCATGAAGAAGATCGCCAAGGACAAGGGATCCCTCGACACCGACACCACCCGGGACTATGTCTACACCGAGTGGGACGGCGTCCGGCGTTTCACCGAAGACTATCTGGCGGCATTCGCCTAGCGCGGGCAGTCAGAAGTAGGACTCAGAAGCAGGGATCAGGAGTAGGCGTACGGCGGAACGGTATCGCCGGGCGCAAAGGGCCGGTACCAGTGCTCGAAACCCAGCTTCCCGGCGTCGGCGTCGGCACTGTCCGGGCTGTCGCCGTCGTCGTCGGAGTACAGAGCGTCGCTTTCGGCGTCCTCCAGCAGGACTTCCCCGACGGCGGCCCGCCAGTTCTCCGGAAGGTCCAGTTCGTAGATTTCCTCAGTGATTTCCGCCTGATCGAGCAGGCAGCGGACGGCGAGTTCCGCTGCGAGGCATCCGGGCGCGGTCCAGCCCCGGACCAGGGACGCGGTGACATCTGCTGCGACCACGATGAACTTCTGGGTGAACTTCGCGTCGTAGCTGGCGGCGAACTGAGGCGGCAGCGAGGACAGGACGGAGGTCCCGGCGATGTCGGCCGGCGTGACAACCTCCAGCGTGCTGAGGGTGCCGAGATCGCGGAATAACTGGTCGATGAGGATGCTGGACGAGTTCCACAGGAGTCCGGCCAGCAGGCGGGTCTGGCCCACGGCCTTGTGACGGTCGTCCGGATCGACGGCGGCCATCTCGGCCAGGTCCTCGGGATCAAACTGGAGCCGCTGCTCGGCCGTCATATCATCCGGGTGCGGGTCGAGCCCGAGCAGTTCCAGGCTCAATCCGGTCAGCTTCCCGGCGTCGGCCAGCAACTCTTCGGTGATGTCGTCGTCTTCGGCGCTCATGCCCCCGATGCTACCCGCCGATTGCCCGTGGCCCGATTTGCGTTACGCGGCCGGGTTCGGCGGCGGCGCGGCAGTTTTAGGCGGCCGCCGGGTGAATGGTTCCCGACGTCGAACTGGCCCCAGCCATCCGGGCGGACAGCAGATAGGCGATCCCGCAGACCAGGGGAACCAGGCTGGCAGCGATCAGCGATCCGACCGCGCCCGACCTTCCGATGACCGTAATCAACAGCGGCAGAACCCCCAGGGCCACCAGCAGCCAGCCGGCCAGGGCGGTGAGTTTCAGCCCGAGGATGGCGGCCGGGAAAGCCAACGCGAGCACGCTGACGGCTATAACGGGGCCGTTGTCACTGAGGAAGGTGCTCAGGGCAGCGGGGTCGAAGGCGAGCCACACGCACGCGGCAATGAAGGCAGAGGCGAGGGCGAGCAGCAGGGGGGCGGTTGCCGCCGGCCAAAACCAGGCCGAGACCCCGAGGATGAGCATCGGCACGACCCAGGCGAGCGTTATCAGCGTTCCGGCTGTTCCGCCCGGCTCCTGCATCGCGAACCCGCCGATGAAGATTCCCCCGAGGACCGTGAACGCCGCCATGACGGCCGCTCCGGTGCGCGTCAGCGCGGCGGCCCGCCGCTGCGGATCCTTTTCTCGTGACATGACAACACCCATCACGACGGCGAACACAATTATTGCACCGAGCGCCAAAATAACCGGGACGTTCATGGAATGCCTCCTGCAGACGAACGGACCTCAGTCCATTGCATCGCTGCAGCAGCGGCTGCGCCAAGGGGAGAAAGGCCCGCTTCGCGACGGGGAGTCGAGTTGTGAGCGTTGAACGCACTGAACTCCGCGACGCCAGATTCCAGCGCAAAAGCGTCCCCGGCAACTTCCGGGGACGCTTTTGCGTTTGTCGGAGGTTACGGCGCAAGCAACTTGCAGCAACCGAACCCCTTCGCAATCCGGCGGGCATTCCGCCGCCCGTGGACCTCATCATCCGGACGGCGGGGAGGACCATGCGGACGACAATTCCCGTGCGGGCGATCAGGGATTAAGTCCTCTACCTCCGGGCGTGTCCCATATGCATAATGTCGCCATGTGGATCCCCGCTCTATTCCTAATCTTGGTCGTCATCTCGATACTGGTCACTTACTGGCAACTCACCTTGACCGGACTCGCCATTTGGGCGCTTGTGGCCTGGAAGAGGCACGCCGCGGCCGACACGAGGCCGAGCTACCCCCGGAAGCCCGTCCAGACCCGGCCTGTGTCTAAGCCTGTCCAGACGCGTCCTAAACCCAAGCCTGTCCAGACCCGGCCTGAGCCCAAGTCCAAGCCCCAGCCTGCCCGCGAGATGCCCGCGCCCGAATACCTGCCCAGGTGGACTGCGAACCGCCGGCTGGACGCAGGCCGCGAGCATGCCCAGTGGCAGAAGACGTTCGACAGCGCAGCGCAGTAAACGTTTCTGAACTGTGCCTCAGGCTGGTCCGGGCTCCCTGCCTTCAGGACACCCCACGATCAGGCAACCGCCCCCTGAAAGTGGGCCTCGATGATCCCCTTGATGTCGTCGTGGCAGCCGCCGCAGCCGGTGCCGGCGCGGGTGGCCGCGGATACCTCGGGCACCGTCCCGCAACCCTCGGTAACGGCAGAGGCAATGGCGGTCCCGCTGACGCCGGCGCACCGGCAGACCGTCCGGGCCGGGTCGGCGGAACCCGCGGCAGCGGCCTGGTCCGGCCCGTCCAGGCGCAGCAGCAGCGACCTGTCCGCGGGGAGTTCCGCGCCGCGTTCGAACAGCTGCACCAGCTCGGCCGAGGTGCGCGGCATGCCCACGGACACGAGGCCCTCGAGCACGCCGGCGCGGGTGGTCATCTTGACGTAGCGGCCGTGCTCGGGATCGGCCCACTGGGCAATCTGCAGCCGCGCCCGGCCGTTCACGGCGCCGGCTGTCAGGGCTTCCTCGTCCCACGGGTCTGCGGAAACATCCCCGGCCACGGCCATGTTCATGCCGCGGGCCTTGAGCACGATCACGCCCGGAAGCTCCGCCGCAAGGGACGGCAAGGCTTCCGCCTCGGCAGAAGCGCCGGATGCCAACAGGGACAGATAGTCGGCGAGCCATTCGGCCTGCCGCCAGCCCGGGCCCACCAGGCCGGACGGGCCGCGCGCGGTCCGGCACTGGACGCACTCGGGGTCCGGGCAGCGGACTTCGGCGCAGTCGCCGATCGCAAAGATGTGGGGTTCGTGGTGGGCGCGGAGCTTGTGGTCCACCAGGATCCCGGCGGCGGTGGAGAGCCCGCAGCCCTCCGCCAGTTCGGTCCGCGGCCGGACACCGCAGGAGAGCACCAGAAGGTCGCCGTCGATCGCGGAGCCGTCATCGAGCAGCAGGGCCGAGAAGCCGCCGTCGGGCGCGTTGTGCTCCACGCCGACCGAGCGGGCGTTGCCGGCCACCCGCACGCCGCAATTCCGCAAGGAGGCCGCGAGTACGGCGCCGCCGCCGCGGTCGATGTTCCGGCCCAGGGGGTGCGGGCCGTTGTGCACCACAGTCACGGTGGCGCCTTCCTCGGCCGCGGCGAGGGCCGTCTCCAGGCCCAGCACGCCGCCGCCCAGGACCACCACCCGCTTTCCGCCTGCAACGGCGGAATGGAGCACGGAGGCATCGCGGAGATCCCGCAGGGCGGTCACGCCCGGCGGCAGCACCGGCGCGGCCGGGTCCGGGTTGAGGCCGGTGAGGTTGGGGATGACAGGGCGCGAACCGGTGGCGAAGACGAGCCGCTCATAGCCGGGGGAGGTGCCATCGCTCAACAAGACTTGCTGCCGGGCCCGGTCCACACGGCGGACGCGGACGCCCAGCCGGACGTCGACGCCGTCGGCCACCAACGCTGCCGCGTCGGCCAGGGCCAGGGCGGCCGGCGTGGTCCGGCCGACGCCAAGATCGGCCACCAGCACGCGGTTGTACGCTGCCTCCGGCTCGTCACCGATCACCGTCAGGTGGGCGATGCCGCTGCGCACGGCCGGCAACAGCTCGTCGATCAGCCGCGCGGCGACGGGCCCGAAGCCCACCACCACAATCCGCTCAGTCATGAGGTCTCCTCTGCTTGAAGAAAGCGGGCCGGAACTCCGCTGCGATTGCCGGCCGCGCCCACGGAAACTGCGTCCCCGCACATCGCGCCGCCGGGAACCGCCGGGCGGATCCACACCTTGCTGGTCTTGAACTCGGGCATCCCGGATATGGGGTCCGTGGCGGCCTCGGTGAGCCGGTTGGCGCTCTCGAGTTCCGGGAAATGGAACGGCAGGAACACCGTCTCCGGGCGGATGTCCGTGCTCAGTTCGGCCCGGCAACTGACCACGCCTCGTTCGTTGGATATCGAGACGTAGTCGCCGTCGGCGATTCCCTGGGCGGCGGCAGCGGCGGGGTGGAGCTGCAGCCGCGCCTCCGGCTGGGCTTCGGCCAGCGCGGCCACCCGGCGGGTCTGCGCGCCGGACTGGTAGTGCTCCATGAGGCGGCCGGTGATGAGGGTCATCGGCGTTCCGGACTGACCGGCACCGGCGCGGTCCGCAGAGCTCGAAGAAACAGAACGACGCCGGGGGGTCACTGCCGTGAACACTGCCCGGCCGCCCGCGTGGGCAAAGGCGTCCAGGAAGAGCCGCGGCGTTCCTTCGCTTCCGGCGGGGTAGGGCCAGTAGGCGGCCTCGCCGCGGTCCAGCATGGCGTAGTCGATCCCGGAGTAGTCGGCCAGGCCCCCGGAGGATGCGAGCCGGAGTTCCTCGAACACGGTTTCGGGGTCCTCGCTGAACGTGGACGGCGCGTCCAGCATTTCGGCCAGCCGGGTCATGATCCACAGTTCGCTGCGGACACCGGGCGGGGGAGTGAGGGCCCGGCGGCGGCGCAGCACGCGGCCCTCGAGGTTGGTCAGGGTTCCTTCTTCCTCGGCCCACTGGGTGACCGGCAGGACCAGGTCCGCCTCGGTGGCGGTCTCGGAGAGGAAGAAGTCGCACACCACCAGGAAGTCCAGGCTGCGCAGGCCCGCGATCACGGCGTTCGCATCCGGGGCGGACACCGCCACGTTGGCGCCGTGCACGAAGAGGCACCGGACGCCGTCGGGCTGTCCAAGGGACTTGAGGAGTTCGACGGCGGGGAGGCCGGGGCCCGGGATCAGGGCTTCGGGCACGCCCCAGACCTTTGCCATGTGGGCGCGGGCGGCGGGATCGGTGATCTTCCGGTAGCCGGGGAGCTGGTCCGCCTTCTGGCCGTGTTCGCGGCCGCCCTGGCCGTTGCCCTGGCCGGTGAGTGTGCCGTAGCCGCTGCGCGCGGAGCCCGGCAGGCCCAGCAGGAGGGCGAGATTGATGGCGGCCGTGGCGGTGTCGGTGCCGTCGACGTGCTGTTCGACGCCGCGGCCGGTGAGGATATAGCTGCCGCCCTTGCCGGCGCCGTCGGCCAGCCGCCGGGCGGTTTCACGGATCAGACCGGCCGGGACGCCGGTGATCGACTGGACGCGTTCCGGCCAGAAGCTCGCGACGCTGCGGACCGCGGCTTCGTAACCGGTGGTCCGGTCCGCGATGTACCCGGCGTCGGCGAGGCCCTCGTGGATCACCGCGTGGGAGATCCCCAGGAGCAGGGCGAGGTCGGTGCCGGGCAACGGCTGCAGGTGCAGGCCGCCGCCGTCGGACGTGAAAGCGGCGGTGGCGGAGCGGCGGGGGTCGACCACAATCAGCCCGCCGGCGTCGCGCGCACCCTGGAGGTGCTGGACGAAGGGCGGCATGGTCTCGGCCACGTTGGAGCCGAGCATCAGGATGGTGCTGGCGGCGTCGAGGTCCGCCAGCGGGAACGGCAGCCCGCGGTCCAGGCCGAACGCGCGCATGCCGGCCGCGGCGGCCGAGGACATGCAGAACCGTCCGTTGTAATCGATCCGCGAAGTGCCCAGGGCCAGCCGGGCGAACTTGCCCAGCTGGTAGGCCTTCTCGTTGGTGAGGCCGCCGCCGCCGAACACGCCGACGGCGTCCGCCCCGTGCTCGGCGCGGGCCTGCTTCACAGCCGAGACGATCCGCCCGAGGGCCTCGTCCCAGCTGACCGGGCGGTGGACGCCGTCGGCGCCCTTGAGCAGGGGCTCCGTGACGCGGCCGGTGTGGTTCAGCAGTGAGGCCGAGGTCCAGCCCTTGCGGCACAGACCGCCGCGGTTGGTGGGGAAATCCCGGCCGGCGACTGTCAGAAGAGGCAGGGCGACGGGGGTGTCGGCCGCAGACTGCTCCGACACGGGGTCTGACCCCGGCTGGACAGCCGGGGTCAGAGCCGCTGGAGATGTGAGCGTCATGGCGCACTGCAGGGCGCAGTAGGGGCAGTGCGTGTCGGCGCCGGTGGTCATGTTAGACGTGTCCCATCGCGTTTCGGTTGGCGTTGCGGATGTAGAAGAACCAGCAGACCACCAGCATCAGGACGTAGGCCCCGATGAAGCCGTAGAAGGCTGACGTGTAGGAGCCGCTGGCGGTGTTGGAGGCGTTGAGGACCTGAGGGATGATGAATCCGCCGTAGGCGCCGATGGCCGAGATCAGGCCCAGGGCCGAGGACGCGAGCCGCTGGGTGGTCACCGTGCTGGCACCGGAGCGGGCGGCCCGGCTGGAGGTGGCGAAGATGATCGGGATCATGCGGTACGTGGCGCCGTTCCCGAAGCCGCTGGCGGTGAAAAGGAGCAGGAACAGGAACAGGAAGAGCCAGAAGTTCTTCAGCGGC
This sequence comes from Arthrobacter sp. P1_B3, assembly GCF_056406615.1. Taxonomy (NCBI): domain Bacteria; kingdom Bacillati; phylum Actinomycetota; class Actinomycetes; order Micrococcales; family Micrococcaceae; genus Arthrobacter; species Arthrobacter sp. P1_B3. The sequence goes on along the minus strand of NZ_JBFTZV010000005.1, from coordinate 270,466 downwards.
AGGGTCCAGAGCATGGTCAGGGTGATGACGGCCATGGCCGCGAACGCCGCGACGGTCATGCGGGCCCCGCCCATCCGGTCCGCCAGGCGTCCGCCGAAGGGGCGGGCCAGGGATCCGACCAGCGGGCCGAGGAAGGCCAGGGACAGTGCCACAGTGCCGACGCCGATTGAGGAGAACGCCGGGAAGTAGTCCTTGATGAGCTTGGGGAACACGCCGGCGAAGCCGATGAAGGAGCCGAAGGTGCCGATGTACAGCAGCGCCATGATCCACAGGTGCGGTTCCTTGAGCGCGGCGAGCGAGCCCGCGACATCGCCCTTGGCGCTGGTGAGGTTGTCCATGTACTTCCAGGCACCGAAGGCTGCCAGGAGGATCAGCGGAACCCACATGAGGCCGGCGACGGGCAGGTTGACGGTGCCGGCTGCCAACAGCGTGATGGCGATCGGAACGGCAAGCTGTGCGACGGCGGCACCGAGGTTGCCGCCGGCGGCGTTCAGTCCCAGGGCCCAGCCCTTTTCGCGGGCCGGGTAGAAGAAGGTGATGTTGGCCATCGAACTGGCGAAGTTGCCGCCGCCGAAGCCGGCGAGGGCTGCCACGAACAGCATGGTGCCGAAAGGGGTCTCCGGGTTGGAGACGCACATGGCCAGCCCGATCGAGGGGAGGAGCAGCAGCAGGGCCGAGGCGATGGTCCAGTTGCGGCCGCCGAAGCGGGGGACCATAAACGTGTAGGGGATCCGCAGCGTGGCGCCTACCAGGCTGGGCATGGAGATCAGCCAGAAGATCTCGCTGGTGGAGAATGTGAAACCAGCGGCGGGAAGCTGGACCACAACAATCGACCAGAGCTGCCAGACCACGAAGCCCAGGAACTCGGCGAAGATGGACCAGTTCAGGTTGCGCCGGGCGATGGAGCGGCCGGCCGATTCCCACTGTTCCTTGTTTTCTGCATCCCAGTTGGCGATCCAGCGGCCGGGCCGGTGGTCGAGGGTAAGGGCGTCGGTGCGGGCGGCGCCGGCATCTGCGGTGCCGATTTCGGCGGTGCGTTCAGCAGTCACTTAGGAGACCTCCTTGGGGGGTGTTGTCCTTCAAAGGTAGGGATGCCGCGTTTCAGGGACGGTCGCGGTTTATTAACGCGCTGTGACTTTTGCCTATCGGGGCTTTTATGACGGTGTGAGAATGGGTGTGACGACCACCACGTGAGACAACGACACGGTGTCCAAATAACGGACCATTTGTCCATTTACTGGACGGTGGGAACTAATATCGGACTTATACGAATCCCTAGCCGGCGGCCCCGGGCATCGGGCTCTTGGGGAACATCCGACCGGTCTTCATGAAAGCGTTACTACATGTCATCCACTGCAACCTCCGCGGAGCGTGGGTCTACCAAGCAGGTGAATTCGCGCGGCCGCGTGATTGTCGCCAGCCTGATCGGCACCACCGTCGAGTTCTATGACTTCTACGTGTACGCCACCGCTGCCGTGCTGGTTTTCCCGAAGCTCTTCTTTCCCGGGCAGAACGAGACCACCCAGCTGCTGGCATCCTTCGCTGTATTCGGCGTCGCGTTCATCGCCCGCCCGCTCGGCTCGGTGGTCTTCGGCCACTTCGGTGACAAGTTCGGCCGCAAGGGCACGCTCGTTGCCTCGCTGCTGACCATGGGCATTGCCACCTTCCTGATCGGCTGCCTGCCGACGGCGAGCGTCCCGGGCTGGGCCTTCTGGGCCCCGGCGCTCCTCGTGGTCCTGCGCTTCTGCCAGGGCCTGGCCCTCGGCGGCGAATGGAGCGGCGCGGCGCTGCTGGCCACCGAAAACGCCCCGTCGAACAAGCGGGCCATCTACGGCACGTTCCCACAGCTGGGAGCCCCGATCGGCTTCATCATCGCCAACGTGATCTTCCTGGTCTTCAGCTACACCCTGACGCCGGAGGCCTTCATGGAATGGGGCTGGCGGGTGCCGTTCCTGCTCAGTGCCGTCATGGTCATCATCGGCCTCTACGTGCGCCTCAAGCTGATCGAAACCCCGGCCTTCACCAAGGTCCTCGAATCCAATGAGGTTGCCAAGCTGCCGCTGGCACGGGTCTTCAAGACCAGCTGGCGTCCGCTGATCCTGGGCACGTTCATCATGCTCGCCACCTACGTGCTCTTCTACCTGATGACCACGTTCACGCTGACCTACGGCACCCGGGCGTCCAGCCTGGACACCGCTAAGGCCGCCGCCGAAAAGGCCGGCAAACCGATGACCGAGGCCGCTGCCGCAGCGTTCGTCCCGGGCCTGGGCTACAGCCGGAACGACTTCCTCTGGATGCTGATCGCCGGCGTCGTATTCTTCGGTATCTTCACGCTGGTCTCCGGCCCGCTGGCTGAGAAATTCGGCCGCCGCAAGATGCTGATTGTTGTAACTTCCGGCATCCTCGCCTTCGGCCTGCTGTTCGTTCCGCTGTTCAGCGCCGGATTCGTGGGCGCCATGGCACTGCTGATCATCGGCTTCTCGCTCATGGGCCTGACGTTCGGTCCCATGGGTGCGCTCCTGCCGGAGTTGTTCCCGGGCAATGTCCGGTACACCGGCTCCGCCATCAGCTACAACGTCTCCAGCATCCTGGGTGCAGCCGTGGCTCCGTTCATCGCCGTCTGGCTCTGGGAACTGGCGGGAGGCAGCACAGTGCTGGTGGGCGTCTACCTCGCCTCCATGGCCGTGCTGACGCTGATCGCCCTGTTCGTGAGCAAGGAAACCCGGGACATCGACTACACCAACAATGTGGCCTAACGCTCTCCACTAAGGCAAAAAGCCCGGTGTGTTCAGTGAACACACCGGGCTTTTCCGTGGGCGGGGCCCTCAGCCGGCGTAGCGCTCCACGAAGTTCCGCAGGATTTTCATCGGTTCCGTCGCGGTGAACCGCCGGGCGTCCTCCATGAGCATTTCGGCCGATTCCGGCGGGAAGTAGCCGGCGTGGCGGTAGATATCGATCCTCGTGACGAGCCCTTCGGCATCGAGCTCAGGGTGGAACTGGGTGGCGTACAGGTTGGTCTTGATCCGGAACATGTGCACCGGGCAGGCGGCCGAGCTCGCCAGCAGCACCGCGTGGGAGGGCAGGACGGTGCAAGCTTCCTTGTGGCCGGTGAACGCCGTGAAGCTCTCCGGCAGTCCGCGCAGGAGGGGATCCTGCAGCCCTTCCGCCGTCAGTTTGATGGTTACGCCACCGAGGCCTTCACCGTAGGTCCGGTCGATCACGGCGCCCTGATGCAGTCCGAGGGTGCCGACGCCGTAGCAGGCGCCGAGAAACGGGAAGTCCTCGGCCACGATCCTGTCCAGCAGCCCGGCGAGTTCTCGCTCCACCCGGTGTTGGGTGGCGCTCTTGTGCTCGGCCGGGTCGCTGGAGGTGAAGGGACTGCCGCCCACAATGACGCCCGAATAGTCTGACAGTTCCAGGTCAGGCAGCGGTGCGGCTTCCATCCGGATGCGGTGCAGCTGCTCCGGCTTGAGCCCGCAGTAACGAAGATAGGCGCGGTATTCTTCCTCGGCGGCGGTGTCTTCCGCGCGCGAGGCGAGGAGCAGGAATGGCTTCACACACCTAGTCTCTACTGGCCGGTCACGGAGGCGCCAGAGGCGCGCCCGCGACCGGCAGTGTCGACTACTCCTCGCCGTCCTCGATCATGGCGATCACGGCGCCGGCGGAGACAGTCTCGCCGGCCGCCGCGGAGAGGCCGATCACGATCCCGGCGCGGTGGGCGGTGAGCGGCTGTTCCATCTTCATCGCTTCGAGCACGACGACGAGATCGCCCTCGGCCACGGTGTCACCTTCGGCCACGGCCACCTTCACGATGGTCCCCTGCATGGGGGAGGTCAGCGCGTTGCCGCTCGCGGCCACGGCTGCGCCGCCACCGCGGGAGCGCTTCTTGGCCTTGGCCGGCTTGGCGCCTGCCGCGTTGCTGATCGAGCCCAGCGACGCCGGCAGAACCACTTCCAGGCGCTTGCCGCCGACCTCGACGACGACGCGCTGGCGGTCGCCGGCGTCGGCCGCTTCGGCCTCGGTGCCCGTGGGGGTCCAGGCGGGAATGTCGTTGACGAACGCGGTCTCGATCCAGCGGGTGTGCACCTTGAACGCGCCGTCGGCCGGTGCGAAATCGGGGTTGGTGACAACCGCGAGGTCGAACGGGATGACGGTGGGGATGCCTTCCACCACCATTTCCTCAAGGGCGCGGCGGGACCGCTGCAGGGCCTGGGTGCGGGTGGCGCCGGTGACGATCAGCTTCGAGAGCATGGAGTCGAAGTTGCCGCTGATGACATCGCCCTGCTCCACGCCGGAATCGATGCGGACGCCGGGTCCGGTGGGGTTCTTCAGTGTCGTGATGGTGCCCGGAGCGGGCATGAAGTTGCGTCCCGGGTCCTCGCCGGTGATGCGGAATTCGATCGAGTGGCCGCGGACTTCCGGGTCGCCGTAGCCGAGTTCTTCGCCGCAGGCCAGCCGGAACTGCTCGCGGACGAGGTCGATTCCGGTGACTTCCTCGGAGACGCAGTGCTCCACCTGGAGGCGGGTGTTGACCTCGAGGAAGGAGATGGTGCCGTCCTGGCCGACGAGGAATTCGCACGTGCCGGCGCCTAGGTAGCCGGCTTCCTTGAGGATGGCCTTGGAGGATTCGTAGAGCCGGCGGTTCTGTTCCTCGGTGAGGAAGGGGGCCGGGGCTTCTTCGACGAGCTTCTGGTTACGCCGCTGGAGCGAGCAGTCGCGGGTGGAGACCACCACGACGTTGCCGTGGGCGTCGGCGAGGCACTGCGTCTCGACGTGCCGCGGGGCGTCCAGGAAACGCTCGATGAAGCACTCGCCGCGGCCAAAGGCGGCGGTGGCCTCGCGCACGGCGGATTCAAAGAGTTCGGGGATTTCTTCGCGGGTGCGGGCCACCTTGATGCCGCGACCGCCGCCGCCGAAGGCCGCCTTGATGGCGACCGGCAGGCCGAACTTGTCCACGAACTCGAGGATTTCCTCGGCGGATTCGACCGGGTCGGCGGTGCCGGGGACCTGCGGGGCGCCGACCTTCTCGGCGATGTGGCGGGCCTGGACCTTGTCCCCGAGAGCTGAGATCGCTTCGGGGGAGGGCCCGATCCACGTGATGCCGGCACCGATCACCTTGGCAGCGAATTCGGCATTCTCGGCCAGGAAGCCGTAGCCGGGGTGGATGGCGTCCGCGCCGGACTGGCGGGCGACGTCGATGATCTTGTCCATCACGAGGTAGGACTCCGCCGCGGTGTTGCCACCGAGGGCGTAGGCCTCGTCGGCGAGCCGGGCGTGGAGCGCGTCGCGGTCGGGGTCCGCGTAGACAGCCACCGAGGCGATGCCTTCATCGCGGGCGGCGCGGATGATGCGCACCGCAATTTCTCCGCGGTTGGCGATCAGCACCTTGGTCAGCCGGCGGGTGCCCGCGGCTGTAGATGACTGTGTTGATCCCGGCACGGTGGGTGCGGACTGCTCCGAATTTGCTGACAAGGCGTCTCCTTCTTTCCTTCAGGGAGCCTAGCGCGGTTTTGAGGGTTCCGCCGATATTACTTGCGGATTCCGCGCGTATACGGCCCTTCCTTTGTAGGGTTGCCACAAAGGGCGGCGAAATGGCTCACTCCGCGCTCACTCTGTCTCTACTCTGTCTTTACTGCGTCCTCACTCGGCGCGGACGTCCGCCGGGTCCACGGCCCCGCCGGTCCAGAGCTCGGTGATGCCCACATTTGCCTGGCCGAGCAGCGCGCGCAGGGTAGAGATGGAGAGCCCGACGACGGTGTGGGGGTCGCCGTCGACCTTGCGGATGAACGCCCCGCCATAGCCGTCGATCGTGAAGGAGCCGGCGCACTGGAGCGGCTCGCCGGTGGCGATGTAAGTTTCGATTTCCTCGGCACTCATCTCCATGAAGTGCACCTCGGCGGAGGACACCGAGCCCAGGGTGGCACCGGTGCCGCGTGCGGTGCCGGCGCCGTCGTCGTCCGCCCCTTCGCCGTCGGTATCGTCATCGGTATCGCTGTCCGTGTCGCGGCAGTCCACGAGCCAGTGGCCGGTGTGCAGGACACCCATGCTGCCGCTCATGCGGAGCATGCGTTCGCGGGCGACGTCGGCCGTGTAGGGCTTGCCGTGGGCCTCGCCGTCGAACTCGAAGACCGAGTCGCAGCCGATCACGATTGCACCGTCCGCCTCGGGCAGCGAAGCGACGGCCTCGGCTTTGGCCCGGGCGAGCAGGAGGGCAGTGTCATGCGGATCCGTCACGCCATAGCTGGCCTGGACGGCGTCCTCGTCCACATCCGAGACGAGGACCTCGTGCCGGATGCCGGCATGGCTGAGCAGCTTGGTGCGGGCGGGGGACTGGGAGGCAAGAATGAGGCGGGTCACCGTTCCAGCCTAATCCACCGCAGCACAGCCACACGGGGTCCCGGATGGGCGCCTGGACGGGGCAGAAGACCCTGTTTGCGGATACGTGACAGTGGTGGAGTTGAACCGGCATCCTAAAAAGAATCGAGCAGCTCATGTCTGGATGGCTCGTGGCAAGCGTTGGCATGGTTGGTGATGGAACATATTTTGGCTGGGACGGCTTCACCATCCAATCCGGAAACCTGATCGTGATCGTCGTGATGATCATCTTGTTCATCCTGGCCTTGGTCCTGCCTTTTCCCGGAGGGAAGCGGCGGAAATGACTGCCCCTGCAACACCGGGACACGGCGCGCAGGTCGATGAAACAGACGCCCGCACCTTGACCGGCAGGGCCCGCCGGTGGCTCCTGAGGAAGCTTCCGCCGGACAAACTCTTGCCCGAGGACCAGCCAAGCTTTGTGGCATCCTGGGCGTACGTATTCGGCATGGGGGCGATCGCGTCCCTGCTGTGGATCATCGTTTCCGGGATCGTGCTGGGACTGAACGGACCCCAGTGGTATCACGTGTCCTCGCTGGGGAGTTTCGTCAACAGCACGCATTTGTGGAGCGTGGAGTTCTTCTTCATCTTCATGGTGGTGCACCTGTGGCTGAAATTCTGGATGGCGGCCTGGCGCGGGGGCCGGGTCCTGACCTGGATCACCGGCGTGATCTCCTTTGTCGTTTCCATCGTGGCGGCCTTCACCGGGTATCTGCTCCAGACGAACTTCGATTCGCAGTGGATTGCCTTCGAAGCGAAGGATGCGCTGAACGCGGTCGGAGTAGGCGCTTGGTTCAATGTGGCCAACGTCGGTCAGCTCTTCACCTGGCACGTCACGCTGCTGCCCTTGGCCGTGGGCGCTGTGGTGGTCCTGCACGTCCTGCTGGTCCGGGTCCACGGCGTTGCACCTCCACTAGATGCCGCGCAGTCCGACGCCCAGCTGCTTCACAACCGCCCGGAGGCCACCGAACCTCCGAAGGCCACCGAATCCGGGGGCGCAGTGCAATGACCAGGAAAAGCAGCAGTACCTCCTGGCGGAAGGCGGACGACGTTGCCAGCAGGCCCTGGACGGGCAGCGTCCGCGAATATGACCTCATCAAAGAACTGATCATCGGCGTTGTGGTGGTCGGCCTGCTCGTGCTCGGTGTGTCCGCCATCTTCGGGTCCCCTGATGAGCCCAGCGTGAGCCTCAAGACGTGGGCCACGGCCGCCCCCGCGGATTTCGTTGGCACCGCCGCGAAAGAGCTTGCCGGCACCAGCGATACTGCCGGATACGGGCCGCCCTACAACTCGACCCCGGACGCGACGCAGAAGATCGGCCCCGTGGACCTTCAAAGCCTCTCCGGCGTCCGCCTTCCGGTTGATACCGCCAATGACTTCGTGATCGCCCCGCTGGCGACGCTGCCGTCGCCGCCGGCAGAGCTGGCGAGCTGGACGGCCGCCACGGATCAGCAGCGCTCAGCCTGGGCAGCTGCCTATTCGGACGCCCTTGCCGCTGCGCCGGATAACGACCCGGCCCAGGTGGGCGACGGCGACTATGGCCCGGTCCCTGCACTGACCGGAGCGTTGCTGGATATGGCGCGCCAAGGCAGTTTGGACGGCGTGCTGCAGAACGGTGGAAACTTCTACAACATGGACTACACGCGCGGCCTCCTCTTTTTGGGCGACGGCGGCTACTTCCCGGATCTTGCGGCCAGCCAACACCTCTCCGGGGATCAGTGGGGCGTGATGAACGAAACCGGCGATACGCCTGGGCAGTCCTGGTTGTGGCTCTTCTCGCTCCTTTACCAAGTGGAACCGTTCAAGTCCGCGCCCAATGCCGATGCCCTCGTAGTCGTCACGATGTTCGTGCTGACGGCGTTGCTGGCCCTGTTGCCGTTCATCCCCGGACTACGGTCGCTGCCGCGGGTGATCCCCCTCCATCGCCTGATCTGGAAGGACTACTACCGCAACCGCTGAGTCTGCCGGCAATCCGTGACGCCTAGCTTCGGCTGAGGAGTACAGGCGCGTTATTGTCAGAGGTCCCTGAAACACTGGATTCATGGACGGCAATTACGGGCCCGAAGTGGCTCCGGCAGGACACGGCGACGGTGGCTTCAGCCGCGCCGGGAGCGGCGCGGCCGCCGGACCGCTGGGTTCCGTGCGCATGGCCACGGACAGTGCCGGGATCATTGACAGGATCCGGGAACTGGAAGACTGGAAGTCCGCCGCGTCCGCGGAACAGGCCCGGCTCGCCGTGGCCTTCGACCTGCTCCAACGCCGCGAACAAGCCCGGCTCGGGGTCCCGGCCGAGAAGCTCGGCGCCGGGATCGGCGCGCAGATCGCCCTGGCCCGGCGCGAATCCCCGGCCAAGGGCGGCCGGCTCCTGGGCCTGGCCAAAGCCCTCGTGACCAAAATGCCCCACACCCTCACCGCCCTGCAGACCGGTCAGCTCAACGAATGGCGCGCCACCCTGCTCGTGCGCGAAACCGCCTGCCTGACCGCCGCGGACCGGGCCGCCGTCGACGCCGACCTCGCCGCCGACGCCGGGACGTTCGCCGGCGCCGGTGACCGGTCCCTGGTCGCCGCGGCCCGGGCCGCCGCGTACCGGCGTGACCCCCGCTCCGTGACCCAGCGCGCCGCGCACGCCGCCACCGAGCGGCACGTCAGCCTCCGCCCGGCCCCCGACACCATGTGTCATCTGACCGCCCTGCTGTCCGTGGCCCAAGGCGTCGCCGTCTACAAGGCGCTGAGCGGGCACGCCGACACCCTCCGCGCCGCCGGGGACCCGAGGGGCCGCGGGCAGCTCATGGCCGATGCCCTGGTCGAACGCACCACCGGGACCCCGGGCGGGATCAGCGGGGTCGAGATCCAGCTCGTCATCACCGACCGCACCCTCTTCCAGGCCGGCGCCGAACCCGCCCGGCTCCCCGGCTACGGCACCGTCCCCGCCGCCTGGGCCCGCACCCTCATCAACGGCACGGCCGGCGCCCACAGCGGTGACGGCGGCAGTCCCCCTGGACCCGGCGCCGCGGCCCCGAACACGGACAGAAACGATGACGGCCAGTCCGGCGGTCGCCCTGGACCGGGCGGCACCGCCGGGAGCGGCGATGACCCCGCGTTCCGACTCTGGCTCCGGCGGCTCTACACCCACCCCGGGTCCGGCGACCTCGTCGGCATGGACTCCCGCGCCCGGCTCTTCCCGCCCGGCCTGCGCCGCTTCATCCAGGCCCGCGACGACACCTGCCGCACCCCCTACTGCGACGCGCCCATCCGCCACCTGGACCACATCATTCCCTGGCACACCGGCGGCCCGACCACCACGGACAACGGCGCCGGCCTCTGCGAAGCCTGCAACCACACCAAAGAAACCCCCGGCTGGAGAGCCCGCCCCGCACCCGGTCCCCGCCACACCCTCCAGCTGACGACACCGACAGGCCACACCTACAACTCCACCGCGCCACCGTTGCCAGGATCGCCTGCCGGCGAAGCGAGCGCGGATTCCCGCCGCCAGCGCCGCGACGAGCGCCACCGCACGAAGACGCTCAAGCGTATGCGGCCCTCAGGCTCACTGGCGGCCTGAGCGGCCCGGAGGCTTGACGTGGTTTGAGAAGCACTTTCTACCGGTGAAGGAAGTGGGACGGTTCGACGAGTCGGCTGGTTAGGAATCGCTCAATGGCAGTGAACACCTGAACGTGCGCGGCCAAGGAGGCACGTCAGTCGTTCGGGACTTCCAACGAGTGATTGGCGTCCAGAATGTCAACGAACGTCGGTGCGGTTTCTGACAACGCAGCGGTTGCCCAAGACTTGTCTTTGGATCCACCGATGAGCAGATCCGGATTACTTGTTTCAGCAAGTGTCCGCCGAATGACGTCATCCGTGAGGATAGGAGTGAGCCAAATAGCTGGCACTTGAGCCTCTTCTGCCCAAGGAATGGAGAACGTGCCAAACGACTTGGCCACGATGAGTCGATGGTCGGCGTGCGGAAACTCGGCGAACGCCTGTTGAACTGCACGAGCCGCGAACCCGTGGGGGTCATCCCCAGGTTCATCATCGTCGGTCCAGCGAATTGCCTGCACTTGCCAGCCGCGGTCTCTCAACTGTTCTGCAGGCCAGTAAAGAAGAGGCGCTTCGACCTTGTACCCCGCACCTGGCACGAGCACAGTCACGTTGGTCTCACCGTGAGTGGACTCACAGCCCGGCCAGAGGAAAGTTTCCATGCCGGAGTTACTACCGACAGGGCTTGCTTTCCGGCCGGATGGCAGAAGGTGATGAGCAGAATGTGACCGCTGCGGCGTTGGCGGGGAACCGGCGTCGAACGGATCTCAAGCTGTCCAGGCTTGCACGCACAAAAAAGCCGCCCGCCGATCGGAATGATCAGCGGGCGGCTTTAGGGCAACTCGGCTTCAGGGCAACTCGATTTTGGGGCGACTCACCGGCCAACCGTGAGTGTCAGCGCGCGCCGATCTCCTCCGGCTCGGGCTCGCTGTCGGCCGAGGCTGAGGCCGAAGCCGCGGGCCCGAGCTTCGCACCTTCAACGTCCACGTCCGGCAGGATCCGGTTCAGCCAGCGGGGCAGCCACCACGCCTTATCGCCGAGCAGGTACATCACAGCCGGGACAATCGTCATGCGGACCACAAACGCGTCCACCAGGACACCGAAGGCCATCGCGAAGCCCAGCGGCCGGACCATGTTCAGGTGCGAGAAGATGAAGCCGGCAAACACGCTGACCATGATGATCGCGGCGGCGGTGACCACGGTCGCGGCATGGCTGAAGCCGGTGCGGACCGCATGCTTGGCCGATTCCCCGTGCATGAATGATTCGCGCATGCCGGAGGTGATGAACACCTGGTAGTCCATGGCCAGGCCGAACAGCACGCCGATCAGGATGATCGGCAGGAAGCTCAGCACTGCGCCCGGGTTTTCGACGCCGAAAACGGGACCCAGCCAGCCCCACTGGTAAACCGCGACGACGGCTCCGAAGGCGGCCGCCAGCGAGAGCAGGAAGCCGCCCGTGGCCAGCAGCGGCACGACGATCGAGCGGAACACGAGCAGCAGCAGGATCAGCGACAGTCCGACGACGATGCCCAGGTACGGGGGCAGGGCGTCGCCGAGCTTTGTGGAGACGTCGGCCTCACCGGCCGTCTGGCCGGTGAGGCCGATGCTGACACCGGTGGAGTCCTTGATACGGTCCTTTTCGGCGCGGAGCTCGGAGACCACCTTGACGGTGCTGGCGCTGGCGGGGCCCTCCTTGGGAATGACCTGGAACACCGCGGTGCGGCGGTCCTCGCTCAATGCCACCGGAACGGCTGCGGTGACGTTGGCCGTGCCGCGGAGGATGCCGGCGACGTCGAGCTGCTTTGCCGTGGCTTCGTCCTCGCTCAGGCCGACGGGGAAGTCGCCCACCACCACGATCGGGCCTGTCATGCCTTCGCCGAAGCTGCGGCCGGTGACGTCGTAGGCCTTGAACGCCTGCGACTCAACGGGCTCGGACCCGCCGTCGGGCAGCGCGAGGCGCAACTGGCTGGCCGGCAGCGCCACGATGCCCAACAGCAGGACACCGGCCAGCAGCGCCAGGACCGGGTGCCGGGTGACAAGGCCGCCCCAGCCCTGTTTGCTGCGGCGTTCGTCGCGGGCACGGTCCGCGCTTTCGTGGCCGGGGGCGGCGTTGTGCTTCTCCGCCTTGGCCCAGACGCGGCGGGAAATGAGCCTGGGCCCGATCAGGGACAGCATGGCAGGGGTGAGGGTCAGGGCGACGACGACGGCGACTGCCACCGTTGCGGCGGCCGACAGGCCCATGACGGCCAGGAAGGGAAGGCCCGGAATAACGAGGGCCGCAAGGGCGATGATGACCGTCAGGCCCGCGAACAGCACGGCGTTGCCGGAGGTGCCGGTGGCGAGGGCGACGGATTCCTCCCCGTCCATGCCGGCCAGGAGCTGGCCGCGGTGCCGGTTGACGATGAAGAGCGAGTAGTCGATGCCGACGGCGAGGCCCAGCATGAGCGCCAGCATCGGGGAGATGGAACTCATGTCGACGGCGCTGCTGAGCGCGAAGGTGCCGCCGACGCCCACGGCCACACCGACCAGGGCCATCAGCAGGGGGAGACCGGCGGCGATGAGGGTTCCCAGCATGACGATGAGCACCAGGGCCGCAATGGCAATGCCGAGGATCTCGGAGATGCCGAACAGCTCCGAGACGTCCTCGGTGATTTCCTTGCTGGCCAGTGCGGTCACGCCGGCAGAAGAGACTTCGTGGGCGATGTCCTGGACCTGATGGCGGACTTCGGGGGCCAGCCCGTTGATCGAGGTCTTGAACTGGACCTGTGCGATCGCCGCCGTGCCGTCTTCGGAAACGAACCGCATGCCCTGCGAGGCTTCAAGCTGGCGCATGGCGAGAGCGAGCTTCGCCGCGCCGGCCTCAAGTTCTTTGGTCCCGGCGTCGAGCTTTTCCTGTCCGGCGGCGAGGGCAGCCTTCTGCTGGCCGAGCTGGGCGTCGATGGCCCCGGCGGACATGCCGGCCGCGGTCATCTGCTCCTCGGCGGCGGCCAGCTTGGACTTGCCAGCGGCCAGCTGGGCGGCTGAGGCGTCCAGCTGCGCTTTGCCTGCGGAGGCCTGCTGCTCGCCGGCGGCAAGGTCCGCGACGGCCTTGTCCAGCTGGGCCTGGGTGGCGAACGGGTCCACGGTGCCCTGAACGTCGGGAAGGGTTTTCAGCTTGGCCAGGGCAGCCGAGACCGCGTCTTTGCCGGCCTGGGTGAACTGGCCGTCCTTTGACTCGAACACGATGCCGGCCGAGCCGCCCGAGGACTTGGGCAGTTCCCGCTTCAGCTTGTCCGCCATCTGCTGGGTTTCAGTGCCCGGAATCTGGAAGTTGTTGGACATGGTGCCGTGAAAGGCCGCCGCCGCGCCGCCGACGGCCACCAGGACGGCGAGCCAGAGGGAGATGACGAGCCAACGGTGGCGGTAGGAAAACTTGCCGAGACGGTAGAGCAATAGGGCCATGTCAGTGCCGATCTTGGGAAGGGGTGGCGGGGGAGTGTGATGCGAAACCGGAGCCGAGCAAGCTCATGGAATCAATGAGGAGCTGGCGCAGGATGGACAGGGAATCCGGGCTGAGGTCGCCGCCGCACCGGGCGAACCAGACATCCATGGCGGCCTTTCCGCACGAGATGATGGAGCCCGCGAGGGCGCGGAGGTACAGTTCGTCGATCTCGACGCCGGAGCCCTGGGCGAAGCGCTCACGGGCGGCGTCGATGATCTCAACGGTGCAGTGGTCCCAGGCTTCCAGTTCGGAACGGCTGAGCATCGGGTTCGCCTGGCCCATGCTGTACAGCTCGGCTAGGGGCGCCACTGTCATGGGGTCGGCGAGTTCAACCAGGGCCGCCCGCGCAGATTCCAGGATGGGCTCGCCAGCAGGGCGGAGCCGGAACTGCTGGAGTGCCGTGTCCAGGAACCCGTGGGTCACCGAGGCAATGACCACTTCGGTGCTGGCGAAGTAGTTGAAAAACGTGCGGCGGGATATGCCGGCTGCCTCGGCAATGTCCTCCACCGTGAAGTTTCCGGGACCCCGCGTGCGGAGCAAGTCCATGGCGGCGGCCGTGATGGCCTGCCGGGTGGCCGCCTTATTCAGTTCGCGGCGCGATGGCGGTGCGGCGCCGGATTCGCCGGACTCACCGGATGGCGAAGCCTGGGCGGCGGAAGGAGGTGGTGGTGTGGACACGCGCTTACACTACGTGCATGTTTGCACTCTGCGCAAGTATTTTCGGGGAGACCGGTAGGCCTGGAATCAGGGCTTGAGCGGGACCTTCGTGCCGCCTGAATTGGTCTGGCCGCCTGAATTGGCCGTGCCGCCGGAATAGGCCCATGACTTCGCCGAAGACGGCGTCGATCCGATGCCCGGAATGTCGTTCGATGTCACGATCAGCATGCCCGGAGCCTACCCACTTTTGCCGCCCGCGCGACCGGCGCCATGCTGCACAGTATCCCTGCCGGATTCACAGGAAAGTGAAAGCTGGGAAACAGCTATCCCTGCTGGGGCGGGTGCAGACTGGAGGTGCTCGCGGAGCAGAACCATCAGCTTCAAGCGCCGTCACCACTGCGCAGATCAGGAGACAGCACATGTCACGCACAACCAAAATCGCGCTCGGCCTCGGGGCGGCGGCCGTCGCACTGGGCGCCGGGCTCGGAGTCGCCGGGATGGCCTCCGCGACCACGGCGCCCACCCCCACCCCCACCCCCAGCTCGAGTGCCCCCGGGACCAACCCTGCCGACGGCTACGGCATGCGCGGTGGACGCCACGGCCACGGCGGCGCGGAGTTCGGCGCCCGCGCCAAGGAGCTCGCGGCCAAGCTGGGTGTCGACGAGGCCAAGGTCGCCGACGCCCTGAAGGCCTTCCGCGAAGCCAACAAGCCCACCACCGCGCCGGCCCCCGGGCAGCCAGGACAGAAACCGGACCGTGCCGCGATGGAGAAGGCCCTGGCCGCTTCCCTGGCGAAGTCGCTCGGCATCGATGAAGCCAAGGTCACTGCCGCCCTGGAGGAACTGCGCACCGCCGAGCAGGCCAAGCACGCGGCAGCCCTGAAGCCCCGGCTGGACCAGGCCGTCAAGGACGGCACCCTGACCCAGGCAGAAGCGGATGCCGTCACCAAGGCCGCCGAAAAGGGTGTGATCGGCGGCCGCTAGGCTGCTGTGGAATTGGGCCGGTGGATTTGGGCCGATGGATTTAGGTCAACGTTGGTTAAAACCAGAGAAGTCCCCGGGGGTTCCCGGGGACTTCTCCTGTACACGCTTCCTGTAAAACGCTCGTTCAGCAGCTACGCCTTCGCGTCGGCCAGTTCGCGTTCGTCCCGTCCACTCGCGGGAGCTGCGGCAGCGGACGGATCAACGGCGGACGTGTCGACGTCGTCGCTGAACGGGTCGCCGTTGCGCGGCGCGTTGTACAGCGCTTCGTCCAGGATGCCCTGGCGCTTTGCCACGATCGCCGGGATCAGGGCCTGCCCGGCCACGTTGACGGCGGTGCGGCCCATGTCCAGGATCGGGTCGATGGCCAGCAGGAGGCCGACGCCGGCCAGCGGCAGTCCCAGCGTGGAGAGTGTCAGCGTCAGCATGACGACGGCGCCCGTGGTGCCGGCGGTCGCGGCGGAGCCGAGGACGGACACCAGCGCGATCAGCAGGTACTGGGTGAAGTCCAGCTGGATGCCGAAGAACTGGGCCACAAAGATCGCCGCCACGGCCGGGTAGATCGCGGCGCAGCCGTCCATCTTGGTGGTCGCGCCGAGCGGCACCGCGAAGGAGGCGTAGGCGCGGGGCACGCCCAGGTTCCGCTCGGTCACGCGCTGGGTCAGCGGCAGCGTGCCGATCGAGGAGCGCGAGACGAAGGCCAGCTGCACGGCCGGCCACACGCCGGAGAAGTACTGCCTGACAGACAGGCCGTGGCTGCGGACCAGGGCGGGGTAGACCACGAACAGCACAAGAGCCAGGCCGATGTAGATCGCCACAGTGAACTTGCCGAGCGAGCCGATGGTGTCCCAGCCGTAGACGGCCACGGCGTTGCCGATCAGACCCACGGTGCCCAGCGGCGCGATCCGGATGATCCACCAGAGGACCTTCTGGATGACGGCGAGGGCGGACGCGTTCAGGGCCAGGAAGGGTTCGGCCGCCTTGCCCACTTTGAGCGCGGCGATGCCGACGGCGATCGCGATCACGAGGATCTGGAGGACGTTGAAGCTCACGGCGGTGGTGGCGACGCCGTCGGTGACCGTGGTGCTCGCGCCGAGGCCCAGGAAGTTCTTCGGGAACAGCCCGGTGAGGAAGGCCCACCAGTCACCGGACTTGCCGGCGTACTTCGCTTCCTGGCTGATGCCGGTGCCGGCACCGGGCTGCAGCAGCACGCCCAGGCCGATGCCGATCAGCACGGCAATCAGCGAGGTGATCGCGAACCAGAGCAGCGTGTTCCAGGCCAGCCGGGCCGCGTTGGAAACGGCGCGCAGGTTGGAGATTGAGCTGACGACGGCGGTGAAGATCAGGGGGACCACGGCGGTCTGCAGCAGCGAGACGTAGCTCGAGCCGATGGTCTGCAGCGTTGTGCCGAGGGCGTTGGGGTTTGCCTTGGTGCTGCCGGTGTACTTGGCCAGCAGGCCAAGGCCCAGGCCGACGATCAGGGCGGCGATGATCTGGAAGCCGAACGAGCCGGCCCATTTGGGCAGCTGGAACCCGGTCTTTCCAGCAGGTGCGGGGGTGCTTGTCTGAGTGGTCACCGGAACACGCTAGGACCGTCACGAATAGCATGACCAACGGATGTTGAGAAATGTTACGCGGCGGTATTTTCGCCGCGACGGCCAAATCCCGGGAATTCTGCCGGAAGACTGCCCGATTGTGAAGTTATTCCCGGGCGGAATGTGGTGATTGTCTCGTCCCGGGCGCCGCCGGTCACGCGAGATGGCAGTTCGCGGCAGTGTTTTTTGGGAAACACTGCCGCGAACTGCCATGCCGAGTTTCGGTTCGCGCGGAACGCGACCTACCCCAGCAGCGCGCGCTTGAGGGTGTCGAGGCCCACCGAGCCGATGTTCAGGGCCTTTGTGTGGAAGGCCTTGAGGTCGAAGCCGGGGCGGGATTCCAGCTCTGCCCGGATCTGCTCCCAGAGCCGCTGGCCCACCTTGTAGGACGGTGCCTGTCCCGGCCAGCCCAGGTAGCGCGTGAACTCGAACTTCAGCTGGCCCTCACTGATCGGCAGGTTGGCGCGGAGGAACTCAAAACCCTTGTCCGCTGTCCAGATGCCGCTGCCCCAGCGCTTGGGGACCTCAAGCTCCAGGTGCACGCCGATGTCGAACACCACGCGGGCCGCACGCATGCGCTGCATGTCCAGCATGCCCATGTGGTCGCCCGGATCGCCGAGGTAGCCGAGTTCCTGCATGAGCCTCTCCGCATAGAGCGCCCAGCCTTCCCCGTGGCCCGAGGTCCAGCACACGCTGCGGCGCCACTTGTTCAGCAGCTCGCGGCGGTAGGTGGCGGTAGCAACCTGGAGGTGGTGGCCGGGTACGCCCTCGTGATACACCGTGGTGGTTTCGGCCCAGGTGGTGAAGGTGTCTTCGCCGGCCGGCACGGACCACCACATCCGGCCGGGACGGCTGAAGTCCTCCGAGGGGCCCGTGTAGTAGATGCCGCCCTCGTCGGTGGGTGCGATCCGGCACTCCAGCGTTTTCATGACGTCCGGGATCTCGAAGTGGACGCCGGCGAGCTCCGCGACGGCTTTGTCGGAAAGTTCCTGCATCCAGGCCTGGAGGGCGTCGGTGCCTTTGAGCTGGCGGGCGGGATCGTTGTTCAGGATCTCCTTGGCTTCCTCGACTGTGGCGCCGGGCCGGATTTCCCCGGCTACTCGTTCCTGTTCGGCGATGAGGCGGTCGAGTTCCTGGACGCCCCACGCGTAGGTCTCCTCCAGGTCCACGGTGGCGCCGAGGAAGTCCCGGGACGCCAAGGCGTAGCGCTCGCGGCCCACGGCGTCCTTGGCCGGGGCGACGGGCAGGAGTTCGGCCTCGAGGAAGCCAGCGAGCCGGGAGTACGCCACCCGGGCGGCGGCCGTGCCGGCGTCGAGCTGGGACTGCAGTTCCGCCGGGAGCGGGCCCTCCGCGGTCTTGGCGCCGGCGGCGAGCTTCGCGAAGAAGCCGTCTTCCGCGGCGTGCTTGGTGGCCTGCTCGATCACGATCGACACCTGGCGGGCAGCGGCCACCTTGCCGTCCTGCATCGCCGAACGCAGCGACTCGATGTACCCGTCGATCGCGGCGGGGACATTGTGGGCCCGGCCCGCGATGTGCCCCCACTGCCCGGCGGTGTCCGTCGGCATAAGGTCAAAGATCGCGCGGATGTCCTGGGACGGGGACGCGATGTTGTTCAGATCGGCCGTGTGCCAGCCCGATTCGTGGATTTCCAGCTGCAGGCCCAGCCGCTCGTGCATGGCGTCGAGGGTGACGGCGTCGACGTCGTCAACCGGCTCCAGCCCGTCCAGCGCCGCGAGGGCCTCGCGCGCGGCGGCCGCGAATTCCTCGTGGCCGGAGGGGGAAAAGTCCTGGTACTCGGTCTCGTGCCCGGGCAGGCCGAGCTCGGTGGCGAAGCTCGGGTTGAGCCGGATCAGGGTGTCCGTGTAGGCGTCGGCGACGGCGTCAATGGCGGTCTGCGGGCGCGCGGGGGCAGTGTTGTCTGAGGCGATGATTTCGGTAGTCACCCGACGAGACTAGCCCGGTCGCGGTGGTTATGAAAGAGTCACTGAACTTTTTTCCGGGGCCGGGTAAGAAACAGGCTGCCGCCCAGCCGAGGACGCTCAGCCGAGGCTGCGGCGCCAGGCTTCCGGGCCGGGCCTGGGTGCCAGCCGAAGCTGCTGCCGGCGGACCCAGTGCCGGACACCGGGCTTTTCCGGGGCGGCCTGCTGGGCTTGCCCCAGGGTCAGCACGACGGCGGTCAGCGCCGCCAGCTCTTCCGGCGTCGGTTCTCCCTTGGCGACGGAGAACAGGACCTCGGGTGTGGCCTCTGGCCCGGTGGCTGGCTCGAGGGGGGTGCTGGCTGGACCGGTGGGGATCACAGCGGGATGTTCCCGTGCTTCTTGGCGGGCAGGGCGGCCCGCTTGTCCCGGAGGGCGCGCAGGCCCTTGATGATCTGCACCCGGGTCTCGGACGGTGCGATGACGGCGTCCACGTAGCCGAGCTGGGCGGCCTGGTAGGGGTTGAGCAGCTCTTCCTCGTACTGGCGGATCACCTCGGCGCGCTTGGCCTCGACGTCGCCGCCGTTCTCTGCCACCGCGGCGAGTTCACGGCGGTACAGGATGTTCACTGCGCCCTGGGCGCCCATGACGCCGATCTGGGCGGTGGGCCAGGCGAGGTTGAGGTCCGCGCCGAGCTTCTTGGAGCCCATCACAATGTAGGCCCCGCCGTAGGCCTTGCGGGTGATCACGGTCAGCTTGGGCACGGTGGCCTCGGCGTAGGCGTAGAGCAGCTTCGCGCCGCGGCGGATGATGCCCTGGAACTCCTGGTCCTTGCCGGGCAGGAAGCCCGGGACGTCCACGAGCGTGATGATGGGGATGTTGAAGGCGTCGCAGTGCCGGACGAAGCGGGCGGCCTTTTCCGATGCCGCGATGTCCAGGGTGCCGGCGAACTGCATGGGCTGGTTGGCAACGATGCCTACCGTGTGGCCCTCAACCCGGCCGTAGCCGATGATGACGTTCGGGGCGTAGAGGGACTGCATCTCCAGGAAGTGAGCGTCATCGACGATCTGCTCGATGACCTTGCGCATGTCGTACGGCTGGTTGGCCGAGTCCGGGATCAGCGCGTCCAGGGCGAGGTCGTCGTCGTCGACCTCCAGCTCCTGGGAATGCTCCAGCGCCGGAGCTTCGGCGAGGTTGTTGGAGGGCAGGAAGTCCAGCAGTTCGCGGACGAACTCGACCGCGTCGGCCTCGTCGGAGGCCAGGTACGTCGAGGTGCCGGTGTTGGCGTTGTGCTGGCGGGCACCGCCGAGGGTTTCCATGTCCACGTCTTCGCCGGTGACGGTCTTGATGACGTCGGGGCCGGTGATGAACATGTGGGAGGTCTTGTCCACCATGACCACGTAGTCGGTCAGGGCGGGGGAGTACGCCGCGCCGCCGGCGGAGGGGCCCATGATGAGGGAGATCTGCGGGACGACTCCGGAGGCGTGGACGTTGTTGCGGAAGATGTCCGCGAACATGGCCAGGGAGGCGACGCCCTCCTGGATGCGGGCACCGCCGCCGTCGAGGATCCCGACCACCGGGCAGCCGTTGCGCAGTGCGAACTCCTGGACCTTGACGATCTTTTCGCCGTTGACCTGGCTCAGCGAGCCGCCGTAGACGGAGAAGTCCTGGCTGTAGACCGCGACCGGGCGGCCGTCCACCGTGCCGTAGCCGGAGACGAGCCCGTCGCCCAGCGGCTTCTTCTTCTCCATGCCAAACGCGGTGGAGCGGTGCACGGCCAGCGCGTCAAATTCGACGAAGGAGCCGGCGTCCAGCAGCAGGTCGATGCGCTCGCGGGCGGTGTTCTTGCCGCGCGCGTGCTGCTTGGCGATCGCTTCCGGACCGGAGGGCTGCTCGGCACGGGCCTGGCGGTCGCGGAAATCTGCAATCTTTCCCGCAGTCGTGGTCAGATCGTGGCTCATCAAGTGTCTCCGGCTCTGTTGCTAAGTTGTACGGCGCCCGTCTGCTGTGTCCTTTGGCTGGAATCCACAAAAGCAGGGCTCTGCTGGCAAGTCTAGTGACGGTATTGGCAGGTGCCGCTGTAGGGAACCTACAATTTTCCCGCCGCGAAGCTCCCGCACCGCCTTGTTACCCGTCAGTAACATCAGTCCGCTAGAGTGTGGGCATGACTTCAAGCAATGATGCTTCGGGCACCGCCGCAGGGCCGTACCAGGCCGCCGGTTCCCTCCAGGGCCGCACTGTCCTCATCTCCGGGGGCAGCCGCGGCATCGGCCTGGCGATCGCGCTCCGCGCAGCCCGGGACGGCGCCAACATCGTCCTGATGGCCAAGACCGGCCAGCCGCACGCCAGGCTGGAGGGTACCGTGTACACCGCCGCCGAACAGATCGAGGCCGCCGGCGGCCAGGCGTTGCCGCTGGTCGGCGACGTCCGCAACGACGCCGACGTCGCCGGCGCTGTCGGCGCCGCTGTGGACCGCTTTGGCGGGATCGACGTCGTCATTAACAATGCTTCGGCGATCGATCTCTCCGCGACCGACGACGTGGACATGAAGCGCTACGACCTCATGCAAGACATCAACGTCCGTGGCACTTTCCTGCTCTCGAAGATGGCGCTGCCGGCCCTGCGGGCATCCGAGGCCGGGCACATCCTCACGCTCTCCCCGCCCTTGAACCTGGACCCCAAGTGGGCCGGCCTGCACCTGGCCTACACCATGGCGAAATACGGCATGAGCCTGACCACGCTGGGGCTGGCCGAGGAACTCAAGGCCGACGGCGTCACCGTGAACTCGCTCTGGCCCTGTACCTTGATCGACACCGCGGCGATCCGCAACATGCCCGGCGGCGACAGAATCGTCAAGGGCGCCCGCAGCCCCGAAATCATGGCCGACGCCGCCCACGCCGTGCTGACTGGCGCCAATGCGGTCCCGGCTCACGGCAGCCGGAGCGGAAACTTCTACACGGATGAAGAAGTTCTGGCGGCGGCAGGGGTAACGGACTTCAGCCCGTACAGCCTCGGCGCGCCGGAGGATCAGCTGGTGCCGGACATCTTCCTCTGAACTTGCTGAGTGTTTTCGGCCGCCTGCCCTGCGGAAATTCCCCTGCTTTGAGGATCTGACGCCGAAAATCCCCGGCGTGTCCGGCCGACCCGCCGGACATGCCGGCCAAAGGTGGGGAGTTTCAGCAGAGGTTTTGAGTCAACGGGGGCGGGAGCCTCGGTGCGCTTTCCTCGGTAGGATTCAAGCATGGAAGCCGTGCAGGAAACCCCGGACCGTCCGCACCTCGACCTGAGTGCCCTCAGCGATGAGGCGTTCCTGTCCGCCAACGGAATTCCGCGGCTGACGGTGGTTGAGTCCACCGGCTCCACCAATGCCGATCTCCTCCGCGGCGTGACCGAGGATCCCACCGCCTGGCCGGACCTGTCGGTGCTTACCGCCGAGTACCAAAGCGCCGCGCGCGGCCGGCTCGACCGCCGCTGGGAGGCGCCGGCCCGCAGCTCCGTCTCCGTCTCGCTGGTGCTGCGGCCCGTCAACGCGGCCGGCCGGCCGCTGCCGACCCACAGCTACTCCTGGCTCTCCCTCCTGGCCGCCCTTGCCCTGCGTGAGGCCCTGACGGAAACGGCTGGCCTTCCGGCGGAACTCAAATGGCCCAACGACGTCCTGGTGCGGGGCCGGAAGATCGCAGGCATCCTGGCCCAGCTCGGTCCGCTCGGCGGCGCCGGCACGCCCCCGGTCATCCTGGGAACGGGCCTGAACGTCACGCTGACCGAGCCCGAGCTCCCGGTCCCCACCGCCACGTCCGTGTTGCTGGAGAATCCGGACACGGTGGACCGGACGGAGCTCCTGAAGAGCTACCTGTCCCGCTTCGCCACCCTCTACCGGAGTTTCTGCAACGCCGACGGCGACCCCTCCGCCGGCATGGCCGGCGGCCCGTCGCTGCATAAGAGGGTGGAACACCTGCTGTCGACCCTCGGCAAGCAGGTCCGTGCCCAGCTCCCGGGCGATCACGAGATTATTGGCCACGCCACGCGCCTGGACGAATACGGTTCGCTCCTGGTGGTCGACGCAGCGGGCCATGAGCATGTGGTGACGGCCGGCGACGTCGTGCACCTGAGGCCGTGGAACCCGGCCGGAACCGGCGGGCAGGGCGACGGCCGCGGCGGCGCGGAAAGCGGTTATGCGTAAAGTGCTCCTGCCGGGAGAGCAAGTGATTGTGGTGACCCGGCCCCAGCCCAGGATGCTCATTGTCCCGGGGCTGATGTTCATTGTCGTTCCGGCCTTGGCGGCCTACGCCTGCGCCTGGGTTGTCAAGGGCGGGCCGGCGCGGCTCATTCCGCTCATCCCCAAGGACTGGACGCCCTGGCTGGTTGCCGTGTGCCTGGGGTTGGCGGCGTGGGTGCTGGTGGGCTACTGCCTCCCGCGGGTCATTGCGTGGCACGCCACCCGCTACATCCTGACCAGCCAGCGCTTAGTTACCCGGTACGGCATGTTACGGCGGCGCGATGAACAGGTTGCCCTCGCCGCCGTCCGCCATGTGGCCATTGAGCAATCGTTGTTGCAGCGGCTATTGCGCTCCGGGAATATATCCTTGGAGACCGGGTACCCCGTTGGAATGGTGGTCCCAGATGTCCCGGAGGTCGCGACATTCCGCAACTTCATGCTGGACGCTATCGGCGATCTCCCCAAGGACGAGGTGTTCGGGGCCGATGGCATGACCTACAACCCGGGCGAGGCCTGGCCATGGGAGACGAGAGAAGGTGGAAGAGATGAACGCTGAGAACGTCCACCAGGACATCGACCTCGCTGCCCCTGATTTGCCCCGGGAGTCCGAAGACGTCGCCGGTCCGGCTGCGCCCGGCAGCGGCGCCGAGACCGCCTTCGACACTGAAGCCGGCGCGCTCATCGGTCCCGAAGCCGAATTCGAACCCGCCGAATCCGAATCTGAACCCGCCGAACCCGAATTCGAGCGCGCCCCGGAACCTGCCACTCCGCCTACTGGAACGATGTCCGCCGAACGGCTTGCCGCCAAGGCCCTCGAAGCCCGCCTGCTGGGCGGCGAACGCAAGCTCCGGCGCCGTGAAGTCGCCGCCGGCGCCGGACTCTCGCTGCTCTCTGCCCGGAAACTCTGGCGCGCCCTCGGCTTTCCCAACCTCGGGGATGAGGATGTGGCCTTCACCGAGCGCGACCAGTCCGCCCTGTCCACCATCGTGGACCTCGTGCGTGACGGCAAGCTCACGGAGGAAGCCGCCATCTCCATCACCCGGGCCATCGGTCAGATGACCGACCGGATGGTCGTGTGGCAGATCGAGGCCCTGGTGGAGGACATGGTCCAGGAACAGGGCGTGCCGGACGCCGTCGCGCGCAAGCGGCTGGTCAGCGAGCTGCCGAACCTTATTGACGCCCTCGAGGAAATGCTCGTCTATTCTTGGCGCCGGCAGCTCAACGCCGGTGTGCAGCGCCTGGCCGTCCGGGCCGAGGCCGGACTGCAGTCCAGCGAAGAGGGCCGCGAAGGCGACGAGGACGATTCGCCGCTGCCGCTGGCCCGGGCCGTTGGCTTCGCCGATCTGGTGTCCTACACCAGCCTGTCCCGCCGGATGAACGAGAAAACCCTCGCCCAGCTGGTGCAGCGCTTCGAGAACAAATGTGCCGAAATCATCTCCGTCGGCGGCGGCCGGCTGGTCAAGACCGTCGGCGACGAAGTCCTCTACATTGCCGAGACCCCCGCGGCCGGCGCCGAGATCTCCCTGGCACTGTGCCGTGCCTTCACCGAGGACGAGATCCTGCCCCAGGCCCGCGTGGCCATGGTCTGGGGCCGCATCCTCTCCCGCCTCGGCGACATCTACGGACCCACCGTCAACCTCGCCGCCCGCCTGACGGCCCTCGCGGACCCCGGAACGGTACTGGTGGATTCGATGACCGCGGCCGCGCTGGAGCAGGACGAACGCTTCGTCCTCGTGCCCCGCCCGGCCGAGGACGTCCGCGGGTTCGGTGAAATCCACCCGGTGCAGCTGCAGCCCGGCAGCGGCCGGGGCCTGATCCTGGACTGATCGCCGGATCAGCCCGGCGGTAGCCCGTGGCGGGCTTCTCAGTTGTGCGGCGCATATGCAATAGTCGGACCGGCAGTTGCGATCCGGCCGGGTTTGTGACCGCCGTCAACCCTCGCGCACCACCGCAGCCGCGCACCACTTCATTGAGGACCGCCATGAACCCAACGCCAGACGCCCCCTTCCCGCCGTCGGACGGGAAACGGGGACCGCGCCTGCGCTGCGGGTACGGCACGGACCGGGGACTGCGCCGGGAGGCGAACGAGGATTCCTTCATTGCCGCAGACCCCGTCTTCGCCGTGGCGGACGGCATGGGAGGGCATGAGGCGGGCGAAGTTGCCAGCGGCATCTGCGTGCGCACCCTGGCCGAGCTGCCACAGTTCAAGACCGGCAGCCGGGACGCGACGGCGGACATCCTCCAGGAGTACCTGCTCATGGCTGACGCCGGCATCCGTCACGCCACCGGATCCCGCGCCGGAACCACCTTGTCCGGCGTCGTGGTGGTGGAACAGCTGGACGTTCCGTACTGGCTTGTCCTCAACATCGGTGATTCACGCACCTACCGGTACAGCCACGGCCAGCTCGCCCAGATCAGTGTGGACCATTCCGAGGTGCAGGAACTCCTTGACACCGGGCAGATCACCGAAGCCGAGGCCGCCGTGTATCCGCGCAGGCATGTCGTGACGCGAGCCCTGGGAACCGGACACGACTCCGAGGCCGACTACTGGCTGCTGCCCCTCGAAGACGGCGACAGGATCCTGGTCTGCTCCGACGGGCTCAACGGGGAACTGGGCGATGAGCAGATTGCCGGCATCCTTGCGGCCGAAGCGGACCCCCAGGCGGCGGTAGACGAACTGATCCAGGCGGCACTGCGCAGCGGCGGCCGGGACAACATCACGGCGATCGTGGTCGACGCCCGGACTGCAAACGAGGATGCGCCCGTCTGACCTCGGCCCCTTGACCGGCCCCACGACCGGACCCCTGACCGGACCATGGGCCGGCCCGGGGCCCTACCCCTGGACCGGACAATGTCGTGGATCTAGGGCAGGATAGGTCTGTGAGCACAGGGAAGACCGCAGCAGAGACCGCAGCAGGGATTGAAAAAGCAGCCGAAGCAGCCCCCGGGCACGCCACGGATCCTCGAGGTCCCGACGGGGGGCAGGTCCCGTCCGGGGACATCCGCGCGGAGTATGAGGACCTTGTGGAACAGGTCCGCAAACACCGTTTTGCGTACTACCAGGAGGACGCTCCGATCATCTCCGACGCCGAGTTCGACGAGCTTTACCGGCGGCTGGAAACGATCGAGGCCATGAATCCGGAACTGGTGGCCAACGATTCGCCCACGCAGGAAGTCGGCGGCGAGGTGTCAGCGGCGTTTACCGCCGTCCAACACCTGCAGCGCATGTACAGCCTGGAGGATGTCTTCTCGCTCGAGGAGCTTGAGGCCTGGATGGTGAAGGCCGAGGCGGGCGTCGCCAAGCTCGGCAACGGCAGCAATGGCGGCAACCCGCCGTCGTGGCTCACCGAACTGAAGATCGACGGCCTGGCCGTCAACCTGCTCTACCGCGACGGGGCGCTGGTCCGGGCCGCCACCCGCGGCGACGGCACCACCGGCGAGGACATCACGCACAACGTCCTGACCATCAAGGAAATCCCGCAGCAGCTCAGCGGCAGCGGCTTCCCGGCGGAGATGGAAGTCCGCGGCGAAGTGTTCATCCCGTCCCAGGCCTTCGCGGAATTCAACGAAGCCCTGATCGAGGCCGGCAAAGCGCCGCTGGCCAACCCGCGCAACGCCGCAGCCGGCTCGCTGCGGCAAAAGGACCCCGCCGAAACCGCCAAGCGTCCGCTGCGGATGTACGTCCACGGCATCGGCGCCCGCGAGGGGCTCGACATTGCCAGCCAGTCGGAGACTTACCGCAAGCTCGCCGAGTGGGGACTGCCCACGAGCCCCTACTTCGAGGTCCTCGCCGGGCTGGCGGACGTGCTGGACTTCATCAAGCGCTACGGCGACAAACGGCACAGCCTCACCCACGAGATCGACGGCATTGTCATCAAGGTGGACGACTTCGCCACACAGCGGGCGCTGGGTTACACCACCCGGGTGCCGCGCTGGGCCGTGGCCTACAAGTACCCGCCCGAAGAGGTCCACACCAAGCTGCTCGACATCGCCGTCAACGTCGGCCGCACCGGCCGGGTCACCCCGTACGGCGTGATGGAACCAGTCAAGGTTGCCGGCTCCACCGTGGAAATGGCCACCCTGCACAACCAGGAAGTAGTCAAGGCCAAGGGCGTGAAGATCGGCGACATCGTGGTGTTGCGGAAGGCCGGAGACGTCATTCCGGAAATTGTGGGCCCGGTCCTGGCGCTGCGGGACGCCCAGGACCCGCCCGTCCGCGATTTCATCATGCCCACCGAATGCCCCGCCTGCGGCACGCCCTTGGCCCCCGGAAAGGAAGGGGACGTGGACATCCGCTGCCCCAACTCCCGGTCCTGCCCGGCGCAGTTGCGCGAGCGCGTCTTCCACCTCGCCGGCCGCGGTGCCTTCGACATCGAGGCCCTCGGCTGGGAAGCCGCCATCGCCCTGACCCAGCCCGCCGAGCCCGCAACGCCGCCGCTCACCACCGAGGCGACCCTGTTCAACCTCACTCCGGAGCAGCTCGCGGACGTCCGCGTCCGCCGGGAGAAGCGCTCCAAGGGCGTGGGCACGGGGGAAATCGAGCTGGTGCCCTACTTCTACACCAAGGCCACCACCAAGACCCCGTCCAAGCCCACGGCCACCACGGACAAGCTCTTCCGGGAATTGGAGAAAGCGAAGTCCCAGCCGCTGTGGCGGGTCCTCGTGGCCCTGTCCATCAGGCACGTCGGCCCGCGGGCCTCGCGCGCCCTTGCTACCGCGTTCGGCAGCATGGACGCCATCCGGCGGGCCTCCGAGGAGGAGCTCGCCAGCGTCGACGGCGTGGGTCCGGTCATCGCCCAGGCGCTGACCGAATGGTTTGCCGAGGACTGGCACCGCGACATCGTGGACCGCTGGGCGGACGCCGGCGTCCGGATGGCGGACGAACGCGACGAGTCCACGCCCAGGACCCTGGAAGGGCTGACCATCGTGGTGACCGGAAGCCTCGAGGGCTTCAGCCGCGATGAAGCCAAGGAAGCCATCCTGATCCGCGGCGGCAAAGCGGCCGGCTCGGTCTCGAAGAACACCAGCTACGTGGTGGCGGGCGATAACGCCGGCACCAAACTGGACAAGGCCGAACAACTCGGAGTCCCGGTGCTGGATGAGGACGGCTTCCGGGCGCTGCTGGCGGACGGGCCGGCCCGGACCACCGCGGACAGCGTTACGGACGGCGTCCCGGAAGGCGTCCAGGATACTGGCGACGACGGCGAGTTCCTCGGCGTCGAGGCTGCGGCGACCGAATGAGCACGCGCCCCGCCGGTCCTCCCGAGTCCGCGCCCGGCATTCCTGCCTTGCTGGAGCTGGCCAAGTCGGCCGCGGCGGCGGGGGCCGCTGTCCTGGCCACCCGGAAAACCGCCGCCCTGGACGTCAGCAACAAGGGCGACTCAGGAGACTGGGTGACGGCCTTCGACCTCGCCGCCGAGGCCGCCGTCCGGGACGTCATCACCGCCGCCCGGCCGTGGGACATCATCACGGGGGAGGAGGGCGGCACCGTCCTGCCGGCGGCGCCCAGCGGCTACCGCTGGTCCATCGACCCGCTCGATGGCACCACCAATTTCATCCGCAACATCGTCTACTACGCCACCTCCGTGGCAGTGGCGGACGCCGACGGCGTCTGGCTGGCCGGCGTCGTCAGCGCACCGGCGCTGGGACGCACCTACTACGCGTCCCGCGGCGAGGGGGCCTGGCTCCAGGAGCAGGGCCAGCTGACCGCCCTCTTCGGGCCGGTCCCCGGCCGGACCGGCCAGATCCTGGCCACCGGCTTCAGCTACGATCCCGACGTCCGGGCGGAACAGGCCACAGGCCTCGGCAGCCTGATGGACGGCTTCGCCGACATGCGCCGGCTCGGCTCGGCGGCGCTGGACCTCTGCCTCGTGGCGGACGGCACCCACGACGCCTACGGTGAGCGTGGGCTCAACGAACACGACTTCGCCGCCGGGGCCCTGATCGCCGAGGAAGCAGGCTGCTGGGTGCGCAGGCCGCGGCTCACCAGCCCCCTGGCCGGCGGCCCCTCCGACGACGAGCGCCTCGCCGCATGGACGTGCGCCGGACCGCTGGAACTCTCCGGCAAGTTCCCGCTCTAACGTCGTCTCGCCGGGCCGGCCCTGGCCGGAATGATGGGCCCGAATGATGCTCCTGAGTGATGGGCCTCCGAGTGATAGTTCAGTCACGGAAACGGCTTTTCCGGGCACGGCCCGGTCCGGGCGCCCGTACCATTGACAGGTGCCTTCGCAGATCCTCATTCGCCCCGCCGTTCCGGCCGATTACGACGCCATAGCGCGCATCACCCGGGACGCCTACCTGGCGGCGGGCTATTTTGAGAGCGCCGACCACCCGTACATGCAGCAGATCCAGAAGGTCGGGCAGCGCGCGTCCGCCGCGACGGTTTGGGTCGCGGAGCGCGAGGGCCGGATCCTGGGCTCCGTGACGCTGGCGGTCGCCGGTGAGCCCTACGCGGACATCGCCCAAAGCGACGAGCTCGAGTTCCGGATGCTCGTGGTGGACCCGTCCGTCCAGCGCAGCGGCGCCGGCAAGGCCATGGTCCAGGCCATCATCGACCACGCCAAGGCCCTGCCCGGAATCCACGCCGTGGCCCTCACCACGGGCGAGAGCTGGGAAAGTGCCCACGGCCTCTACCGGAAGACCGGCTTCCTGCGGGCGCCGGAGCGCGACTGGCTGGTGCCGGGCACAAACATCAAACTGCTCGTTTACCGCCAGGAGCTCTAGCCAGGGCAGAGGCCCCGCGCAGGGCCGCCGACACAAAGCAACCCGGTTTGGCAGCTCTTGGCCCTGGCGACCTAAAGTTGTGCCGATCCCCTGCGGCAACTGCGAAAGGCCCACCATGCGCAAGACCTTCGGTACCGGCTCCACCTGGGAACAGGCCCTCGGCTATTCCCGGGCTGTCCAGGTGGACAACACCCTTTACATCTCCGCGACCGCCGCCAGCGGCGAGGACGGAATTGTGGGCGACGACTTCTATGCCCAGACCAGCTACATCCTGCAGAAGCTCGGCGCAGTGCTGGCCGAGGCCGGCTTCGGCTTCGAGGACGTGGTGCAGTCCAAGCTGTACCTGACGGACATCAGCAAGTGGGAAGAGGCCGGCCGCGCCCACGGCGAGGTCTTCGGCGACATCCGTCCCACGCTGTCCCTCGTGCATGTGCTGCCGTTCCTGGATCCCAAGATGCTCGTCGAGATCGAACTCGTCGCCCAGAAGAGCGCCAGCTAGAAACCAACGCGGGGTCTTACCGCCCGTTCCGGCGCTCCCCTTGGGCCGTGGCTGACCCCGCGTTGCTGGAACCGGGACTCTGGCGGAACGTCCGGACTTGGAGTATGAAGGGCGCATGACCAAGGCGCACGGGCAGGGGCCTACCAGGATTCCCCTCATCGGCCAGTTCCGCTCCTATGACCGCTCGTGGCTGCGGGGCGATCTGATCGCCGGCGTCACCGTCGCGGCCCTGATCGTTCCTAAGAACCTGGGCTATGCAGGCATCGCGGGGATTCCGCTGCAGAACGGGCTGTATGCCGCGGCCGCCGGCGCCATCGTGTACGCGATCTTCGGCACGTGCCGGCAGATCTCGATGGGGCCCAGCTCGGGTCTGGCGGCGGTGGCCGCGAGTGCCGTGCTCGCGGCAGGCATCACCGGCGAGCAAGATATCGCCTCGTTCGTTGCGGGAATCACCCTCGCCGCCGGGATCCTGTTCCTGCTTCTTGCCGTCTTCAAGATGGGCTGGATTGCGCAGTTCCTCTCGAAGGCCGTGGTCACCGGCTTCCTTTTCGGCGCGGCGATCGACGTCGTCATCGGGGAGCTCCCCAAGCTCACCGGTACCGAGGTCACCGGCTCCAACCCGATTCAGGAACTGTGGTCCTGGCTGGGGACCCTGGGCGAGGCGCAGCCGACCACCGTACTGGTGGGAGCCATCGCCCTGGCTGTCGTCTTCGGGCTGAAAGCTGTCGCGCCTTCAGTCCCAGGTGCCCTGGTCCTGGTGGTGGGCGGATTGCTGGCTGAGGCGCTGTTCGATCTCGGGGCCAAAGGGGTTGCACTGGTGGGGGACGTGCCCAGTGGGCTGCCCTCGCTCGAGGTCCCGGACGGCCAGCTGATGTGGGACCACGTGGGGACCGTGGCTCTCGCGGCGGTGGCGGTGGTCCTGATCGGCTTCTCCCAGACCGCCGGGGATGCGAGGGCGTTCGCTGCCAAGCACCGCTACCAGATCGACATCAACCAGGAATCGATTGCCCAGTCGCTGGCCAACATTGCCGCTGGACTGTTCAAGGGGATGCCCGTCTCGACGAGTCTGTCAGCGAGCTCGCTGAACGACCACTCCGGGGCGAAGACCGGCCTTGCCTCCCTCACTTCTGGGGTCACAGTTCTGCTGACGCTGCTCTTCCTGGCGCCGCTGTTCTCGAACCTGCCTAAGCCCGTGCTGGCGGCGCTGATCATCGAGGCCGTCGTCATGGGCATGATGAACTTTCCGGAGATGCGGCGGCTTGCCCGGGTGCAGAGGTTCGACTTCTGGATTGCGGTCGCAGCGATCATCGGCACCCTCATCTTCGGCGTGCTCGCGGGCGTCGTGATCGGGATCGGCCTCTCGATCTTCTGGCTCGTCCGGGTGGCCACTCACCCGGAGATGCCGTCGCTGGGCCGCGAACCGGGCACCCAGGTCTTTCGTGAAGCCGATGGGCACCCCAGCGACGAAATCGTTCCCGGCGTTGCCGTGATCCGGTTCGACGGCGGCCTGTTCTTCGCCACCGCCGACGCGCTGGAGGACCGGCTGCGCGAGGTCATTCATTCAACACCGGGGCTCACTGGCATTGTGCTCGACTGCGGCGGGATCAATTTCGTCGACTCCCAGGGTGCAGCAAAGATGGCGGACATCGCGACCCTCGCCCGCGAGTCGGACGTCAACTTGCGTCTGACCCGGCTCAAACCCGCGGTTCGGGCGGTCCTGGAGCGCGACGGCGTGATCGAGCGCATCGGGGCGGACATGATTCACGGCAACGTCTACCGGGCCGTGCAGGCGGAGCAGGCCGCAGCCCGGAAAGAGCGTGACGGGACCAGCTAGAAGCGTTGCCCGTGTCCCGGTGCTGCCCAGCCGGGGCTAGTGGCCGGCCGTGGCCGGGATCCCGTAGCGGTGCTCGGGCCGCCCGGTGGTGCCGTAGCGCAGCTGGATGTCGACGGCCCCGTCGTCCGCCAGCGCGGACAGATACCGTTGGGCGGTGGCCCGGGACACGCCTACACGGGCAGCGACGTCGGCGGCCGAATACTGCTCACCGGGAACCAGGGATTCCAGCACCGCGGCCTCGGTGGCCGAACGGGGACGCGCCGAGGCGACCACGTCGCCCGGGATCAGGGCGCGTTTGGCGCGCTCCACCGTCTCCTGGCTGACGGACCCCGGCTGCGCCAGGATCCGGCGGTAGCGTGCATAGGAGCGCAGCTGCTGCGAGAGGGATTCGGACGTAAACGGCTTGAGCAGGTAGCCCAGTGCCCCGCGACGGAACGCCAGGCGCAGCGAGGCCGTGTCCGAGGCCGCGCTGAGGACCACGGTGTCCACGTCCAGCTGGTGCAGCAGGTCCAGGCCCGAGGCGTCCGGGAGGTAGACGTCCAGCAGTACCAGGTCCGGGCGCAGGCTGTGGATGGCCTGCAGGGCCTGCGACGCCGAGCCGGCCGGCGGCAGCGCCAGGAACCCGGCCACCGAATCCACGTAAGCGGCATGCAGCTTGGCGACGTGGAAATCATCGTCGACAATCAGCACCCTGAAATCTTCAGACATCGTTGTCCTCTCCGCTTGATTCAGTGGTTCCCGGCATTGTTGGCCCGGATTCGGTGGTTCCCGGCAGGGTGGCGACGAACACGGCGCCCGGGCCGCCGGGGGAGCCGGCTTCGAGCAACCGCACGTCTCCGCCGCGGCGGCGCGCGAGCTGCCGGGACAGCGCCAGCCCCAGGCCCTGCCCGGCACCCGCCCGCGCCGGCCGATCCGAGGTCGTATAGCCTTCCGTGAAGACCCCTTCGGCCTCCGCGGCTGTCAGTCCGGTGCCCAGGCCGTCACCGGAATCCGCCACCACAATGTGAAGTGTGCCGGCGCCTCCGTTGATGCCCGGTTCGTCCAGGACTTCCACTTCCACCCAGCGCTCGGCCGCCGAACCGGCGACGGCGGCGTTCACGGCGTTGTCGATCAGGTTCCCCAGCACGGTGGTGACGTCCTGCGGTTCGGTGACGTGGCCGCGGACCACGGATTCCGGGCCGAGGCGCAGGCTCACGCCACGCTCGTCCGCCTCGACGCCCTTGGCGCCCAGGAAGGCCTGCAGGTAGGGATCCTGAAGCAGCTCAGCCTGGTCCACCGGGAACGCCAGCGGCCCGGTGCCCGCCAGCTTGGCCAGATAGTCCTGCGCCTGCTGGGGCTGGCCGATGCTCATGAAGCCTGCGATCGTGTGCAGCTGGTTGGCAAATTCGTGGCGCTGCGCCCGCAGGGCAGCGGACATGGTGCCGACGGCGTCGAGCTGGCGGGTCAGCTGCTGCAGCTCGGTGCGGTCCCGGAGCATCACCACCCAGCCCAGGTCCTCGCGGCGATGCAGGGCCTTGCGGGCGCTCGCCACCAGGACCCGGCCGCCGGCCACGAGCTCCACCGCCTCGCCCTCCGCCGCGTCGGCCCGGGTCAGGGCCTTCAGCTGCGCCGGCACCGGCGCGGCAGCCCAGGCGGTGCCCGCGAGGTCGGGGACGCCGAGGAGCCGCTGGGCAGCGGCGTTGAAAACGCTGACCCTGCCGTCGGCCGCAACGCCGATCACGCCGTCGTCGACGCCCTGCAACACGGCCACCTGGTCGTGCACCAGGGTGCTGATCTCCTCGGGCTCCAGTCCGAGCGTCAGCCGCTGGAGCCGCCGCCGCAGCAGGAAGGAGGCCAGCACGCCGGCCAGCAGCGCGCCGGCGGCCGTGGCGGCGATGGGGATGATGTCCCGGGCCAGGCTTTGGCTGATTGTTTCGGTGGAGTACCCCACGCTCACCTCACCCACCACCGCTCCGGAATCCGGGGCGTACACCGGGACCTTGGCGCCGGCGGACGGTCCCAGCGTGCCCGTGTTGCGGGTGGTGACCTCCCGGCCGGCAAGGGCCTCCGAGGGGTCGGTGCTGACCTTTTCACCCAGCCGTTCCGCGTCCGGGTGCGCCAGCCGGATACCGGTCTCGTCCGTGATGACCACGAACAGCGCCCCGGTGCGGGTGCGGGCACCCTCCGCGGCAGCCATCAACGGACCGGACAACAGCTCGGCCGCGGGGGGAGCGGCGGGAAGGGCGCTGATGGACCGGACCTGCGACCGCACGGACGGGTCCGAGGCCACCGTCCGGGCCAGGGTCAGCGCCTGGTTCTCCGCCTCCCGGCCCAGCCGGTCGTAGGTCAGCCAGGCATGGACGGCGCTGCTCAGCAACACCACCAGC
This sequence comes from Arthrobacter sp. P1_B3, assembly GCF_056406615.1. NCBI lineage: Bacteria > Bacillati > Actinomycetota > Actinomycetes > Micrococcales > Micrococcaceae > Arthrobacter > Arthrobacter sp. P1_B3. The sequence goes on along the minus strand of NZ_JBFTZV010000005.1, from coordinate 236,290 downwards.
GCCACGACGCCGAGCTGCAATAACAGTGTCTGGGTCGAAAAGCGCAGGGCCGGCAGAGCTGTGCGGCGCTTCATCGGGCTCCTGCCTGGGGTTGGAACGGACGTGAGCAAAATGCGCAAAATGCATCCAATAAGCAGTATGCCAATCAATTGAGCCAAAGGCCCAGTCGTGACGGGCGCCACTCTAACGTCTGTAGTGCGCATCACACCGGAGTGGTGTCATTCAACGAAGAAGGAGCCGGCCGTGCTGGTATTACTAGGATTCGCCATGATCGCGGTATTCATGGTGCTGATCATGACGAAGAAGTTGACGCCCGTGCTGGCGCTCATCATCGTCCCCACAGTCTTCGGGCTTTTCGCCGGCGCGGGCCTCGGCATCGGCCCGATGGTGCTGGACTCGATGAAGTCCATGACCTCCACGGCGGCGCTGCTGATGTTCGCGATCATCTACTTCGGTTTGATGATCGACGTCGGGCTCTTTGACCCGCTGGTCCGGTTCATTCTGCGCAAGCTCGGCAACGACCCCGCCAAGGTGGTCCTCGGCACGGCCATCCTCGCAGCAGCTGTTTCGCTCGACGGCGACGGCTCCACCACCTTCATCCTGACCACCGCGGCCATGCTGCCGGTCTACCTGCGGCTCAAGATGAGCCCCGTGGTCCTGACCTGCGTGGCCGGCCTTGCCAACGGCACCATGAACATCCTGCCCTGGGGCGGTCCCACCGCCCGCGCCGCAACCGCGCTGAAGCTCGACGTCAACGACGTCTTCGTGCCCATGATCCCGTCCCTCATCGCAGGACTCATTGTGGTGCTGGTCTTCTCCTGGCTGCTCGGCCTGCAGGAACGCAACCGCCTCCGCAGCACCGCCCCCGAGATCTGGGGCGTCCCGGATTCAGCTGAATCGTTCGACGGCGGCAGCCGCACCGGCCGCTTTGGCTTCGGCCGCAAGGGCGCTGGCCCCAAGGTTTCCGGCCCCGCCGGCGGCATTGCCGCCGTCGGAAGCCCCTCAACCGGCGGTTCCTCCGTTGCAGTGCTTGAGCGCACCGAGGACCTGGTTGACGACCGCGACTCCGCCATGGCCGACACCGCCCTGGACCCCAACCGCAAGACCCTGCGTCCCAAGCTGTTCTGGTTCAACCTCGGCTTGACGGCCGCGGTCATGGTGACGCTCGTCGCCAACGTCATTCCGCTCCCGTTCGTCTTCATGGTGGGCTCCGCCATTGCACTGCTGGTCAACTTCCCCAAGGTCAAGGACCAGAGCGCCCAGCTGATCGCCCACGCACCCTCGATCGTCGCCGTCGTCAGCATGGTCATGGCCGCCGCGGTCCTGACCGGCGTCCTCAACGGCACCGGCATGGTCAAGGCAATGTCGGAATGGCTGGTCCAGATCATCCCGTCCGACATGGGCCCGCTGATGGCCATCATCACCGGCGTCCTGAGCATCCCGATGACGTTCTTCATGAGCAACGACGCCTTCTACTTCGGCGTCCTGCCGGTCCTTAGCGAGACGGCGGCCCACTACGGCGTCAGCGCCGCCGAGATGGCCCGCGCTTCCATCACCGGCCAGCCCTTCCACCTGCAGAGCCCCCTGGTCCCGGCGATCCTGCTCCTGGTCTCCCTCGCCAAGGTGGACCTGGGCGACCACCACAAGAAGGTCCTCTGGCGCACGGCCGTGATCTCCCTGGTCATGCTCGGAGTAGGAGTCCTTACGGGAGCCATCGGCATCGGCTAACCAACCCCACGAGATGACAGTTCGCGGCAGTGTTTGTACAAAACACTGCCGCGAACTGTCGTCTCGGCGTCCGACGGTAACAGCAGTTCAACCCACGTAGACTGGGACGGAAAATAATCCTTTACTTGCAGGGGAGATCCATGGCTGCGATCAACCGCGACGACGTCGCGCATCTCGCGCAACTCGCGCACATCGAGATGAGTGCTGAAGAGCTGGACAGGATGGCCGGCGAACTCGCCGTCATCGTGGATTCAGTGAAGTCCGTCAGTGAAGCTGCCGGTGATGACGTCCCGGCCACGTCCCACCCGATTCCGCTGACCAATGTGTTCCGCGAGGACGTCGTGGGCCACACGTTTACGGCCGAGCAGTCCCTCTCCGGTGCCCCCGACGCGTACGAAGGCCGTTTCAAGGTCCCGGCAATCCTGGATGAGGACTAAGACCATGACTGAGAACAACGAACTGATCCGCCTCTCCGCCGCGGCGCTCGCCGAGAAGCTGGCCGCCCGGGAGGTCACCGCCGTCGAGGTCACCCAGGCCTACCTGGACCGCATCGCCGCCGTCGACGGCAAGGTCCACGCCTTCCTTCACGTCAACGCCGACGAGGCGCTCGCCGTGGCCGCCGAAGTGGACGCGATCCGCGCCGCCGGCGGTGCCGCCGCCGCCGAGCTCCATGTCCTCGCGGGCGTGCCGATCGCCGTCAAGGACCTCATTGTCACGATCGGGCAGCCCACCACGGCCGGCTCGAAGATCCTCGAAGGCTGGAACAGCCCCTACGACGCCACGGTGGTCGAGCGCCTGCGCGCCGCCAAGATGCCGATCCTGGGCAAGACCAACCTGGACGAGTTCGCGATGGGCTCGTCCACCGAACACTCCGCGTACGGCCCCACGCACAACCCGTGGGACCTGGACCGCATCCCCGGCGGCTCCGGCGGCGGTTCCGCTGCCGCCGTCGCGGCCTTCGAAGCCCCGCTGGCCCTCGGCACCGACACCGGCGGGTCCATCCGCCAGCCCGGCGCCGTCACCGGCACGGTCGGCGTCAAGCCCACGTACGGCGGCGTCTCCCGCTACGGCGCCATCGCCATGGCCTCCTCGCTGGACCAGATCGGCCCGGTGTCCCGCACCGTGCTGGACTCGGCCCTGCTGCACCAGGTGATCGGCGGACATGACCCCCGCGATTCCACCTCGCTGCCGGATCCGCTCGAGGACCTCGTGGCCGCGGCCCGGACCGGCAACGTCGAGGGCATGAAGATCGGCATCATCAAGGAGCTCCACGGCGAGGGCTACCAGGCCGGCGTCGAGAACCGCTTCAACGAATCCCTCGAGCTGCTCAAGGGCGCGGGCGCCGAGATCGTTGAGGTCTCCTGCCCCAACTTCAAGTACGCCCTGGGCGCCTACTACCTGATCATGCCCTCGGAGGCCTCCTCCAACCTGGCCAAGTTCGACGGCGTCCGCTACGGCCTGCGGGTCCTGCCCGAAGAGGGACCGCTGACGATCGAACGCGTCATGGGCGCCACCCGCGCCGCCGGCTTCGGCGATGAGGTCAAGCGCCGCATCATCCTGGGCACCTACGCCCTGAGCGCCGGCTATTACGACGCCTACTACGGTTCGGCCCAGAAGGTGCGCACCCTGATCCAGCGCGACTTCGAGGCCGCGTTCGCCAAGGCCGACGTGCTGATTTCCCCGACGGCGCCGACCACGGCGTTCAAGCTGGGCGAGAAGCTCAACGACCCGCTGGCGATGTACCTCAACGACGTCGCCACCATCCCGGCCAACATGGCAGGCGTCCCAGGCCTGTCCCTGCCCGGCGGCCTGGCTGACGAGGACGGACTGCCTGTCGGCATCCAGCTGCTGGCCCCGGCCCGCCAGGATGCCCGGCTGTACCGCGTCGGCGCAGTCCTGGAATCCCTGCTCGAGGCGCAGTGGGGCGGCCCGCTGCTGGACAAGGCTCCTTCCCTTACTGACGCTGCCGTTTCAAGCCACGGAGGTTCACACTAATGACTGACGCAACCCTCAGCTTCGAAGAGGCGATGGAGAAGTACGATCCCGTCCTGGGCTTCGAGGTCCACGTGGAGCTCAACACCAAGACCAAGATGTTCTCCTCCGCGCCGAACGTCTTCGGCGACGAGCCCAACACGAACGTCAACGAGGTGGACCTTGGCATGCCCGGCGTGCTGCCGGTGGTGAACAAGACCGCGATCGAGTCCTCGATCAAGATCGGCCTGGCGCTGAACTGCAAGATCGCCGAGAAGTGCCGCTTCGCCCGGAAGAACTACTTCTACCCGGACACCCCGAAGAATTTCCAGACTTCCCAGTACGACGAGCCCATCGCGTACGACGGCTACCTGGACATTGAGCTCTCCGACGGCACCATGTTCCGCGTCGAGATCGAACGCGCGCACATGGAGGAGGACGCCGGCAAGCTGACCCACATGGGCGGCGCCACCGGCCGCATCCAGGGCGCGGACTACTCCCTGGTGGACTACAACCGCTCCGGCGTGCCGCTGGTCGAGATCGTCACCAAGCCGATCGAGGGCGCCGGCAGCCGCGCACCCGAACTCGCCAAGGCCTACGTGGCCGCGGTCCGCGAAATCGTCAAGAACCTCGGGGTCTCGGACGCCAAGATGGAACGCGGCAACGTCCGCTGCGACGCCAACGTCTCGCTGCGCCCGCACGGCCGCGAACGCTTCGGCATCCGCTCGGAAACCAAGAACGTCAACTCGCTGCGCGCCGTCGAACACGCCGTCCGCTACGAGATCCAGCGGCACGCCGCCGTCCTGGACTCCGGCGAGCCGGTCACGCAGGAAACCCGCCACTGGCACGAGGACACGCGGACCACGACGTCGGGCCGGGCCAAGTCCGACGCCGACGACTACCGCTACTTCCCAGAGCCTGACCTGGTCCCGATCACCGCGTCCCGCGAATGGGTCGAGGAACTCCGGGCCACCCTGCCCGAGCCGCCGGCCGCCCGCCGCAAGCGCCTCCAGGCCGACTGGGGCTACTCGGACCTGGAGTTCCGCGACGTCGTCAACGCCGGCGTCATGGACGAGATCGAGGAAACCATCGCGGCCGGCGCCACCGCCACCGTGGCCCGCAAATGGTGGATGGGCGAAATCGTTGGACGCGCCAAGAACGCCGACGTCGATCCCGGCCAGCTCGGCGTCGCACCGGCGACCATCGTGGAACTGAACCAGATGGTCGAGGACGGCAAGATCAACAACAAGATGGCCACCGAGGTCCTCGACGGCGTGCTCGCCGGCGAAGGCACCCCGGCGGAAATCGTCGAAAAGCGCGGCCTCGCCGTGGTCTCCGACGACGCACCGCTGCTCGAAGCCATCGACGCGGCCCTCGCCGCGCAGCCCGGCGTCGCGGACAAGATCCGAGGCGGCAAGATCCAGGCGATCGGCGCGATCGTCGGCGCCGTCATGAAGGCCACCCGCGGCCAGGCCGACGCCGGCCGCGTCAAGGAGCTGATCCTGGAACGCCTCGGCGTCGAAGGCTAGCCCCTAGCCGCCCACTAAATCGGTCATGATGGTCTGCAGAGCTTCGCAGACCATCATGACCGATGTGCGTTTAAGGTTCTCCGGCCTGGCCAGAAGGTCGATCCGGCGCCGGGTGCTGATGCCCTCCAGCGGCCGCAGCACAATGTCCGGGTTCAACACCGGCCGTGCGGTGTGCCGCGGCAGCAGCCCGATCACGCCGCCAGCCGCCACGAGCGCCGCCACAGTCGAGTAGTCGTTGATACGGTGCACGATGTTCAGCTCACGGCTGGAGACCGCCGCGACGGCGGACAGCACGTCTGCCGGGGAGTAGCCGGCACGGCTCGTCACCCACGGTTCGCCCACGACGTCGTCGGCGGTCACCGCCGGCTGGCCGGCCAGCCGGTGCCCGGCCGGCAGGGCCACGTCCAGCGGCTCGTGCGCGAGCGGGATCACCGCGACGCGTTCCTCGGGCCAGCGCGGGCTGTGATCCATCCGGTGCGCCAGGACCAGGTCGTAGCGGGCCGTCAGTGCCGGGAAATCCTGCTGGGCGACGTCCTCGTCGGAGAGTAGGATCCGGGGTTGCCCGGGGCCGTCCAGGAGCCGGGCCAGCGGCGCGAACAAGGCCTGCCCGGCACTGTGGAAACCGCTGAGCGTCACCGGCGCCACCGGCGAGCCGTGGTAGGCGCCGATCGCCATCTTCGCATCCGCCATCGCGCTGACCACCGCGGCTCCGGCATCCGCCAGGACCTGGCCGGCCTCCGTGAGCACCAGGTTCCGGCCCTCCTTGCGCGTCAGCGGCACCTCAACGGTCTTCTGCAGCGCGGCCAGTTGCTGGGACACGGCCGACGGCGTCACGAGGAGGGTTTCGGCGACGGCCTTGACGCTGCCCAAGGCTCCGAGTTCGCGCAGCATCTCCAACTGGTGGATTTCCATGCCAGCCATTCTATGCAACAGCATTTCCTAATTCGTCGATTGAGAAAAATTCGGTTGTGCTAATGCTTTCTGATGGGTCTAATGGGGTGAGTTGTCCCACAAAAGCACAGTTAGGAAGGCCCATGAAGGCTCTCTACAAGGCCGGCGCCCACGCAGGGTTCGAGCTCGTCGACCGTCCCGAGCCGAAGACCGGCCCCGGCGACGTCAAGATCCGCGTCATGACCACCGGCATCTGCGGCACCGACCTGCACATCCAGGCCTGGGACGCCTGGGCGCAGGGCATCATCAACGCCCCCCTGATCGCCGGCCACGAGTTCTACGGCGAGGTGGTGGAGACCGGCGAGGACGTCCTGGACGTCAAGGTGGGGGACCGGGTCTCCGGTGAAGGCCACATCGTCTGCGGCATCTGCCGCAACTGCCGTGCCGGCCGGCGGCAGATGTGCATCAACACCGTCAGCGTCGGCGTCCAGCGCGACGGCGCCTTCGCCGAGTTCGTGGTGATCCCCGAGACCAACGTCTGGGTTCACCAGGACCCCTCCGTCACGCCGGAACTCGGCGCCATCTTCGACCCCTTCGGCAACGCCGTCCACACCGCCCTGAGCTTCCCGCTCGTCGGTGAGGACGTCCTGATCACCGGGGCCGGGCCCATCGGCCTGATGGCGATCGCCGTCGCCCGGCACGCCGGGGCGCGGAAGATCGCGATCACCGACGTCTCCGCGCCGCGGCTGGAACTGGCCCGCAGGCTCGGCGTCGACCTCGCGATCGACGTCTCGAAGATGCGGGTCAAGGACGCCCAGCGCGAACTCGGCATGCGCGAAGGCTTCGACATCGGCATGGAAATGTCGGGACACCCCACCGCGCTGCCTGAGATGATCGACAACATGAACCACGGCGGCCGGATCGCAATGCTGGGACTGCCCAGCCAGTCCATCGACATCAACTGGGGCAAGGTGGTCACGCACATGCTGACCATGAAGGGCATCTACGGCCGCGAAATGTTCGAGACCTGGTACGCGATGAGCGCCATCCTCTCCTCCAACCCGGTCCTGCACGCGAACATTTCGGCCGTAGTCACGGACACGCTGCCGGCCACCGACTGGGAAAAGGGTTTCGAGGTGGCCCGCGCCGGAGTCGGCGGCAAGGTGGTCCTCGACTGGACCGTTTTCTAGGCCCGCCGCTTTTCAGAACCCCCCTGCCAGACACCGCCTTCCACGCACAGCATTTGCCCCCGCATCCAACCAGCCGAGGAGCCAACCCATGTATTCCGCCATCAAGGACCAGCTGCAGCACGAACTCGATGAGATCCGCAGCGCCGGACTGTTCAAGACCGAGCGGCACATCGACTCGCCGCAGGCCAACCGCATCAAGGCCGGGCAGATCGGCGAGTCCGGCGCCGACGTGCTGAACTTCTGCGCCAACAACTACCTGGGCCTCGCCGACCACCCGGACATCATTGCCGCGGCGAAGACCGCGATGGACACCCGCGGCTTCGGCATGGCCAGCGTGCGCTTCATCTGCGGCACCCAGGACCTGCACCTGGCACTGGAGCAGCGCGTCTCGGCGTTCCTCGGCACTGAAGACACCATCCTGTTCTCCAGCTGCTTCGACGCCAACGGCGGCGTGTTCGAGTCCCTCTTCGGCCCGGAAGACGCCGTCATCTCCGACGCCCTGAACCATGCCTCCATCATTGACGGCATCCGGCTCTGCAAGGCCCAGCGCTTCCGCTACGCCAACCAGGACATGGCGGACCTTGAGGCGAAGCTGATCGCGGCCAGCACGCAGGAGAACCCGGCGCGCCGCAAGATCATCGTCACCGACGGCGTCTTCTCGATGGACGGCTTCCTGGCCCCGCTCGAAGCGATCTGCGACCTCGCCGAAAAGTACGACGCCCTGGTCATGGTGGACGACTCCCACGCGGTGGGCTTCATGGGCGCCACCGGTGCCGGCACGCCGGAACACGCCGGCGTCTCAGACCGCGTGGACATCTACACCGGCACGTTCGGCAAGGCACTCGGCGGCGCGTCCGGCGGCTACGTCTCCGGCCGCAGTGAAGTCATCGCCATGCTCCGCCAGAAGGCCCGCCCGTACCTGTTCTCCAACTCGCTGGCCCCGGCGATCGTCGCGGCCACGCTCAAAGCCTTGGACCTCGTGGAAAACTCCGGCGAACTGCGCGGCAAGCTCTTCGCGAACGCGGAGCTCTTCCGGAACCGCATGAGCGAGGAAGGCTTCGACTTGCTCCCCGGCGAGCACGCGATTGTCCCGGTAATGTTCGGCGACGCCGTCATGGCGGCCAAGGTGGCCGACGCCATGCTCCACAACGGCGTCTTCGTCACGGCGTTCAGCTACCCAGTGGTGCCCAAGGGCGCCGCGCGGATCCGCGTCCAGCTTTCGGCCGCGCACAGCACGGACGACGTCGAGGCCTGCGTCCAGGCATTCGTGCGCAGCCGCGCGGCGGTGGCCGCAGCCTAGGGCGGCTGATCCCTGAGGCCGGGCCCCAGTTCAGCACGGGGTCCGGTCTCACTCCAGGGGTCCGGCCTGCCCCGGCCGTGCTCGTTCATCCAGGCTTCCTCCACTGGCTTATCCGCGGGACATGCCCAGCTCCGGCAGCGAGGACTGGACATAATGCCACTTTGTCCAACGGCCACGACCAACGAAGGGCATGTCCCGGGCCGGCATGCGGCAACGAGGGACATGTCCAGCGATGCGGACCGGGGAAGGGCATGTCCCGGGCCGGCACGCGGCAACGAGGGACATGTCCAGTCGTGCGGACCGGGGAAGGGCATGTCCCGGGCCGGCACGCGGCCGCGCTGGCGCAGGTGTTGGAGCGGCCTGACGCCACAATCTGCAAGGATGGGACCATGTCAGCTCATTACGATGTCGTAATTGTCGGCGGCGGTATCGCCGGCCTGTCCCTTGCCTCCACCCTGGCCGGGCAATGCAGCGTGGCCCTGATCGAAGCCGAGCAGACCCTGGCCTACCACACCTCGGCCCGCTCGGCCCGGCAACTGATTCCCAGCTACGGCCCGCCCGTGGTCCAGGAACTGACCGTCCGGACCCTGGACCTCATCGCGGCCCAGGACGCCGAACGTCCGGAACCGGTGCTCACGCCGCGCAGCTTCATGCTGATCGGGGACGACGCCACCGTCCGGGCGGAGGCCAGCGGCCACATGCGCCCCATCACCCACGCCGAGGCGCTGGAGCTGTGCCCCGCCCTTGTCCCGGAATCCTTCAGCGCCGCCGGCCTGGACACGGGATCCTTCGCCTGCAACGCCCCCGTCCTGCTCGAGGACCACCGGCGCCGTGCCGAGGCCGGCGGCGTGGACATCATCACCGGCGCCAGGGTCCATTCGGCCCAGCGGCTCGGCACCGGCTGGGAACTGGGTGCCGGGCAGGAAGGCTTCCAGTCCGCCGTCGTGGTCAACGCCGCCGGCGCCTGGGCAGACGAACTCGCCGTCCTCAGCGGCGTCGAGAAGCTGGGCCTGCAGCCGTACCGGCGCACCGCGGCGATCGTCGACGTTGAGAATCCCCTCCCGGAGGCCTGCCCGATGGTGGCGGCGGCCGATGACAGCTTCTATTTCCGGCCCGACGACGGCCAGGTCCTGATCTCGCCCGCCGAACACGTGCCCAGCGGGCCCGAGGACGCCCGGCCCTATCCCGGCGACATCGAACGGCTCGTCGCCCGGCTCAACACGATCACCACACTCGGGATCCGGGGCGTCCGCACGGCCTGGACGGGGCTGCGGACGGAGGCGGCCGACGGCGTCCCCGTGGTGGGGTTCGACGCCGAGGCCACCGGATTCTTCTGGCTCGCCGGCCAGGGCGGGTACGGATTCCAGACCTCATCCGGCATCGCGGAACTGGCCGCCGGGCTGATCCTGGCCGGCCAGGGATCCGCAGCCGCAGCCGCAGCTGCCCCGGCTGTGCCCTCCGCGCGGGACGCTAGTCCGGCATCCCGGACAGCGGAGGCGCTGGCCGCAACCCGCTGGTCCATCCGGCGCTGAAGAATGGATCCATGAGCACCCTCATCACCAATATCGCCGAACTGATGACCCAGGACGCGGAACACCGCGTCCTCCGCGACGCGGCGGTGGTGATCGAGGGGGAGCGGATTTCCTGGCTCGGCCCCGCGGCGGACGCTCCGGCGGCCGACGAAGCCGTGGACGCCGGGGGCCGGGCGCTCCTGCCGGGCTGGGTCGATTCGCACACGCACCTGATCTTCGCAGGGGACCGCACGGCCGAGTTCGAGGCCCGGATGGCGGGGGAGAGCTACAGCGCCGGCGGGATCGCCGTGACCACCGGTGCCACCCGGAGCACGAGCGACTTCGACCTCACCCGGCTGGCGATGGGCCGCGTCGCGGAGGCCGTGTCACAGGGCACCACTTACCTGGAGACCAAAACAGGCTACGGCCTGGACCTCGAGAACGAGGCCCGCAGCGCCCGCATCGCCTCTACCGTGGCGGACGAGGTGACCTACCTTGGGGCGCACCTCGTTCCCGCCGGGATAGACGCAGAGGACTACACCGAGCTGGTCTGCGGGCCGATGCTCACCGCGGTCAGGCCCTACGTCCGCTGGGCCGACGTCTTCTGCGAGCAGGGCGCCTTCAACGAGGACCAGTCCCGCCGGGTGCTGCTGGCCTGCAAGGCGGCCGGGCTGGGGCTGCGGGTCCACGGCAACCAGCTCGGGGAGGGTCCCGGCGTCCGGCTGGCCGTGGAAGTCGGCGCCGCGAGCGTGGACCACGTGAACTACCTTTCTGCTGCGGACGTCGACGCGCTCGCCGCCAGCTGGTCCGGCTGGGACGGCGGCGGCAACGGCACGCCTGGAGCCGGGCAGCGCGGCACGGTGGCCACCTGCCTTCCGGCCTGCGATCTTTCCACCCGGCAGCCGCTGGCCCCCGGCCGGGAGCTGCTCGACGCCGGCGTGCAGCTGGCGCTGGCGTCCAACTGCAACCCCGGCACGTCCTACACGAGCTCCATGGCCTTCTGCGTCACCACCGCCGTGCTGCAGATGCGCCTCAGCGTCCATGAGGCGGTGCGCGCCGCGACCTACGGCGGCGCCCTGGCCCTGGGCCGGGAGTCCGGGAGGGACGTCGACGGCGAACGCGCGGTGGGCTCGATCGCCGTCGGACACCGCGCGGACCTGCACCTGCTCAACGCGCCTTCCGCCACGCACCTGGCCTACCGGCCCGGCATCCCCCTGACGCACGCGGTGTGGCGGGCCGGCGCAGCGCAGCCGGTCCGTTAGCCAGGCCGTCCGTTAGCCAGGCGGCTCTCTGATCCGGCTCGAGCCGGTTAGAACACCATGGGCGGAGCGTCGAGGACGGTCTCGTCCACGCGCCTCTCCTCCCACTGCGTGAACGGCTTGTCGAGCTCGTACTTGCCGCGCGAGGTGCGCAGCAGGGTGCGGACCTCGGCGTTTTCCGGGTTGTTCAAGGACTCAAAATATTCCACGGACCAGTGGAACCAGCGCATGCAGAACAGCCGCATGGTCAGCCCGTGCGTCACGAACAGTGCGTTCGGGGCATAGCTGGGCTTCGACCAGTGCCGGTGCAGGGTTTCCATGAAGGAGGAAATCCTGTCGTACACATCCGAACCGGACTCGCCCTCGCGGAAGCGGTAGAAGAAGTGCCCGTAGGCGTTGCGGAGCTCCTTCTGGTCCTCGATGTCGCCGGCGATCTGAAAGTTGGCCCAGTCCTGTTCGCGCAGGCGCGGTTCCTCGATCACCCGCTCCACGAGGGGACCGAGGTTGAGCGCCTCGAGGGTCTGGTAGGCGCGCAGGTACGGGGAGACGTAGACGCACACCGGACGGCCGCCCAGCTGGCGCCGGACCTCCTCCCCGGCCGCGGTGGCCTGCTCCAGGCCCAGGGGTGTCAACGGGATCCGGTAGTCCGGAACACGGTTGTAGATCGAGGTATCGGCATTGGCGGCAGACTGGCCGTGCCGGATCATGATGATTTTCCGGGGCGCACTCATAATCCCCAAGCATAGGGCTCCCAAAAAGCCGGTGGCACCGGCGCGGCCGGCACCACGCGGGCACCAGCAAACAATCGGCAACTGCAGGCAAGATAGGAACATGTTGGTTCCCTCCCGCCGTCGGCTGCGGTTCGAAATGTTGATTGTCCTGGGCCTGTCGCTGGGGCAGTCCGCGGTCTACTCCCTGGTGCAGTTGCTGGACAAGATGACCACGGCGCCACTGGCCCAGGGGACGTCCACGCTGAACCGTTCGCAGAGCCCGCGCGAATACTTCGACCTCACCTACCAGATGCTGGACATCTTCTTCGCGCTGGTCCCGGTGGCCCTCGTGATCTACTTCCTCACCGAACACTGGCCGGCCGGAGAGCGCGGAACCTCGGCGTTCCGAAAGATCGGCTTCGACTTCGCCCGGCCCGGCAAGGACCTCCTGCAGGGGCTGGGGCTCGCCGCGCTCATCGGCATTCCGTCCCTGGGACTCTACGCCGCCGGCCGGGCGCTGGGGATCACGACGTCGATCATCCCCAGCGCGCTGGACCCGTACTGGTGGACCGTGCCGGTACTGGTCCTGTCCGCGATCCGGCACGGGATCGTGGAGGAAGTGATTGTGGTGGGCTACCTGCTGGACCGGCTCGGGAAACTGGGCTGGGGCATGCCGGCGGCCATCGCCGCCAGCGCCCTGCTCCGCGGCAGCTACCACCTGTACCAGGGGTTCGGGCCGTTCATCGGCAACGCGATAATGGGCGTCGTCTTCGCGCTGGTCTACACGCGGACCAAACGGGTGATGCCGCTCGTGATCGCCCACGCCATCCTGGACACCGTGGCGTTCGTGGGATTCAGTCTGTTCGGCAAGGCCGTGGGCCTGGGCTGAGTACCTGGCCGGCCTTTAAATGATCTCGGCCGCCATCTCCTAGGTGACATCGTTGGCACCTAAGAGATGGCGGCCGAAGCGTGGGGCAGGTGGAGCGTTAGATCGTGACCGCTCCGGAGGCTGTCTCGAAGGTGACAGAGAGGATGCCCGGAGTACCGTGCGGCGCGATCCAGTTCACGGCGACGTCTTCCAGCGGCTTTTCAACCGGCTCGCCCAGCCATTCCGTCACGCGCGCTGCCGAACCGGCAATGGTCAGTGCGGACATCTTGACTTCGCTCGCGTAGGCGTTGGACGGGTGCAGCTCCGGGTCGCCCTCCCATTTGAGCATGTAGGGCACTTGGGGGTCCGCGATGAGCCCCAGGATGCCGATCTGCTTCCAGACCAGTTCGCGGCCGTCCGGAAACTTCCGGTTGCCGTTGACGGCCGCGCGGCCCAGCCGCTCCTCGAACGGGGCGAGATCGTCAACCTCGACGCACCAGCCCATCCAGCCGCCGCCCGCTTCCGAGCGTGCCCGGACTGCCTGGCCGAACGGGGCCTTGTCCGATGCCGGGTGGTTCAGGACCTCCACGACTTCCAGGTACTTGTGTCCCGCGAGCGGGATAATCATGTTGCGTGTCCCGAAACGGGGGTGCACTCCACCCTTCACGGCTTCAACGCCGAGGGCAGACGCAATACGTTCAGTGGTGGCTGCCAAGCCATCGTGTTCACAGGCGTAAGAGACGTGATCCATGCGCATGCCATCATCTTGGCACTTTGTGATGGACCTCTCAGCTTAGGTTCCCCTAACCGTCATGGGATGTCCGACGGCGGCAGGCGCGGTGTCCCGCGAGGCGCCGCCACGGCAACCGTCTTCATCTTCGTCACAAAGCTATCCAGGGCTCCGCCGCCATTCCTACACTGAAGCCAGGTCATGAGTGCCAGCGCACAGCCCCGGCTTGCTGGCCGGCAACCCTCGTATCGCGGTGGGGTGCCCCGGGTGAAGACCTGGCCGTCCGGCGCCCGCCGGAGGGCAAGCGCGGCGCCTGTGCCGGTCCGGGCCCAAAGCCCTGGCCGGTGCTGTGCCCGGTCCCTTTGAGGAGCATCAATGTCCAACGCCTGGTCCTTCGAAACCCGCCAGATCCACGCCGGCCAGGAGCCGGACAGCGCCACCGGCGCGCGGTCCCTGCCCATCTACCAGACGACGTCGTTCGTGTTCCCCAGCGCCGAAAGCGCCGCCAACCGCTTCGCACTCGCCGAACTCGCCCCCATCTACACCCGGATCGGCAACCCCACGCAGGACGCCGTCGAGCAGCGCGTGGCCAGCCTGGAAGGCGGCCTCGCGGCCCTGCTGCTCAGCTCCGGCCAGGCCGCGGAGACCTTCGCGATCCTCAACGTCGCCGAGGCCGGGGACCATGTGGTGGCCAGCCCCAGCCTCTACGGCGGAACCTACAACCTGCTCGCCCACACGCTGAAGAAATTCGGCATCTCCGTGACCTTCGTGGAGGACCCGGACAACCTGGACCAGTGGCGGGACGCCGTCCGGTCCAACACCAAGCTGTTCTTCGGCGAAGTGGTCTCCAACCCCCGCCAGGACGTCCTGGACATCGAGGGCATCTCCGATGTGGCGCACGAGGCCGGGGTGCCGCTGATCGTCGACAACACGCTCTCCACCCCGTACCTGATCCGGCCCATCGAGTGGGGCGCGGACATCGTGGTCCACTCCGCCACCAAGTACCTCGGCGGCCATGGCGCCGCGATCGCCGGCGTGATCGTGGACTCCGGCAACTTCGACTTCGGCAAGGACCCGGAGCGGTTCCCCGGTTTCAACACCCCGGACCCTACCTACAACGGCCTGGTTTACGCCCGCGATCTCGGTGCGGAGGGGGCGCTGGGCGCGAACCTTTCCTACATCCTCAAGGCCCGCGTCCAGCTCCTGCGCGACCTCGGCTCCGCCGTTTCCCCGTTCAACGCCTTCCTCATCGCCCAGGGCATCGAAACGCTGAGCCTGCGGGTCGAACGCCACGTGGCCAACGCCACCAAGGTGGCGCACTGGCTGGAGGCAAGGGACGACGTCGAATCGGTCGCCTACGCCGGGCTGCCGTCCAGCCCCTGGTACGAGCGAGGCCGCAAGTACGGGCCCAAGGGGACCGGCGCCGTCGTGGCGTTCAACATCGCCGGGGGAGCCGAGGCCGGCAAGCGGTTCGCCGATGCGCTCGAACTGCACTCGCACGTCGCGAACATCGGCGATGTCCGTTCCCTGGTAATCCACCCGGCGTCGACCACCCACAGCCAGCTCTCGCCCGAACAGCAGGCGATCGCCGGCGTCAATCCCGGGCTGGTGCGGCTTTCGGTGGGCCTGGAACACATCGACGACATCCTCGCGGACCTCGACGCCGGATTCCGCGCGGCCAAGGGCGCCTAGGCAAGCAGGGCGGCCGGCGGCCGGTGTCCCCTCGACGGGACGGCCGGCCGCCGGGCTGTCACATGGAAGTCACAATCTTCGTGATTTCCGCCCCCTGTTTCGTAGACTCGTACCAGGTCATGAGTGCCAGTGACAGCCCCGGCTTGCTGGCCGGCAACCCTCCTATTGCGGCGGGGTGCCCCGGGTGAAGACCTGGCCTGCCGGTCAGCTGACGGCAGGCAAGCGCGAAGATAGGTCCTCACATGACGATTGCCGTCACCCGCACGGGTGCTCCCGAAACCAAGCCATCCCGCAACCCGGACGGGACCGTCCAGTACGTCCGGATCGGCGACCTGCAGCTCGAATCAGGGATTCCGCTGCCCGATGTGGTCCTCGCCTACGAGACGTGGGGGACCCTGAACGCGGACGCCTCCAACGCCGTCCTCATAGAACACGCCCTGACCGGCGACACGCACGTGACCCGCGGCGACAGCGAGGAACCCGGCTGGTGGGAACAGCTCGCCGGACCCGGGGCTCCCGTGGACACTGACAAGTACTTCGTCGTTTCAATCAACATCCTGGGCGGCTGCCACGGTTCCACGGGACCCTCCACCCCGGCCCCCGACGGGCGCCCCTGGGGATCGCGGTTCCCGCTCGTCACCCTGCGGGACACCGCCGCCGCCGAGGCGCGGCTGGCCGACGCCCTGGGCATCGGCAGCTGGTATGCCGTGCTGGGCGGCTCACTCGGCGGCGCGCGCGCACTCGAATGGGCCGTCACGTTCCCCGGCCGGGTCCGGCGCTGCGCCGTGATTTCCGTCGGCGCCAGCAGCACGGCCGAACAGATTGCCTTCGCGCAGGCCCAGACCCTGGCCATCCGCCAGGACCCCCATTTCAACGGCGGAAATTACTACGGCGGCCCGGAACCCGAAGCAGGTCTCGCCCTCGCCCGCCGCATCGCGCACATCACCTACCGATCGGCGGCCGAACTGGACGGCCGGTTTGGCCGGAACGCCCAGGAGTCCGAGGCGACCCTGGAAGCCGGGTCGCTGGCCGGACGCGGGCGCTACCAGGTGGAAAGCTACCTGGACCACCAGGGCAGCAAACTGGTCCGGCGCTTTGACGCGAACAGCTACATCGCCATCACCGAAGCCCTCATGAGCCACGATGTCTGCCGGGGGCGCGGCAGCCTCGGGGAGGCCCTGGCCCCGGCCACCGCAGAGTTCCTGGTGGCGGCGGTGGACTCGGACCGCCTGTATTTCCCGGCCCAGTCCCGTCAACTGGCCGAGGCCTTGCCGGGCGGCCCCGAACTGCACATCATTGAAGCGCCGATCGGCCATGACGGCTTCCTGACCGAAATCGGCCAGCTCAGCGCCCAGCTGCGTGAGGCCTTCTTCGGCCACTAGACCACATCGGTTGTGCATTTTTGCAGACGCGCTCTGCACTAATGGCCGTTGATGCTCAGGGCGGGAGCGTCCATACTCATGGGGAATGACGCCATGTGCCCTACATCACGGGCGTCCTCAGCCCAATGGTCCACAGGGTGTCGACGGAGACACCGAAGGAGTCACGATGAGTACGGAAAACGCCGCGAGGCGCGCTGAAGAAACGGACGTCAAATCGTCCGGCCTGAAGAAGGTAGTCACGGCCTCCATGGCCGGCACGGTGGTTGAGTGGTACGAATTCTTCCTCTATGCCTCCGCCGCCACCCTTGTCTTCGGCAAGCTGTTCTTTCCCAATACCGGTTCGGAATTGGACGGCATCATTGCCGCGTTCGTCACCTATGCGGTCGGCTTTGTTGCCCGCCCCATCGGTGGCATCGTCTTCGGCCACTTCGGCGACAAGTTCGGCCGTAAGAAACTGCTCCAGCTGAGCATCATCCTTGTCGGCGTTGCCACCTTCGCGATGGGCTGCCTGCCGACTTTCCAGCAGATCGGCTACTGGGCCCCGGCCCTGCTGGTCTTCCTGCGCTTCGTCCAGGGCTTCGCCGTCGGCGGTGAGTGGGGCGGCGCAGTCCTCCTCGTTGCCGAGCACAGCCCGAGCAAGTCCCGCGGATTCTGGTCAAGCTGGCCGCAGTCGGCGGTTCCGATGGGCAACCTGCTGGCCACCGGTGTGCTGTTCACCCTGTCCGCCACGCTGTCCTCCGCCGAGTTCCTCAGCTGGGGCTGGCGTGTGGCCTTCTGGCTCTCTGCTGTGATCGTGATCGTCGGCTACTACATCCGCACTAAGGTCCAGGACGCCCCGATCTTCCTGGAGGCCCGCAAAGAGGTCACCGTTGAGAACAAGGGCTACGGCGTCGCCGAAGTCTTCCGCCGCTACCCGCGCGGCGTCTTCACCGCCATGGGTCTGCGCTTCGCGGAGAACATCCTCTACTATCTTGTGGTCACCTTCTCCATTACCTACCTGAAGGTGATTGTCCAGACGGACACCTCGCGGATCCTGCTGCTGCTGCTCGTTGCGCACCTGGTCCACTTCGCCGTGATCCCGATGGTCGGCAAGCTCTCGGACAACGTCGGCCGCAAACCGGTCTACATGGCCGGCGCTGTCCTCGGCGGCACGTGGGGCTTCTTCGCCTTCCCGATGATGGACACCAAGAACGACCTCGTCATCTTGGCCGCGATCACCATCGGTCTGCTGTTCCACGCGCTCATGTACGCCGGCCAGCCGGCACTCATGGCCGAAATGTTCCCGACCCGGATGCGCTACTCCGGTGTCTCGCTGGGCTACCAAGTCACCTCGATTGTGGCCGGTTCGCTGGCTCCGATCATCGCCGTCGCCTTGCTGAGCCAGTACAAGTCCTCCACGCCGGTGGCGATTTACCTCCTCGGCGCCTGTGTGGTCACGATGGTGGCCGTGTTCTTCCTCAAGGAAACCCGCGGCATCTCCCTGCGCGACGTCGACGCCGCCGATGCCCGTGGCACGGCCGATCTCCTCGCCGCCTCCAAGAAGTAACAACGGACTAACACGGCAACAGCCCGGGTCCCGCACTGCGGGGCCCGGGCTGTTGCCGTGTGTGCCGGCAGGCTCAGCCCGCCAGGGCGGCTCAGCCCGCCAGGACCGCCTGGCGGTCGGCAATCTCGGTCCGGATCGCCTCCAGCACGGCACGGACGGGGGCGGAACGCAGCGACTCGGGCCTGGCCACTGCCCAGATGGGCAGCTGGCGCTGGAAGTCGTCCGGCAGGACGGGCAGGAAATCGGGGCTTCCGGCCACCAGGAAGTTGGGGAGCAGGCCTATCCCGGCGCCCCGCCGGACGGCTTCGAGCTGGGCGAAGACGCTTGTGGCCTGGAAGCTGGACCGCGGCACCGGCAGCTGCGTGGAGCGGTGCCCCAGCTCGGCCACCTGGAGCGCCGATTCCACGTAGGAGACAAAGCCGTGCTGGCGGACGTCGTCGAGCGTTGCCGGAAGCCCGTGCTCCTGGGCATATCCGGGACTGGCGTACAGCCTGAGGAAATAGTTGCTCAGGAAGATGGCCTGGGCGTTTGCGGTGTCCATGTTGCCCACCACCACTTCCAGGTCCACGCCGGAGCGGTTTTGGCTCACCTTGCGTGTGGCGCTGAGCAGCTCAACGTTGAGCAGCGGATTCGCCCGCTGCAGCCGCACGAGGGCCGGGGCCAGGAATTCGGCGCCGAAGCCGTCCGGGGTGCTGATCCGGACAAGGCCGGAGACCACGTCGCCGGAGCGGGCAATGCTGCTGGACAGGGCACCGAGAGTGCCCTCGATGGCCTCCGCGGCCGCGACGGCCTGGCTGCCGAGCTCGGTCAGCTCCCAGCCGTGCGGGCTGCGTTCCAGCGTCCGGCCGCCGAGCTGCTTGTCCAGGGCCAGGACGCGGCGGGAGATGGTGGTGTGCGTGGTGCCGAGCGTCTCCGCCACCGCGTTGAACCGGCCCAACCGCGCCACGGTCAGCAGGATCAGCAGGTCATCGGGGCTCGGAAGCCGGCGCAGGTCCACTTTTGTCCCCTCTTCAGCGAGTGTCGTCAACGGATATGGGTAGGCAGCGCCGCCAGTGTGCATTTGTGCACATGGCATCTGTGATTTTTTCCCTTGATTGCACTCTATCAGGGGTGTGATGGTGGACACAGGGATGCCGGGGTTTCGGCTTTCAGCCCGGAGCGCCCGGCAGCACATCAAGCAAAGGAGCTTAAGCCATGGCAGTCATCGCCTGGATCGGACTCGGAAACATGGGCGGGTCCATGTCCGTCAACCTCTCGAACGCCGGACATGAGGTCCGCGGCTTCGATCTCAACACCGCAGCCGTTGCTGCCGCCGAGGCCGGGGGAGTCAAGGCCGCAGGCAGCATCGCCGAGGCCGTCGACGGCGCCGACGTCGTCTTCACCATGCTCCCCAAGGGCGAGCACGCCCGCGCCGTGTATCTGGGCGAGGACGGCGTCCTGGCCCACGCGGACACCCGGACCCTGCTGGTGGATTCCTCCACGATCGATATTGCCTCCGCGCAGGCCCTGCACGACGCCGCCGCTGCCGCCGGCTTCCGCTTTGTCGACGCGCCCGTCTCGGGCGGCATGAGCGGCGCAAAGGCCGCCACCTTGACGTTCATGATCGGCGGCGAGGCCGGCGCGGTTGCCGAGGCCACCGAATACATCCGACCCATGGCGGCGAACATCATCCCCACCGGCGGCGCCACCACCGGCCAGGCCGCGAAGATCTGCAACAACCTCATGCTCTTCATCAACCTCGCCTCCACCGCCGAGGGCGCAGTCCTCGCCGACCGCCTCGGCCTGGACAAGCAGGTCTTCTGGGACATCGCGTCGGTCTCCTCCGGCGACAGCTGGGCGCTGCGCACCTGGTACCCCGTGGCCGGTGTCGTGCCCACCGCGGCATCCAACAACGACTTCGCCCCGACCTTCACCACGGAGCTGGCCAACAAAGACATTGGCCTGGCCATCAGCGCCGCGCGCGACACCGGCACCCCGCTGGAAATCGGCGAGCACGTCCAGCAGCTCTTCCAGCGGCTCATCGACTCCGGCCAATCCGGCCAGGACTGCTCGATGATCGTCAAGCTCGTCGACGGCACGCTCGACCCCGCCAACTAGGCGCCCTGCCCAACAGCACGCAATCCTTCAGGGCCCACAACTTCACGGCCCTGCCCTTCACGAAAGAGACCCACCCCATGGAACGCATTCCGCACTACATCAACGGCGCCCTGATTTCCGACGCCGAGCGCTTCGGCCCCGTCTTCAACCCCGCCACCGGCGAGCAGGAGAAAGAGGTCGCCCTGGCCTCCGCCGCCCGCGTCGAGGAGGCCGTCGCGGCCGCCCGCGCCGCCCTGCCCGGCTGGCGCGCCACGAGCCTGGCCAAGCGCACCGGCATTTTCTTCAAGGTCCGTGAACTGCTCATGCAGCGCCGGCCCGAACTGGCGGCCCTGCTGACCAGCGAGCACGGCAAGGTCCTCTCGGATGCGGAAGGTGAAATCACCCGCGGCCTGGAGAACATCGAATTCGCCACCGGGCTGGCCCACATGCTTAAGGGCGAGCGCTCCGAGCAGGTCTCCGGCGGCGTCGATGTCCACTCGGTCCGCCAGCCGGTCGGCGTCGTCGCCTGCATCACGCCGTTCAACTTCCCCGCCATGGTGCCGTTGTGGATGATCGGCAGCGCCCTGGCCTGCGGCAACACCGTGTTGCTCAAGCCCAGCGAAAAGGACCCGTCCTCCGCCATCTTCATCGCCCAGATCTTCGCCGAGGCCGGACTGCCGGCGGGCGTGCTCAACGTGGTCCACGGCGACAAGGAGGCCGTGGACGTGCTGCTGGAACACCCGGACGTCAAGGCGATCAGCTTTGTCGGCTCGACGCCGATCGCGCAGTCCATCTACCAGCGCGCCGCCGATCACGGCAAGCGCGTCCAGGCCCTGGGAGGCGCGAAGAACCACATGGTGGTCCTGCCCGATGCGGACCTCAACATGGCCGCGGACGCCGCTGTCTCGGCCGCCTACGGTTCCGCCGGGGAGCGCTGCATGGCAGTCAGTGTCCTGGTCGCCGTCGGCAGCATCGCCGATGAACTGGTGGACGCGATCAGCACCCGCATGGCCACGCTAACCATCGGCCCGGGCACGGACCCGGCCTCCCAGATGGGCCCGCTCATCACAGCCGAGCACCGTGACAAGGTGGCCTCCTACGTTGCCGGCGCGGCCAACGAAGGCGCCACCGTGGTGGTGGACGGCCGCGAGCACGAATTCGACTCCAACGGCTTCTTCATCGGCGTGAGCCTGATCGACCACGTCAAGCCCGGCATGAAGGTCTACGACGACGAGATCTTCGGCCCCGTCCTCTCGGTGGTCCGTGTCGAGACGTACGCCGACGCCGTGAAGCTGGTCAACGACAACGAGTTCGGCAACGGCGTGGCGATCTTCACCCGCGACGGCGGCGCCGCCCGGCAGTTCGAATTCGACGTCGAGGCCGGCATGGTGGGCGTCAACGTGCCCATCCCGGTGCCGGTGGGCACGTTCTCCTTCGGCGGCTGGAAGAACTCCCTCTTCGGCGACACCCACATGTACGGCCCGGAGAGCATCCGCTTCTACACCCGCGGCAAGGTTGTCACCACCCGCTGGCCGGACCCGTCCACCTCGGTGATCGACCTCGGCTTCCCCCAGGTCGACTGACACTTCACCGCTCCAAGCAACGCGGGGTCACTTCGCGCCCATCCGGCACCGGATCATGGGCCGCAAGTGGCCCCTCGTTGCTTTCCGGCTCCGGGATTAGAGTAGGCAGGCAGGGAGGGCCACGATCCGGGAGGCACCATGACCACGCTCATCAACCGCCCCAACACGGCACTGCTCGTCGTCGACATGCAGGTCGGCGTCGTCGCGGAGGCTTACCGCCGTAACGACGTCGTCGCGACCATCGCCGCCCTCGTGGACAAGGCGCGCGGCGCCGGGGTTGACGTCGTCTGGGTGCAGCACAACGGCGAGGAACTCCCGCGCGGCAGCGACGGCTGGCAGTATGTGCCGGAGCTCGCGCGGCGCGATTCAGAGCCGCTCGTGGCGAAGGAGTACAGCGACGCGTTCGAGGCGACCGACCTGGAGGCCGTGCTGGCCGCCCGCGGCATCGGCCGCTTCTTCCTGGCCGGTGCGCAGACCGACGAGTGCATTCGCTCCACCCTCCACGGCGCGATCACCCGCGGCTACGATGTCACGCTGGTCGCCGACGCCCACACCACCGAGGACCTGACCGAATTTGGCGCACCGCCGCCGGAGCTGGTGGTGGCCCACACCAATTTGTACTGGCAGTACCACAAGGCTCCCGGGCGGACGGCCGGAACGGTCAACGCAGCCGACGTCGACTTCGCTAGCCCTGCAGGAGCCTAGCCCTTCATGATTTCAGCGCGCTGGGCCATGTAGTCCTCCATGGACAGCTTGCCGTCGCTGTACTGCTGGTCGAGTTCGGCCAGCTTGCGGGCACGGTAGCCCTGCGCTGGCGACGGCGCCTGGGGCACCTCGGGAGTCTGCGGCTGTCCGGCTGCCGGCGCCGGTTCGTGCCGCTGCGGAGGGTTGTTCAGGTACTCAGGGCTGTCCTCGTAGGGAACGGGGGACTGGTAGCCGGCCGGACCCGGGTACTGCTGACCGGGGTACGGCTGGTTCGGGAACGGCTGGTTGGGGAACCGGGGACTGGGGTACGGCTCGTTGCCCGGTCCCGGCTGCCTCGGGGCGCCCAGCTGGCCGAAGCCACCAAAGTAGTCCTGCTGTGTGTAGCCGTCCCGCGGCTGGTTGCCCTGGTTGCCGGGGTTGTTCTGGTTTCCGGGGAACCCGCCGAATTGCCCCGGCGTGCCCTGGTTCCGGCCGCGGGCGGACCTGCGGTAGAGGCGCATGGCCACGGGAATCAGGAACGACAACACGATGATCCAGAAGAACATGCTGCTCACGGTATGGGGCCTTTCAGCTGCTGGGCCTTCTCATCTGCGGGCTCATCTATAGGGCCGGAGAAGTGTTCTTCCAGCTTATGCCCCGCAGGCTCAGGACCGCACCGCATCCTCGGCGCCGGGCGGACCTTCGCCGGAGCCGAGCGGAACGCCGGGACCGAACACCGGGCCGGCCAGGGGCCGCTTGGCCGTCACGCCGTCGCCCGAGGAGCGGTGCCGCAGCCGCCGCACCACCCAGGGGACAAAATACTCCTTGGCCCACACAAGGTCGCCGCTGCGCGCCTCGCGCCAACCGCGTTGCGGCAGCGGTTTGGGGGCGAGGGGCCGGAGGGTGTGCTCGACGTTCAGCGAGTCCAGCACCATGGCCGCGATGGTGTGGTGGCCCAGCGGTGAGAAGTGCAGCCGGTCAGCATTCCACATCTGCGGGTCATTGAGCTGGCGCAGGGACCACATGTCCGCGATCACGGCGTCGTGGCGCGCGGCGATGGTACGCAGGTTCTCGTTGTAGATGGCCACCTTGCTGCGGATCCGGCCCAGCACCGTGGAGCCCGTGTCAGGGCCGTTGAACAGGACCACGGTGGCGCCGCCCAGGCTCAGGATCTGCACCACCGAGTCCAGCTTTTCGGCCAGCACGTCCGGATCCCCGCCCGGGCGGATGAGGTCGTTGCCGCCGGCGGAGAGCGTGATGAGATCCGGCTTGAGGGACAGACAGTGCGCCATCTGCTGGTCCACGATCTGCTGCAGGAGCCGGCCGCGGACGGCCAGGTTGGCGTACGCGAAGTCGTTGTGCCCGCGGCTGAGTTCCTCGGCGACCCGGTCTGCCCAGCCCCGGTGGCCGCCCGGGCTGGCCGGTTCAGGGTCGCCGATGCCTTCCGTGAAAGAGTCGCCCATGGCCACATAGCGGGTCCACGGGTGGGTTACGACGGTGTCGGCTGAGGGGTCCGGTGAATTTTCCATGGCTTCGGTTTCGCTCACCCCCATATCCTGCACTGTTCACGTTAAGCTACGCCACCGTAGGTTGTTACCGCTGGGTAACTGTAAGAATGGTTCCATGACTCACGCTGATGCCCTCCCGGCCCCTGTCGTTCTTTGGTCCAAGCCGGAGCAGGAGCGGGCCGGCAAACCGTTGCTGGTCCTGCTGCATGGCTACGGCGCCAACGAACAGGATCTGCTCAGCCTGGCGGAGATGCTCCCGCAGGATTTCACAGTGGCCTCGTTGCGCGCCCCGCTCCCCATGGGCCCGGGCTTCACCTGGTTCCCGCTGACAGCGTCCATTGACTATTCGCTCGACGCCGTCAAGGTCGCCGCCGCATATGTCCAGGACTGGCTCGACGGCGTCAAAGCCAACCACCCGTCGGTGACGCTGCTGGGGTTCTCGATGGGCATGGCCATGGCCACCACGTTGCTGCGGCAGCGGCCGGCTGACTTCGCCGCCGTCGTCGGCCTGTCAGGGTTTGTCGTCGACGCCGGCGAGGACCCCAGTTTCCGCGACGGCGAACTGGACGGCACCGTGCCGCTGTTCTGGGGCCGGGACCAGCAGGACCCGGTGATCACCGCAGACAAGATTGACTACACCATCGGCTGGGTCCGCAAGCACGTGAAGCTCACCAAGGTCCTTTACACGGGCATGTGGCACGGCATCAACCAGCAGGAAATCGGCCACGTCTCAGAGTTCCTCACGCACGTGGTGCTCAACTCCAAGAAGTAGGTGCGCCCGTAGACGTCAGGCGCGCCACATGAATGAGGTGCGCTCGGGTGGCTAAGAGGCGGCGGGCGCGCTGATCCGCACGGTCCGGCCGCTCACGGTGACGGTGTCGCCGTCGTGAAGCTGGCGGCCGCGGCGCTCGTCGATTTCGCCATTGACCTTGACCAGCCCGTTCTTGATCAGTTCTGCGGCCTCCACACCGTCTTCCACCAGATTCGCAAGCTTCAGCAGCTGGCCCAGCCGGATCATGCTGTCGCGGATGGTGATGTCTTCGAATTCCGGATTGCTCATACAAGCAATGATGCCTGACCTAAGGTGGCACCAATGACCCACACCCCCCGGCTCCCGCTGATCGTGGGCCTTCCCATGGCCGTCGCGACCGGACTGTTCATCCCGGTCCAGGGCCGGATCAACGGCGCCCTCGGGGTGGCGCTTGGGGACGGAATCGGCGCCGCCGTCGTCAGCTTCAGCACCGGGCTGGTGGTGATGACGGCCATTTCGCTGGCACTGCCCAAAGGGCGGGCCGGGCTGGCGCGGATCCTGCCGGCCGTGCGCGAGCGGCAGTTTCCGCCCTTTTACGTGATGGCCGGCTGCATCGGGGCCGTCTTCGTCTTCGCCCAGTCCTTCACCGTGGGACTGCTCGGCGTCGCCCTCTTCACGGTGGCCGCCGTGACGGGACAGACCCTCAGCGGCCTGCTGGTGGACCGGATGGGGATCGGACCGGCGGGGAAGAGGCCCATTACCGGCATCCGGGTGCTGGGCAGCGTGCTCACCGTCGCCGCCGTCGCCTGGGCGGTCTCGCCCAGGTTCAGCGCCGGGGAATCCGTGCTGCAGTTGTTTGTGCCCGTGCTGCTGCCGCTCCTGGCCGGGTTCCTGATGAGTTTCCAGCAGGCCATGAACGGCACAGCCACCGTGCACTACGGCACCCCCATCGCCGCGACGCTGGTGAACTTCATCGCCGGAGCCGCCCTGTTGTGGGCGGCGTGGCTGATCAAACTCGCGGTGGCCGGCGCCGGCAACCCCCTGCCGGCGCAGTGGTGGTATTACCTTGGCGGCCCGCTCGGCTGCATCTTCATCGGCATCGGCGCCCTCCTGGTCCGCAGCCTGGGCGTGCTGGTCACCGGCCTCGGGATGATCGCCGGTCAGCTGCTGGGATCCCTCGGTCTGGACCTGATACTGCCGGTGCCCGGAACTGTGATCGCGCTCCCGACAGTCCTGGGCACCGTGCTGACGCTCGGCGCCATCATCCTGGCCACGCTGCCCTGGCCCCGCGGGGCGCTGAAGCGGTAGCGGGCCGGTAGGCTTGGAGTTTGCATCGCACTGTTCGTTTCCCCCGTCCGGCAACCAGCCGGTGACCCGGGGCTGACACCGCGGACCGCACCCAGCGGCCCTGTACAAAATTGGAGTTCCCATGGCAGCAAAATCCGTCCTTGACCAGATCATTTCCCTCGCCAAGCGCCGGGGATTCGTTTTCCAGGCCGGTGAAATCTATGGTGGCTCCCGTTCTGCCTGGGACTACGGGCCGCTCGGCGCCGAGCTCAAGGAAAACATCAAGCGCCAGTGGTGGCAGTCCGTGGTCCGCGGCCGCGAAGACGTTGTAGGCCTGGATTCCTCCGTCATCCTGCCCCGCCAGGTCTGGGAAGCTTCCGGCCATGTCGATGTCTTCTCCGACCCGCTGGTGGAGTGCCTGTCCTGCCACAAGCGCTACCGCGCGGACCACCTCGAAGAAGAGTACGAGGAGAAGAAGGGCCGTCCGGCCGAGAACGGCCTCAAGGACATCGCCTGCGCCAACTGCGGCACCCGCGGCCAGTGGACGGAGCCCCACGAATTCTCCGGCCTGCTCAAGACCTACCTCGGCCCCGTTGCCAGCGAGGAAGGCCTGCACTACCTGCGGCCCGAAACCGCCCAGGGAATTTTCGTGAACTTCGGCAACGTCCTGACCACCTCGCGGAAGAAGCCGCCGTTCGGCATCGGCCAGATCGGCAAGTCGTTCCGCAACGAGATCACGCCGGGCAACTTCATCTTCCGCACCCGCGAGTTCGAGCAGATGGAGATGGAATTCTTCGTCGAGCCCGGCACCGACGAGCAGTGGCACGAGTACTGGATGAAGGAACGCATGTCCTGGTACACGGGCCTGGGCATCCGCGACGAGAACCTGCGCTTCTTCGAGCACCCGCTGGACAAGCTCAGCCACTACTCCAAGGGCACCACCGACATCGAATACCGGTTCGGCTTCCAGGGCTCGGAGTGGGGCGAGCTCGAGGGCATCGCCAACCGCACCGACTTTGACCTCTCCACCCACGCCAAGGCCTCCGGCGCGGACCTGAGCTACTTCAACCAGGCCACCAACGAGCGCTACACCCCGTACGTGATCGAGCCCGCCGCCGGCCTCACCCGCTCGTTCATGGCCTTCATGATCGATGCTTACACCGAGGACGAGGCCCCCAACGCCAAGGGCGGCGTGGACATCCGCACTGTGCTCAAGCTCGATCCCCGACTGGCCCCGGTGAAGGCCGCAGTGCTGCCGCTGAGCCGCAACGAGGACCTGTCCCCGAAGGCCAAGGACCTCGCGGCCCAGCTGCGCAAGAGCTGGAACATCGAGTTTGACGACGCCGGCGCCATCGGCCGCCGCTACCGCCGCCAGGACGAGATCGGCACCCCGTTCTGCATCACCGTGGACTTCGAGACCCTGGACGACCAGGCCGTCACCATCCGCGAACGCGACACCATGAGCCAGGAACGCGTTTCCCTGGACAAGGTGGAGGGTTACCTGGCCGCACGGCTGATCGGCGCCTGATCATGGCCATCGCATACCGGGAATGGCGGGAGGGCGACGACCTCGCGCTGCTGGAAATCTGGGGCGGTCCTGAGACGGTCCAGGCCGGACAGTTCCGCGGCACGCTGGCGCCCTCGGGCAATTCCCCGTGGCGCCGCTGCATCGTGGCCGAGGACGTCGTGGACGGCGTTGCCATTCCCGTGGCGGCTGCCGTGGTCCACGAGGCCTCGCTGCACCCGGAACGGCTCTGGGCGTATGTCGAGGTCGCCCGGGACCACCGCCGCGCCGGCCTCGGGTCCACGCTGCTGACCATGCTGCGGCACGAGGCCGCCCAGGCGCCGTCGGGCGTGTCCAAACTGCGCTGCAAAGTGGAGCCGGGCACCCCCGGGGCGGCGTTTGCCGAGGCCGCGGGCCTGGCCCCGATCCAGCGCTCCCGCCTCGTCGTCGTTGACCCGGCGCCGCTCAAGTTGCCCGTGTTCGGCGACGGTTCGGAGTCCGCGGCCACTGATCAGGTCGAAGACCTGGCCACGGGCTCGGTGGAGCTCAGCGACGTCGTGGGACGCTACTACACGGCCGTGCACGGCTGGGACAGCCCGGGGGAGCTGAGCGTTGCCGCAGTGCAGCGTTTGTTCCTGGATGATCTCAGCGGCGCCCACGGAGCGATCGTGCTGCGGGCGCCCAAGGCCAGTGCCTTCGGGCACGGCATCGCGGCGAGCCGGAAGGGCCGGCTGGAGGGGTTCGCCATCAGCTACGCCCAGGGAATTCCCGGGGCCGACGCCGACGGTGCCGGTGCGGACGCGTCGGCCGGGCCAACTGAAGTCTTCCTCGGACACGAACCCAAGCTCGACGCGGATCAAGCCCGGGCCGCCGTCCGGGATCTTCTGGCCCTGATCGCCTACCAGCACCCGGTGATGCTGGAACTGGACGACGCGATGACCGCCCTGCGCGCCGTCGTCGAACCGCTGCTCGTGAGCGGAAAAGCCCATGTCCAGGGCTCGGAAACCCTGGTCGTCTCCGACGCGGCGTAAGCCTTAACCAAACTGACCCGCAGCCACAGCTGCGGGTCAGTTTGGTTAAGCACAGTTACCGTCAAACACCTTTTCTGTCAGACACCGTTATTTGGGGATCACCGGCGGCACGAACTCGAAGCTCATGCCCAGCAGCCAGACCAGCAGCAGGACCACCGGCAGGTGGAACACGAACTGCAGGAAAGTGAAGCCCACCAGGTCCCGGGCGCGCAGCCTCAGCACCGCGAGCAGGTCGACTCCGAGGTCCCCGGCAGCGCGGATCGAGCCGCCCTGCGGCGCTGCATTTTGTACCCCATGGAGCTTAGTCAAGACGATGGCGGAAACCGGTCTTATCGGCGCCTGGCACCTGCGCGCCGCGGACCGTCGGCCTCGTCGAGCCGGCGCCGTTCCTCCTCCGTCGGGGCGCCGCCTCCGAGCCCGGCCGGCATCCACCAGGCACCGGGCGCGGGTTGCAGGGGGAAGTCGGCCATGCCGGCGTCGATCCCGTCCTGGAGCGTCTTGGCCAGGCGTGCCGTGGCCGGCCGGGCGTCGTCGGCCGGGCCCGGGAGCGAGCCCGGAAGGATCGGCTCGCCCACGTGGATGCGGACAGGGGCGCGCCAGGCGCGCCGCGGCGAGAAGGCATGATGGCGGGTCATCAGCCGGTGGGCGCCCCAGATGGAGACCGGGATGATCGGCACGCCGGCTTCGGCGGCCATTCGCACGGCACCGGTCTTGCATTCGCGCACCGTGAAGCTGCGGCTCACGCCCGCCTCGGGCAGGATGGCGATGTACTCGCCCTCCCTCAGCCGGGCGACCGCGGCGTCGTAGGCGCGGGCTCCCGATCCGTACCCGACCACAACATGCCCGGCTGCACTGACCGCGGGCCCGGCAAACCAGTGGTCGGCGGCTCCCTGCGTGACGAGGAAGCGCAGCTGGGCCCGGTTGTGCCACCACAGCAGCATCTCGGCGAAGGCAAAGTCGAGGTAGCCGAAGTGCGTGATCGCGACGACGGCACCCTGGCCGGGCACCACCGGCCGCGACGGGCACCGGTGGGCGGCACCGCGGGCGCCGTCTCGGGTGGAAGCATTGAGCGGCCCGGGCTGGAGCAGGTGCTCCCGGCCCGTGACGAGGACACGGATCCGGAACAGCCAGCGCAGCGCCAGCCCGGTGCGGACGATGAAACGGTAGAAGCGGTCGTTGGGTTCCGGCCGCCAGCTCAGGGTCCGCCACCTCAGGGTCCGCCAGTTCAGGCGCCGCCAGTTCAGGGCAGGCCGGCCCTGTCCCGGGCCGCGCATGTCAGTGCCCCACGGTCCGCCGCCGGGGCGGCAAGGGCAGGAAACCGGAGGTGGATTCGATGTATTCCTTGTAGCCGGGCCGTGCGGCCATCGCCTTTTCCGTCAGCGGCTTCCCGGTCTTGCCGGCAAGAGTCCAGATCATCAGGGCGGGGGAGAGGATGGTCAGCACGCCGGGCCAGGAATCGGCGGCCACGAGGAAGAGCCCGGCCCAGACGGCGGCGTCGCCGAAGTAGTTGGGGTGGCGGGTATAGCGCCACAGCCCAGTGTTGAGGACGGTGCCACGCCTGGCGGGATCGGCCTTGAACTGCGTCAGCTGCCAATCGCCGGCCGTCTCGAACACGAAGCCAAGGATCCAGAGCAGGACACCGGCGAACGCCAGCCAGCCCAGGGTTCCGGTGGCGAACATGCCGACCTGGATGGTGAGCGAGACGAAGAACATCACCACACCCTGGGGCAGGTAGACCCGCCGCAGGGCGTAGACGTTGCGTGATCCGGGTGCTGCGGAGAGCATGTCCACATACCGTGGGTCCTCGTGGCCGCCGCGTGCACGGAGCCCGATGTGGACGGCGAGGCGGATGCCCCAGACCGCGACCAGGACAAGGAGCAGCAGCCGGCGGCCGGCGTCGCCGTATCCGGCGGAGAGCACCCAGGAGATGCCGGCCACCACCACGAAGCCCAGGCCCCAGACGGTGTCGATAACGGAGTGCCGGTTCTGCCGCACGGCAACCGCGAAGGTCAGGCCCAGCAGCAACACGAGTCCCGCGATGACCCACGGCAGGCTGGCCAGGAAGGCATCAAGCGGGAACGTCGGCATCACAGCACCACCGGCAGGCGTGTTCCGGCCGCCGGCGGGGCGCTGCGCAGCGCGCTGCGTAAGGCGTCCGTGGCGCCGGAGACATCAGCCCCCGTGGCCTCGCCGAAGGCATCCAGGACGAAACCGTTCGCCAGCACGTTCCACAGTGCCAACCGGCGGATCATGAAATGGCCGGCACCCTTGAGGGAGACGTAGTCAAAGGACGCGGCGACGCCCTCGGCGCGACGGGCATAGTCCAGCGAGTTCGCCGGGCTGGTCCAGCGGTCGTCGGTGCCGTGGACGATCAGGACCCGGCGGCCGGCGACGGGTTGGACCGGGGTTTTGTGATTGAGCCATGGGGCGAGCGCGACGACGGCCTCGACTTGCGGGTCGTCGGCCACGCACAGCGCCGTGAGACCGCCCATGGAGTGGCCCAGCAGGTACACCGGCACGCCAGGATGCTCCTGGCTGATCCGGGCGAGCGCCCAGCGGGCATCATGAACGGGGGACATGTCTTCCCCGTTCCAGCCGCGATACCGGTTGCGCAGGGTCCACACAGCCAGCCCGTGCGGGCCGCCCTGCCTGTTCAGTGCCCGGGCGAAGGGCCGCATCCGGGCCGGGCTCAGGTGCCGGCCGCGGACCGCGTCGTAGCTGTCGGCCCGCCCGCCGTGCAGGACCAAGGCAACTGCGCGGGTTTCCCCGGCGGCTTCGGCGATTCTCAGCACGGCCTTGGCGGCGGGCCCGGATCGGCCCGCCCCCGGCTCGCGGTCGTCTAGTTTACGCATGGCCACGCGTGTGTCCTTCCGTCTTTCGTCCGTCAATAACCAACCCTAGGTTGCAGCCTCCGCCCGTCAAGGCAGGTGGTGCCCAGTGTGGATTCGGAGCCGGTGCCCGCGGTGATGGGTGCGGCCGGCAGGCGCGCATTTTGACGGCGCCCTTGACGGGGAAATGCGGGAGGAGTAGGCATGTGCAGGTAAACCTCCGGGCGTCACGCCGGCTGGGAGCGCAGAGAACCGTCCGGGTTGAATCCCACGACGAAATCGACGGTATAGAAAATGAACGGAACAAAGTTCGATAGCCTGCGCGAGCAAGTCCGCGGCCAGATCATCACGCCTGGTGACGCGGACTACGACGCGGCGCGTGCGGTGTACAACGGCATGATCGACAAGCGGCCGGCCGCGGTGGTCCGCGTATCCCAGGTGGCGGATGTCATAGCCTGCGTCAACTTCGCCCGGGACAATTCCCTGGACCTTGCCATCCGCGGCGGAGGCCACAGCGCTCCCGGATTTGGCACCTGGGACGACGCCCTGGTCATCGATTTTTCGAACACATCCGGCGTCCGGGTCGATCCGGCAAACAAGACGGCGAGGTCCGAGGCCGGCGCAACCTGGGCCGATTTCAACCACGCCACGCACGCCTTCGGGCTGGCGACTACGGGCGGCATCATCGGCTCGACGGGCGTCGCAGGGCTCACACTGGGCGGCGGCATTGGCTACCTCGCGCGGAAGTATGGGCTCAGTTGCGACAACCTGATCGCTGCCGACGTCGTTACAGCGGACGGTAAGTTCCTAACTGCCAGTGAAAGCGAGAATGAGGACCTGTTCTGGGCGCTGCGCGGCGGCGGCGGGAACTTCGGCGTAGTCACGTCGCTGGAATACCGGCTGCACCCGGTGGATATGGTTCACGCCGGCATCATCATCTATCCGATGGAGCATGCAGAAACTGTGGCGAAGTTCTACCGGGATCATATGGACTCCGCGCCCGAGGAACTGGGGGTCTTCCTGGCATTTGCCATGGGGCCGCCTGTACCATTCCTGCCCGAGGAATGGCACGGCAAACCGGTGGCTGTGGTAGTCGGCATGTGGACGGGCGATCAGGCCGCGGGTCCCGCCCAATGGCAGCCCTTCCTCGATATCGCTCCCGTGGCGGGTTCCATGGTGGGGCCGATGCCCTACCCGGTCCTGAACCAGGCCTTCGACCCCCTGATGCCCAAGGGTCTGCAGGCCTACTGGAAAGCCGATTTCCTCGCGGAGCTCAGTGACGGAGCCATCGCCGCGCACCTCGACTTTGGGAGCAGAGTACCCAGCGTGCAAACCGCCGTGCACTTGTATCCCATTGACGGAGCAGTGCAGCGAGTAGGTGCGGACGATACGGCATTCGCCAACCGGAACGTCAAGTTCGCGCCGGTGATTGCGGGCATCTGGCAGGACCCGGCCGAGAACGAGGCAAACATCGCCTGGGTCAAGGAATATGCGGCGGCACTGCGCCCCTACTCGGCGCCGGGCGGCTACATCAACTTCATGGACCGCGATGACTTGCCCCGGGTCGCGGAGAATTACGGGCCCAACTTCAGCAGACTCCGGGAGGTCAAAGCCAAGTACGATCCCCAGAACCTCTTCCACATCAACCAGAACATCCCGCCGGCGTAACCTCGATGTCCTGCCGGCACTCCGGCACTCCGGCACGCCGGGGCACGCCGCACACCGGGACACGCCGCATCTGCGCGGCGTGTCCCGTCATCCGTCCGGACAGCCCCCGCCCACGCCGTAGAGTTTTCGGCATGAGGTTGAACTGCTGATGGGCGCTGGACACTCCCACTCTCACACTGACGATGTCGAGCCCACACCCCAGACGCTCGCGGCGCGGAAGAAGGCCAACTGGATCCTGGCTGCCATCCTGATCCCGCTGACGCTGCTGACCCTGGCGGCCATGGCCTTCATGTGGCCGTCGGGAAGCAAAGAGGGCATCACCCTGGCCAGCCCCTACGCCGCGGCCCCGGGCGTGACGTTCGACACCGGCAAGATCCAGCGGGTCGTCGTCGGCAGCTGTTCGGATGCCCAGGCCGGCGGTGACGCCGCGGCGCAGGGCACACCCGGTTCCGGCACCACCCCGCAGCCCCCGAACGAGGGCTCGCAATGCACGTTCGCCTACACCGAGCCGGACAAGGGCGGCAACCCGGTGAAGGTGGTCATCAACCCGGACATCGCGAAATCCCACGGTGTGAAGCCCGGGGACAACATCCGCTACCTGAACCTCTCCAAGGTGCAGGGCGCCGATGGCCAGGGCGCGCCCGCCTATGTCTTCGTCGACTTTGTCCGGACACTGCCCATCATCTTCCTGGCCGTGCTGTACGCTGTCGTCGTGATCGCGGTGGCGCGCTGGCGCGGCCTGCGGGCCCTGATCGGACTTGTCGGCGCCTACGTCGTGCTTGTCTCGTTCATGCTGCCCGGGCTGGTCGAGGGAAAGCCGCCGCTGCTCCTGGCGCTCGTGGGTTCCACGGTGATCATGATCGGGGTGCTCTACTTCGCCCACGGCTTCTCCGCCCGCACGTCGACGGCGCTGCTCGGGACAATGTTCGGCCTCGCCATCACAGCGCTGCTGGCGGCCTGGGCCACCGACGCCGCAAACCTCGCCGGTGTGGGCAGCCACGACGCCGCTACGCTCACCAACATGTCGGACAACATCTCAATCTCCGGGATCATCCTGTGCGGACTGATCATTTCCGGTCTGGGCGTGCTCAATGACGTCACCATCACGCAGTCGTCGGCCGTCTGGGAACTGTGGGAACTCGCCCCGGAAACCAGTGCGCGGCAGCTCTTCACGTCCGCGATGCGGATCGGCCGGGACCACATCGCCTCCACGGTCTACACCATTGCATTTGCCTACGCCGGCGCGGCCCTGCCGATCCTGATCCTGGTCATGCTCTATGAGCGCCCGCTCGGGGACGCCCTCACCAGCGCCGAACTCTCCGAGGAAGTCATCAGAACCCTCGTCGGCTCCGTTGGGCTCGTCCTGGCCGTGCCGGTCACCACGCTCATCGCCGTGCTGGTGGTCAAGGCCACGGGGATTAAGGGCGGCGCGGTTAAGGGCGGGGAGTCCGCATCAATCGAGCCCGACTGGGTCGGGTCCGACGGCGGCGGGTCAGGCTGGAGCGAATCCGACGGGATCGCGCCGGACGGGTTCGCGGCCGACGGGTTCGAGCCGGACGGCGCCGGTGCCGGTCCTGCCACGCGCCGCGGGCGGCGTGCCGCACTGCGGGGCTGACGCGGGCCCTGGCGGCACGCGAAAGTTTCCACATAGCCGGTCATTTCCACATAACCGGAGCGGGACCGGGCCGATTTGCCCGTCTTTGAGACAATGGACGGGTGACTGTTGTAGCAACGCCTCCCGCCCCCAAGCTGGAACTCCCGCCCCTGAAGCTGGGCCCGATCACCGTGGACACCCCCGTGATCCTGGCTCCCATGGCGGGCATCACCAACTCCGCCTTCCGCAGGCTGTGCCGTGAATACGGCGGCGGCCTGTATGTGGCGGAGATGGTCACCTCGCGTGCCCTCGTGGAGCGCACGCCGGAATCGCTGCGCATCATCTCGCACGACGACGACGAGAAAGTCCGCTCCGTCCAACTCTACGGTGTGGACCCCGTGACCGTCGGCCAAGCCGTCAGGATGCTCGTCGAGGAGGACCGGGCAGACCACATCGACCTCAACTTCGGCTGCCCTGTGCCCAAGGTGACCCGCCGCGGCGGCGGCTCGGCCCTGCCGTGGAAGATCGACCTCTTCACCTCGATCGTCCAGACCGCGGTGAAGGAAGCCTCCAAGGGCAACGTCCCGCTGACCATCAAAATGCGCAAGGGCATTGACGAGGACCACCTGACGTACCTCGATGCCGGCCGGATTGCCCGTGATTCCGGCGTCGCCGCCGTCGCACTTCACGGCCGCACGGCCGCACAGTTCTATTCCGGCCAGGCCGACTGGTCCGCCATTGCCCGGCTGCGCGAAGCCCTGCCGGACATTCCCGTCCTTGGCAACGGAGACATCTGGTCCGCGGAAGACGCGGTCCGGATGGTCCGCGAAACGGGTGTGGACGGCGTCGTCGTCGGCCGCGGCTGCCAGGGCAGGCCTTGGCTGTTCGGCGATCTCATGGCCGCGTTCGAAGGCAGCGACCAGCGGCACCGGCCGGATCTGCGCCAGGTGGCCGAAAGCGTGTACCGGCACGCCGAGCTCATGGTCGAGACGTTCGGGGACGAGGGCAAGGCCCTGCGCGAAATCCGCAAGCACATTGCCTGGTACTTCAAGGGCTACGTGGTCGGCAGCGAACTGCGGACCAAGCTGGCACTCGTCACCAGCCTCGAGGTGCTGTGCGGGACCCTGGACCAGCTGGACCTCGACTCGCCGTATCCGGGGGGCGACGCCGAGGGCCCGCGCGGCCGCGCCGGCTCTCCGAAGAAGCCTGCGCTGCCGAAGGACTGGCTGCTGAACCGGACGCTGAATGACGCGCAGACCCGCGACATCTCCTTCGCTGAACTGGACGTCTCCGGTGGCTGAAACCCGGACCACCGCCCCCGTCCTGGACGGCTACACCTCCCGCGACTGCGCCCGGTGGGTCGAAGAGCCGCCCAAGAGCACCTACCGGTCGGACTTCGAGCGCGACCGTGCGCGGGTCCTGCATTCCTCGGCTCTGCGCCGGCTCGGCGCGAAGACCCAGGTGGTGGCGCCGGATACTGACGACTTCGTCCGGACCAGGCTCACCCACAGCCTTGAGGTTGCCCAGGTGGGCCGCGAACTGGGCCGTGCCCTCGGCTGCGACCCCGACGTCGTGGACACGGCCTGCCTCAGCCACGACCTCGGCCACCCGCCCTTCGGCCACAACGGCGAAGCCGCCCTCAACGAGGTGGCCCATGGGATCGGCGGCTTCGAGGGCAACGCCCAGACGCTGCGGCTGCTGACCCGGCTGGAGCCAAAGGTCCTTGCCGCCGATGGCCGGCCGGCTGGCCTGAACCTGACCCGGGCGAGCCTCGATGCCGCCGCCAAGTACCCCTGGTCCGCCGTGAACGCGCCGGTCATCCACGGGGAACGGACCAGCAAGTTCGGCGCCTACGAGGACGACCTCCCCATTTTCGACTGGATGCGCGACGGCGCCCCGGAACGCCGGTCCTGCCTCGAAGCGCAGGTCATGGACTTGGCGGACGATATCTCCTACTCGGTGCACGACGTCGAGGACGCGATCGTGGCAGGCCATTTCCAGCTGCGCTGGATGGACAACCCGGACCACCGCGCCCGCGTCGTCGGCTACGCCAAGCAGTGGTACCTGCCGCACAACGATCCCGCCGCGATCGACGCCGCATTGGCCCGGCTGGAGGCCACTGACGTCTGGGTGCGCGAGGCCGATGGCAGCCGCAAGGCCATGGCGGCGCTCAAGGACATGACCAGCCAGCTCATCGGCCGCTTCTGCCAGAGTGCGCTGGAGGCCACCCGCACGGTCTACGGCCCGGAAAACCTGACCCGTTACAACGCGGAGCTGATCGTCCCGGATGAGACTGTCATGGAAATCGCGGTGATGAAGGGCCTGGCCACCACCTTCGTGATGACCACCGAACACCGGCAGCCCATCTATGAGCGCCAGCGCGAGGTCCTGCATGCCCTGGTCACCGCGCTCAGCGCCACGGGTGACCGCCACCTGGAGCCGATGTTCGCCGCCGACTGGCTCGACGCCGCGGACGACGCCGCGCGGCTGCGCGTGGTCATCGACCAGGTCGCCTCGCTGACGGACGGCTCAGCGCTGGCCATGTACGAGCGCCTCGTGGGCAGCCTGCCGTCGCTGTGGTGAGTGCCGCCGTGGGCGGACAGTCGGCGTCGTACCCGGGGACTAGGATGGCACTGTGGCCGGCCTGATCAAACGCGAAGACATCGATGAAGTACGCCAGCGCACTGACATCAAGGAAGTAGTCGATGGCTACGTGACGCTCAAGGGAGCCGGGCTGGGGTCCTACAAGGGCCTGTGCCCCTTCCACGACGAACGCTCACCCTCCTTCACGGTCCGCCCCCAGGTTGGCCGGTACCACTGCTTTGGCTGCGGCGAGGACGGCGACGTCATCTCCTTCGTCCAAAAGCTGGACCACACCACTTTCCACGAGGCCGTCGAAAAGCTGGCCCACCGGATCGGCTTCGAACTCCACTACGAGGACGGCGGCTCCGGTCCCAACCGGGAGGATATCGGCCGGCGCCAGCGTCTGCTGGACGCGCACAAAGTGGCCGACGAATTCTTCCGTGCCCAGCTGATCACCCCGGGCGCGGCCGAGGGCCGCAACTTCCTCTACGGACGGGGTTTTGACCGTGCGGCGGCGGAACAGTTCGGTGTGGGCTACGCGCCGCAGGGCTGGGACTCGCTGCTCAAGCACCTCCGCGGCCGCGGCTACACGGATGCCGAGCTCAAGCTCACCGGGATGTTTTCCGAAGGCGGCCGGGGGATCTACGACCGTTTCCGCGGCCGGCTGATCTGGCCCATCCGGGACATCGCCGGCGACACTATCGGCTTCGGTGCCCGCAAGCTCTATGAGGACGACCAGGGCCCGAAGTACCTGAACACCCCCGAAACCGCGCTCTACAAGAAGTCCCAGGTCCTCTACGGCATCGACCTCGCCAAGCGCAGCATCGCCAAGGACCGCCAGCTCGTGGTGGTGGAAGGCTACACCGACGTCATGGCCTGCCACTTGGCCGGCATTCCGACGGCGGTGGCCACGTGCGGCACCGCCTTCGGCACCGAGCACATCAAGATCGCCCGCCGGCTGCTCTCCGACGACGGCAGCGGGGGAGAAGTCATCTTCACCTTCGACGGCGACGCCGCCGGCCAGAAGGCGGCACTGCGCGCCTTCGAGGAGGACCAGCGGTTTGTCGCGCAAACGTTCGTGGCGGTGGAACCCAGCGGCGCAGACCCCTGCGAACTCCGCCAGTCCAAGGGCGACTCCGCCGTCCGGGACTTGATCGGGAGCCGCCGGCCGCTGTTCGAGTTCGCCATCCGTGCCACCCTGAAGCGGCACAATCTGGACACCGTCGAGGGCCGGATCGCTGCCCTGCGTGAATCCGCGCCTGTGGTGGCGCAGATCCGCGACGCCGGCATCCGGCCGGCCTACGCCCGGGAGCTCGCCGGCTGGCTGGGGATGCCGGTCGAGGAGGTCAGCAGGGCCGTCGGTGCCGCGACCAAGCGTGCCGCACAGGCTGCCTCGGCCCCGCCGGGCGGCGGCCAGGGCGGCGGGCAGGGACATCCCGGGTCCGGCCGCGGCTTTGCCGGGACTGGGCCGGGCGTTGCTCCCTTGCCGCCGTCGGCGGTGCTCCCGTCCTTCAACCGTCCTGATCCCCGGGACCCCGTGGCAGCGATGGAACGCCAGGCACTCGAGGTCGCGCTGCAGGAACCCGGCATGCTCGAGGGTGAGACGTGGCAGCGCTTCTCGGAAGCGCGGTTCTCCACGCCCGCCTATCTGGCCATCCACGAGGCCATCCGGGCCACCGGACTCGGGTTTGCCGGGGACCCGGTGCGCTGGGTGGAGCAGCTGCTGCAGGAGGTCCCTGAGCCGTTGCGCCCGCTCGTGTCCGAACTCGCGGTGGTGCCCTTGCCGGCCAACACGCCCGAAGGTGTCCTGCGCTACTGCAAGGACATCCTTGCCCGCTTGTTCGAACTCCAGATCACCCGGGTCAAGGCCGAGAAGATGGGCCAGCTGCAGCGTCTGGACGCCTCGGCCGATCCCGAGGATTTCCAGCGCCTGAACCGCGAACTCATGCAACTGGAGATGCAGCGGCGGTCCCTGCGCTCGGACGCCTGAGCCGCCGATTTCGTTTCCCGGGCTGGTGTTTGCTAGGCTTATACCCGCTTCATTCCTCCTTAGCTCAATTGGCAGAGCATTCGACTGTTAATCGAAGGGTTGCTGGTTCAAGTCCAGCAGGAGGAGCGCGCAGTCCCCGTTCCGGGTTCCGGAACGGGGACTTTTTTATACCCGGAGGGGGTATTTAGCGGCTGGCAGGCCCTGGTCCCTTGGCCGATTTCCCTACCGGCAAAACGTTTGCTAATGTCGTACCTGCTTCATTCCTCCTTAGCTCAATTGGCAGAGCATTCGACTGTTAATCGAAGGGTTGCTGGTTCAAGTCCAGCAGGAGGAGCGGACAGGTCCCGCGGCCGGTGAAAACCAGCCGCGGGACCTTTTTTGTTGCCCCGTGGTTATGGTTCCGTTCCGTGGCCCGGGCGCTTCAGGTGCCGGACTCAGACGAAGTACATTTCCACCTGGAGGAAGCGCTGGGCCTCGGCCACCGCGGCCTGGAAGGCTTCCAGCTCCGTAGGGGACTTCCGCGGCTCGCGCGGGTGCCACTCATGCGGCGCCGAGTGCACCTGGGTGAATCCGCCGCCCGGGGGCGCATAGAAGATGCCGAACCGTTGCACCGGCCACTCCGGGGAAGATTCCGGTGCCACGAGGAGGGCGGAGTCGTATGCCGGGTTGTACCACTGGGCAATCGGACGGCGGCGGTCTTCGGTGAACAGGCCGGAGGCGTACAGGGCCGCCGACTGGGGACTGGTCTGACTGCACAGACGATCCCACCACAGGGGCAGGATTCCGGCGTCGCACCGCTGCCAAGTGGCCGGAAGGGGCGGGGGGTCCTGCCTGTCGGGCATGAAATAACTTTATCGCCCGCCGCGGACGCCGAACAGGGTGCGAGCGGGCCAGGGCCAGGGAGTGAGGGGTCGAGGAGTCCGCGGTGCCCGGGGGACATGCTCACTGCTGCTCTTGGCGCGTGGACATAGTGCCAATATGCCCAGCCCCGGGCGCCAAGAATGGGCACGTCCCGCCGGGGCCGCCGCGAAAAATGGGCATGCCCCGCCCGGGACGCCGCGAAGAATGGGCA
Source organism: Arthrobacter sp. P1_B3 (assembly GCF_056406615.1). Classification (NCBI taxonomy): domain Bacteria; kingdom Bacillati; phylum Actinomycetota; class Actinomycetes; order Micrococcales; family Micrococcaceae; genus Arthrobacter; species Arthrobacter sp. P1_B3. The sequence goes on along the minus strand of NZ_JBFTZV010000005.1, from coordinate 195,824 downwards.
TGCCCCGCCCTGGTCCGATCAGTGAGGTGCCCGGAGGGACATGCTCAGTCCTGGTGAGGTGCCCATGGGGACATGCTCAGTGCTGGTCCTGGCGCGTGGACATAGTGCCAATATGCCCATTCCCGGGCGTCAAGAATGGGCATGTCCCGCCGGGGATGCCGCGAAGAATGGGCATGTCCCGCCGGGGTGCCGCGAAGAACGGGCACGTCCCGCCGGAGAGCGCGGCGGCCCGGCCCTACTGGATCGGGGGCACTGTGCTGGGCCGAACAACCAGCCACAGCGCAGCGGCCGCCAGCAGGATGCAGGCTGCCTGGACGGCACCCATGGGGGTTGCGGAGTCGACGCCGAGCCAGCCGACCACCGGGGAGACCAGGCCCGCCATCATGAAGGTCGCCGCGCCAAGAAGCGAAGCCGCGGTTCCGGCCTGGGCGCCGTGTTTGGCCAGGGCCAGCACCTGCACGGTGGGGAAGGTGAAACCGGCGCCGAGGATGTAGAACCACAGCGGCACCAGGATGCCCCACAGCCCGAATCCCAGCTGGTCGAAGACGACAATCAGGACGGCCATGATGAACATCCAGGCCGTGGAACAGGCCAGGATCCATTGCGGCGGAACGCGCCTGATGAGCCGTGCACTGGTCTGCACGCCTGCCACGATGCCGAGTGAGTTGATGCCGAAGAGCAGGCCGTACTGCTGGGGAGTGAAACCGTAGACATTCTGGAACAGGAACGGCGAGGCGGAGAGATAGGCGAAGAGGCCCGCGAAGTTCATGCCGCCCACCAGCAGCAGGCCCACGAAGATACGGTCGGAGAACAGCACTTTGTAGCGCTGGCGCGCGGTCATCCCGGATTTGCCGCGCAGCTCCGGGGGCAGGGTCTCCCGGATCACGAACAGGGCCGCGATGATGACACAGGTCCCGTAGGCGGCCAGGAACAGGAAGATGCCGGGCCAGGGCATCAGCAACAGCAGCTGGGAGCCGATGACCGGGGCGAGGATCGGGGCCAGCCCGTTGACCAGTGCCATCCTCGAGAACATCCGCACCATCGCGTAGCCGCTGAACAGGTCACGGACCATGGCCATGGCCACCACACCGCCGCCGGCGGCCCCGATGCCCATGAGGACACGGAAGAAACCCAGCGTGGCGATATCCGTGGACTGGGCCGCGCCCAGGGAGGCAGTGATGTGGACTGCCGTCGCCAGGATCAGGGGCAGCCTCCGGCCGAACTTGTCGCTCAGCGGGCCCACCACCAGCTGTCCCAGCGCGAAACCTATGGTCGTCCCCGTGAGCGTCAGCTGCACCGCGGCCTCGGAAACGCCAAGGCTGTCTTCCAGGGCCGGGAACGCGGGCAGGTAGAGATCCACTGTGAACGGCCCAAGTGCCGTCAGGGCGCCGAGCGTCAGGATATAGAGGAATTTGCGACGCCGGCTCAGGGAATCACCGGGATTGGGGGGTGTGCTCACAGAGGTCCATCCTAGGGCCCGCAAGGGCGGCAGGCCGGTGGTTGCGCGGGCGCGCCACACCTTGCCCGAAAGGGCCTCCCAAGAGCCGAAATGATAGTTTTGACACCGGGGTCTGTGCGAAGCTGTCCAGACCCGGCAAGCCCGCGCGAGCGGATCGACGGATGGCACCAGTTAGGCGGGACCGATGAGCGGACGTCACAGCGGCGGGACAGGCAGCGGGTTGCGCATTTCGGCGCTGCCGAAAACCTTGAAGATGATCTTCAGGCTGGCCCCCCGCCAGCTCAATGACGAGATAGCTCTGGCCAAGGCCGAAATCAAGCGCAAGGGGATCCAGCTCGGTGTTGCCGGCGCCTTCTTCGGCGTTGCCCTGGTCTTCGTTGCGCTCCTGGTGATCGGTCTGATGGTCGCCGCGATCATGGGTCTGGCCACGATCATGCCGGCGTGGCTCGCAGCCTTGTTGGTTTCCGCCGTCTGCCTGATCATCGCCACGATCGGGGCGCTCATCGGGCTGAACAAGTTCAAGGCGGTCATGCCGCTGGTCCCCGAGGAAACGATCCGGGGACTCAAGTACGATCTCGGCATCGCCAAGGAAGGCTCCGCCTTCGACGCAGCGATCCTGGATCCGAACTCCGAACAGTACAAAGCCGCCAAGGCCGCCAAGGAAGCCGCCGCCGCTAAGGAAAAGGCGGAAAAGGAAGCCAGGGCGGCCGCAAAGCCCGACTTCGGGCCCGCCCCCACAGAGGCCGAACTCCGACGCCGTCTGGACCAGCGGCGCACGCATCTCACCAGCGTGCGGGACGACCTCGGCCGGGAACTCGATGTCAGGACCCAGGCGCAGACGCTGCTGGCCGCCACCCAGGCCAGGTTGCAGGTCGGCAAAGGGCAGCTCAGCGACAAGATCGCAGGCTTCCGCTCCGCAGCCCGCTCCTCGGCGGGGACGCCCACATCCGCTGACGGGCAAAACCTGACCGGCCAGATCAAGGACCGCTGGAAGCCCCTTGCCGTGCTGGCCGCGGCGGCCGCTGCCCTGGCTATTCTGCTGCGCAAGCTGATCAAGGGCTAGGCAGACCCCTGTACCGAAACGCCAAACTGTTGCCGTCCACGGAAGGGGGGAATCGATGAAGTTCATCGGCGCTGGCGCCCGCCCCGGGCAGCCCCTTGTGCACCGCGACGCAATCTTCACGGTTCCAAATGTCCTGACCGTGGTGCGCTTCCTTGGTGTTCCCCTCTTCATCTGGCTCGTCCTCTCGGAACACGAGTACGGCTACGGCGCCCTCGTGCTCGCCATCATGGCCAGCACTGACTGGGTGGACGGCTACATCGCCCGCCGCTTCAACCAGATGTCCAACCTCGGGCGGGTCATGGACCCGATTGCCGACAGGCTCTCGCTGATCGCCGTGGCCGTGACCCTCGTGATCGCCGGTGTCGTCCAGTGGTGGTATCTGGTCGCACTGCTGGTCCCGGACGCGGTCCTGCTGGCCCTGTCGCTGTTCTATTTCCACGGGCACCCGGATCTGCCGGTGAGCCGCATCGGAAAGATCCGGACGGGTCTGCTTCTGGTGGGCACACCGCTGCTGGTGCTGTCCAAACTTCCGGTGCCTGCCGCGAACGTCTACGCCGTGGTCGCGTGGATCTTCCTGGGACTGGGACTCGTGGGGCACTGGATCGCGGCCTACAACTACGTCTGGGCCATCATCGGCAAGGGCAGGCAGCTTCGGGCGCACGACGGCGGCTCCCACTGATGGTCTGGCTTGCGGTCTTGCTTGCGGTCCTCGGCGCCTTTTGCCTGGCGTTTGGGGCACAGCGCCAGGGCAGTGCGGTCAAGGCCGATACCGGCGGACTGGCGCTGAGCACCCACGGCCTGCTGCGGCTCGTGCGCAACCCGCGCTGGGTATTCGGGTTCCTGCTGCTGTGCGTCGGGATGGGGATGAACGCGATCGCCCTCGTCATGGCGCCCTTGACGGTGGTGCAGCCGATCGGCGCGATCGCCCTGGTCATCACTACCGTGGTCAACACCAAGGACCAGGGCCTGAGCATGAACCGGGCCACCATCGTGGCCATCTCGCTCTGCGTGACCGGCTCAGCGCTGTTCGTGCTGCTGGCCGTCACCGCCACGCAGGAGAATCACAACGTCAGCAGCGAGGACGAGCTGACCATCGTGCTGCTCCTGGCCGTGGCGGTCGCGGCGTTTGGCACGCTCGCCGTCCTGTTCAGGCACCGCATGAGCGCCTTCGTCTACATCCTGGGCGCCGGGGTCCTGTTCGGCTTCGTGGCGGTCCTGACCCGCATCATCGGCAGGCACCTGCTCGATCCCAACGGACAGTTCCTGCTGAACGTGCCGTGGTACAGCGTTGTGGCGATTATTGCTGCCGGCGCTCTGGGATCGTGGTTTGTCCAAAGCGCGTACTCGAGCGGACCGCCGGATCTCGTGATCGCAGGATTGACCGTGATCGACCCCATTGTGGGCATCGCGATCGGCATCGTCATTCTTGGAGAACTGCGTCCAGATGTCCAAGCCGTGACGGCTATTGCCATGGGGACGGCCGCATTGCTTGCTATCGTGGGAGTCATAGCCCTCTCCAGGCACCACCCGGAAGTCACCAAGCGCAAGAAGGACGCGCGGAAGGCAGCGGGCAGGTCCTAGGGCGTCAGTCCAGATTCCGGCTGCGGGCCCCGGCGCGCCTGTGCCGACCGCCAACCGGCCGCCATTGATCCAGCTGTCCGCACAGCGACCACCAGGAGCCCTTCACGTGACCAAGTCCGACAACCAGCCCCCGCTGACCATCCTGATTGCCGCTGACACGTACCCGCCCCACGTCAACGGCGCCGCCCAGTTCGGCTACCGCCTCGCCAAGGGCATGACGGCCCGCGGACACAAAGTGCATGTCCTGGCCTGCCGCCCGGGCAAGGGCGCCAGCTACAGCGAGTTCAGCGATGAGGCCACCGTGCACCGCCTCCGCTCCCATTCCGTGCCCACGCACGAGTACTTCCGGGTCACCTTCCCGTGGGAGATCAAGAAGGAAATCGGACTGTTGTTCGACCGCATCCAGCCGGACGTGGTGCACATCCAGAGCCACTACATGATCGGCGAGCACGTCCTGTACGAGGCCGTGAACCGCGGCATCCGGGTGGTGGCGACGAACCACTTCATGCCGGAAAACCTGAACCCCTTCCTGCCGTTCCCGCAATGGTTCAAAGACATCATTGGCCGGATTTCCTGGCGGGACATGGGCAAGGTCATGGGCCAAGCCGACGTTGTGACCACACCCACGCCGCTCGCCGCAACAGCCATGCACCAGCATGCCTTCCTCCGTAAGGTCCTGCCCCTCTCCAACGGCATCGACGCTGCCGCCTACGAACTGGGTCCCGACGAAACCGTGGAACGCCACGCCAGCCCGACCGTACTCTTCGCCGGCCGGCTGGCGGAGGAGAAGCACGTGGACGTGCTGATTGACGCCGTCGCCAAGACGCCAAAGGACCTGGACATCCACCTGGAAATCGTCGGCGGCGGAGAAGTCCGCCCGGCCCTCGAAGCCCAGGTCGCACGGCTCGGGCTGACGGACAGGGTCAGGTTCCTGGGCATGGCCAGTGACGCCGACCTTCGCAGGGCCTACATCACGGCCGACGTGTTCTGCATGCCCGGCACGGCGGAACTTCAGTCCCTGGTGACCCTGGAGGCGATGTCGGCGTCGACTCCGGTGCTGCTGGCCAACGCCATGGCGCTGCCGCACCTGGTGCGCGACGGGGAGAACGGCTACCTCTTCACGCCCAATGACAGCGATGACCTCGCCGCCAAGCTGGCGCGTGTCTTCTCGCTGCCCGCTCACGAGCTCGCGGCGATGGGCAAGACCAGCCGTGAAATGGTGGAGAACCACGGCATCGCGCGCACGCTGCAGACGTTTGAGGACATCTATCGGGGCGCCAGCTACGACGACCTCGTCGTCTAGGCAGGCTCCGGGTCGGCCGGCCGGCTGGATGCGGGCCGTGCCGACCGGTGGCCGCGTGCACGTGTGATGCGTCTAGTATTGCTAGAGTATTTTTGCCCGGACTCAATCCGGCCCCCGCGGGCCAGGTCCGGCTCCGGGCACAGGGGGCTATAGCTCAGCTGGTTAGAGCGCGGGACTCATAATCCTAAGGTCCTCGGTTCAAGTCCGAGTAGCCCTACTGAAATAGAGAGGCCAGGTTCCTTGCAAACAAAGGGAACCGGGCCTCTCTTGCTGTCTCCGGCGGGTGAATGGTTGACAGAATGGGCCGTCGATGCGTTCCCTGCTTTTCTTGGCTGTTCCCCAGCTATTGGATAGTTTTTGGATAGTCGGCAGGGTCGGACGAGGCCCTGTTTTCCGCGTGATGTAGCTGGATTCAGTCCGATAGTGGCGCCCGGAGCGGCGGAAGCAGCCAAAACGGTGCAGGGATTGAAGCGCTGTGGACTTCGGCCGCTACTTCTGGGAAGTTCGGATGACGAAAGATGAAGCACGCCAGCCATGCCATTCCCTTTACGGGATGGGCGCGAGCCTTTGGAGATCGATCGATGAAGCGCGAGGAGATGCAGGCGAAGGTCCAGCGGCTTGTGGACGCCATGCCGGAGCCGTCGCAGGAACCAGCCAGAGGAGTAGCTGCAATCCTGAACTCTTCGCAGGTGCCGCAAGCCCTGCCACCTGAGCCGCCCGCGACACCTGCAAAGGCGGGACCGGAGGTTCCGGCCATGCTTAGCCGTGAAGAGGTTGCCAGGCGCCTCGGCGTCAGCACTCGCTGGCTGATTCGCAACGCCGCAAGCGGCGCCGACTACTACAAGCTTCCGGGCGGCACGATCCGCTACAGCGAGACAGACATTGCCAACTGGCTTCGCCAGCGGCGAGTGACGGACTAGCCGAGAATCGGGCTCACACGCCACTGATTAACCTCAGCGACGACAAAAGCCCCAGCCGTTGATGGCTGAGGCTTTTCTGTGTCCGACGCCGTTAGAACGGCTTACAGCGCGTTCATGCGGCGGTACAGCGTTGCGCGACTCATGCCGAGATCACGCGCCGCGTCGGTTGCTGGCTTGCCCGCGTCTATCAGGTGCTTGGCATTCTTGATCTGGCTCTCGCTATATGTGTTCTTACGCCCGCCAATGCGGCCGGCGTCGCGCGCTTTGCGCATTCCATCCGCTGACCGTTCCCGAATGAGGGACCGTTCCATCTCCGCCAGTCCGCTCATCATCGTCAGAACCATGCGACCCGCTGAACTGCGGGTATCAATGTCGAGTCCAAGAATCTTGACGTGCACGCCGCGCCTCGTTAGCCCGTCGATCAGGGCAAGCAGGTTTACGGTGGAGCGGCCCAGTCGGTCAAGGGTGGTGATGACCAGCGTGTCGCCCTCATGTAGCGCCTTGAGCGCCGCCGTAAGGCCGGGGCGCTCGGCCTTGGCTCCGCTGATGCCATGATCCATATACAGATCGTCAGCGCGGACGCCAGCCGCCTTGAGGTCAATCTCCTGGCGCTCGGTGTTCTGGTCCTTGGTGCTGACTCGTGCGTATCCAATGAGCTTGTTCATGGTGTCCCCTATGCCCAAGAGACACCATCGGTATCTCACTAGGTGCTTTCCTAACAACATGGTGACACATGTTAGTGAGACACACAAGCGAGACACACAAGCGAGACACTAGGCGCCTTGCCGGCAACGGCCTTCGTCCTGCCCATAGTGGGCGTTCACACGGGCATGCCCGGACACTTCCGCCCGCCCGGCTGGTGGAACCGTCCCGCAACGCGGCCCGATGGACAGCCGGCCGCCCGAAGGAACATGTGCCCGGACGGGCGAATCAGGACTGCCGGCGCCCGGGGTTGCCGGTGAATCCATCGCCTCGGGGCGGGTGGGTCAAGAAAACTGCAGGGTCCTTGGATAAGACTGTTCATGATGGCCGGTCCGGGGCTGTGTTGGTGCACCTGACGGGGCTGGCTGCCGGTGAGGGAGGCGTCTAGGGCGGGTGGGTCTGCGGCTTTGCAGGTCCGGGTGCTGGGCCTCCCGCTAACGGAATGGGGATCCGTGAAAAGACGCATGTTAAAGGTTCGGGGCCTGCTGGTCGGTCTGGCGGTTTCTGCGATGATGCTGGCAGGCGTGGTGCCGGTGCAGGCGGCGGAGGCGGTCACCGTACTGCATGTGTTCCTGGCGGCGGGGCAGTCGAACATGTCCGGGCGGGGTCTGCCAGGCGGCACCACCGATGATCCGGTGGATCCGCGGATCTTCCAGTACGGCGCCAAGGACCGCAGGTTCCGGACGGCCACGGTGCCCCTAGACATGCACGACACTGCGAGCGGGATTTCGCCTGCCACGACGTTTGCCCGTGAGTATTTGAAAGCCCAGCCCGCCAACGTTGGGGTTCTCATCATCCCGGCGGCGCACGGCGGCACCGGGTTCACGAGCGACTCGTCCTCACTCACGTGGTCTGTCGGCGCGGCTACATCGTCCGCGCGTGACCTCCCGGAGTTGGCGGTGAGGCAGACGCAAGAGGGCATCGCGGCGGCGAGGGCGACCGGCCGCACGGTGGATCTCAAAGGCGTTCTCTGGCACCAGGGCGAGAATAACTCGTCGATGACGACCTCCGCGTACAGCGCGAAGTTGGATAAACTCATTGCGTTCTTCCGGTCCCGGTTGGCCGCGTCGAAGCTCCCCTTTGTGGTGGGGCAGATGACGCCGGAGGGCATCGAAGCCACGCCGGGCAGGGTCAACATCGACAGGAGCCACCGGGAAACGCCGGCGCGCGTCTCCTCCACGGGTTTTGCACCCTCCAAATCCGGAGCCGTGAATGAGGGCGACCTGATCCACTTCAACCGGGCCGGCGTCCAATACCTGGGGAAAACGTACCTTTCCGGCTACTGGCACGCAGCCAAGATCACTTACGGTCCGGTTCCGACAATCCGCGGGATCCGGAAGGTCGGGTCCACGCTGTCCGCGGTGCCAGGGACCTGGGGACCGGCGCCGGTGAACTTGGCCTACCGGTGGTACCGATCGGGCAACGAGATCAGAGATACCTACGGAACCAGCTACAAGCTGCGCTCCGGCGATGCGGGCCGGTCCATCACCGTGAAGGTCACCGGTTCCAAGACCGGCTACACGACGGCCTCCAGGACGTCCGCAGGGACCTCAGCGATCGCCAAGGGCACGCTCACCGCACCCACGCCCACGATCACTGGCACCGCGGCGGCCGGGTCCACCCTCACCGCTGTCCCCGGGGCGTGGGGCCCGCCGCCGGTGACACTGACCTACAAGTGGTACCGCTCGAACATTCTGATCAGCGATGCCAGCTCCGCCACGTACAAGGTCCGCTCCGGTGACCGGGGACGGACCATCACGGTAAAGGTCACCGGTTCCAAGAGCGGCTACAACACCGCCTCCGAAACCTCCACCGGCACCAAAGTCGCCGGGTAGCACCCGGTGGAACGGGGCGGAGCCATTCACCTCCCGCGGCCTGCTCCAGCCGGCCTGTCACGGGCCGTGCCGGTCCTGATGGCTGACCCCGCTGCAACACACCATCTGTTCAACGAACCGGGGAAACTTCCTTGAAAGTCTCACTGCTCACCGCTGCAGCACTGATCAGTATATTCGGGACGAGCGACGACTTGACGCCTCAATCCGTGCGTTTGACTTGCGCTTTCGAGCCAACTGTGTTTGGCAGGTTCCTCCATGTCCCCCCAGTAGCGGATGGAAGCCTCAGTGAAGGCGCCCGCGCTCTCCTCGGGGATCGAGCGCGGGGGCTTTTCTGAATCCTGTGATGGTTGCGTCTCGGCGCAGGCCGCTCAGACCGGCTCCATCTTCAAGGGACGATGGAGCCGGTCTCTGGGGTGCTAATCGTCACTCCTAGGGAGAAATGACGCCGTGGCGTGCCCCTAACCGGACTGCTGTGCCACAGTATAAAAGTAGGCGCCTGACCTGCATGTTTCCGTGGCCGGCTCCTGGCAGATAATCGCACCAGCCATTACACAGGCGCGGCGGGTTACGGACAGTCACGCCCGCACCACCCCTTCCGCAGCGCTCTATTCCTCGACTGGCCCGGGCCGGCCAAATGCCCGGGGGTGGCGGCCCTACCATCGGATTCCATCAAAGTGCATGCGGGAAATCCTAGAACCAGGCCACCGCTGTCCGGCCGCTAACGCGACGACCGAGCCGGTTGCATGGCGCTAAGACGCTGAGGACTGGGTCCACTACTACAATCACCATCGACCGCACAGCGGCATCAAAGGCCACTCACCCATCCAGCGCGTTCACAACGTCCGTGGGAATTACACCTAGTGCGCTTCTCTGCCGGTAGTAGTGGTGCTCCGGCTATGGCGCTCAGGTAGGAGTCCTTTTGGAAGTAGGGGAGTGCATGCCGGGCTGCCGCCTCCCGCACTTGCCGCAGTGAGTAGGCAGCGGCGTCCTCAGTAGCGACGCTCCACACTAGGCGCGCACGCCCCACTTGGCATCCGCCCGCAAGTCAGCGGCCCGCTTGCCGGCGGCGCGGCGCGAATTCCTGGCTTCGACGGCGGCGCGTGTTTCGTAGTTGCTGACGGTGCGTTCCGCGGGCAGCTTGGGCACTGGCAGCTCCAGCGGTAATCCGGCCTGGGGTCCCGTCCTGATGCGTTCTCCGACAAATCCCAACCGGGCCAGCGTCGTCAGGTGAACGCCCGCCGCATGATTCGGCAGGCGCAGTTCGTTGCGAAGCTGTTGCCACGTGCGGTGCACAGTGGTGGTGCCGTCCAGATTGGCGGCCAGCCACTCGGCTACGCGCAAATCCCCGGCAGTAAGTCCGGGGTGGCGCTCATGGCAGCCAGCCAGCGGCGCTTGAAGAGGTTCAGTCTGCATATCCGCGTAGGCTCAAACGTGAAAGTTGTGCAGCGGATAGCTGGCCATGCCACAGCCCTTCTCACGCTGGATACCTACGCGGGGTTGTTCGATGAAGACCTTCACGAGAGCGCCGCACGGCTTGATGTCAAGCTCAATTTCTAACGTGGTGGATAGTCGGAGGATAGTCATCCCCTGAAGTTCCCTCTAGTGGCGCGGAATTATCCAAGGTCTCATAATCCTAAGGTCCTCGGTTCAAGTCCGAGTAGCCCTACATTTTTGCGAATCCTCCTCACCCGGGGTCCGCACCACGGGAGCCGTGGCTGACGTTCGACGTCGGCCGCGGCTCTTTTTGTCGGGCCGTCGCTTGCAGGAGGCACCAGACTGAGATATGTTACTCGTGAGTAACATATCTCAGGCGCGAAACCCGCGTCCTTTTGGTCGCCGCTGATCACGAGTGAAGGAACACCATGCCCAAGGCTGCAATCGACATTCATAACCTGCCCTACGCTGACGGCGACTTCTTCGCGTTCGAGCAGTTGCTCAGCGCCAAGGAGCAGGACCGGCTGGCCGAGGTCCGCGAGTTCCTCACCCGTGAAGTCAGGCCGATCGCCGTCGATTGCTGGAATCGCGCTGAGTTCCCCATGGAGCTGATCCCGAAGCTTGCCGAAATTGACCTGGTCAGCCCAGTCAGGAGGCAGGGCTACTCGAACCTCTTCGCCGGAATCCTGCACGCCGAAGCCACCCGCGCGGACACGTCGATCGCGACGTTCATGGGCGTCCATGACGGGCTCTTCACCGGCTCCATCGAAGCCCTTGCCTCCAAGGAGCAGCAGGACGCGTGGCTTCCCGATATCTACTCGCTCAAGAAGATCGGAGCCTTCGGCCTCACGGAGCCCCTTGGCGGCTCCGACGTCGCCGGCGGCACGCGCACCACAGCACGGCGCGACGGCGGGAACTGGATCCTCAACGGAGCCAAGCGCTGGATCGGCAACGCCACTTTCTCCGACTGGGTGGTCATTTACGCCCGCGACGTCGATGACAACCAGGTCAAGGGTTTCCTCGTCGACACCAAGACCGAGGGGTACAGCGCCGTGAAGATCGAGAACAAGATCTCGCTGCGCACGGTCCAGAACGCCGACATCACGCTCGATAACGTGGTGGTGCCGGACTTCTTCAAGCTCGCCAACGCCAACAGCTTCCGCGACACCAACAAGGTCCTGAAGGTCACCCGCCTCGCGGTGGCCTGGCAGGCGGTGGGCCAGCAGCTCGCGGCCTTTGACGTCGCCCGGCGCTACGCCGTGGAGCGCAGCCAGTTCGGCCGCCCGATTGCCTCCTTCCAGTTGGTCCAGCACCAGCTCGTGCAGATCCTCGGTAACGCGGTCAGCTCGATGGGCATGATGGTGAGGCTTTCCCAGTTGGAGGACGCGGGGGAGGCGAAGGACGAGCAGTCCGCCCTGGCCAAGGCGTTCACGACCGCGCGCATGCGCGAGAGTGTGGCCCTGGGCCGGAGCATCCTTGGCGGCAACGGAATCGTGACGGACTTCGAGATGGCCAAGGTCTTCGCGGACGCCGAAGCCATCTATTCCTACGAGGGCACGCACGAGATCAACACCCTGGTCACCGGCCGGGCGATCACGGGAATTTCCGCGATCGTCTAATGCGCGCCCAATAGCCGCCGCGACAGCCTGGGGTCCGTGCATGGGCGGGCCGATCGTCAGGGGCCGGCATCCAGGGGCTGGAGCAGGACAGAAGGTCTCAGGTCCATCACGAACGCCAGCGGGTTGACGTAGTCTTCGCCCCGGCGGACGCCCCAATGGAGGCAGGGCGGCCCCGGGCCGCAGTGGCCGGCCTGTACCTGCCCCAGGACGTCGCCCTCTGCCACGGCGGACCCCGCCGTCAACGAACTCGCCACCGGCTCGAAACTGCTGCGCAGCCCGTTGCCGTGATCGATTGTGATGACCGGCCGGTCCACCACCGTCCCGACAAAGCTCACCGTTCCGGCGGCCGGCGAGATGAGCGGGGCACGATCATGTGCCGCCGCAATATCGACACCGCGGTGACCGCTGAGCCACGGCCTGGCCGGGGGGTCGAAGGCGCGCAGAACCGCAGGGCGCGGGCTGAGCGGCCAGCTCCAGTCAAGTGCCGGGACTGGTCCTGCCCTGGGGGTGCCCCGGCCGGTGGAAGCCGGAACCGGAGTGGAATCCGAAGCCGAAGCCGAAGCCGAAGCCGGAGTGGAAACCGAAACCTGGGAGGCCGCGGCGACGGAATCTGCGGGGATGGGGGACAGCGCCAGGAGCAATGCTGCAAGGCCGGGGGAGAACTTCATGTCCCCAGCCTGCCGGGGCAGCGTACTGGGCGGAATCTCCCACGACGGCTATGTGGAAAAGCTTCCGGCGCGGTCGCTAGGCGCCGGCGCCCCGGCCTCCGACGACGTGACGAGGCATGCCGCCGCGACGGGCGCACCCGCCACGACCGGCGCCCCGGCCTCCGACGACGTGACGAGGCATGCCGCCGCGACGGGCGCACCCGCCACGACTGGCACGCCGCCACAACGGGCGCAACCGCCCCGGTACGGATGCCGCCACGACCGGCACGCCGCCGCGACGGGCGCACCCGCCACGACTGGCACGCCGCCACAACGGGCGCAACCGCCCCGGTACGGATGCCGCCACGACCGTCACGCCGCCGCGACGGGCGCACCCGCCACGACCGGCACGCCGCCACAACGGGCGCAACCGCCCCGGTACGGATGCCGCCGCGACGCGCGCTGGCCGCGACGGTCACCGGCCACGACGCATGCCGCCCGGCTTCGCTTCAAGGCGCCGCGGAAGGTGCTCAACCACCCCCGCCACAGGCCCGGAACGCCGCCCCGTTGCACCGCGAAAACCGTCCTTCGGGGCGGGGGCGCTGTAGTACACTTGGTGGAGCAGTTTGCTGTGCCCTCACGCTTGTTAGTCGCGATAATTCGTGGTTGCCGAAGCCGGCACGCCTCATTCAGGGGTGCGGGGGAGCAGCAGCTGACTACGCGTATCCAGCCCTCCTCAAAAGAAGCCTGAAACTTCCGATGCGGAGGACTGCGCCTCCTGCGGTCCGTTCCTTTGGGCACGGATGGGAAGCGCAGTGGATGCCAGGAGCAACGCCCGCCCCGGGCGAATGCTAAACAACCGTCAACTATTGGCAGGGTAAGAGAGCCATGGGCTCTCTCATGAATGACCTGCCGGAAGGAGCGTCGGCATGCCCGTCGTAACTATGCGCCAGCTGCTTGACAGCGGCGTCCACTTTGGACACCAGACCCGCCGTTGGAACCCGAAGATGAAGCGCTTCATCTTCACGGAGCGCAACGGTATCTACATCATTGACTTGCAGCAGTCGCTGTCCTACATCGACCGTGCCTACGAGTTCGTGAAGGCCACCGTTGCACACGGCGGCACCGTTCTCTTCGTCGGCACCAAGAAGCAGGCGCAGGAATCCATCGCCGAGCAGGCCACCCGCGTTGGCCAGCCGTACGTCAACCAGCGTTGGCTCGGCGGTATGCTGACCAACTTCCAGACGGTCTCCAAGCGCATCCAGCGCATGAAGGAACTCGAAGAGATCGACTTCGACGACGTCGCCGGTTCGGCTTACACCAAGAAGGAACTGCTGCTCCTTCGCCGCGAACTCACCAAGCTGGAAACCAACCTCGGTGGTATCCGCAACCTGACGAAGGCGCCGTCCGCGCTGTGGATCGTTGACACCAAGAAGGAACACCTTGCTGTCGATGAAGCCAAGAAGCTGAACATCCCGGTTGTGGCCATCCTGGACACCAACTGCGATCCCGACGAAGTTGACTTCCCGATCCCGGGTAACGACGACGCCATCCGCTCCGTCAACCTGCTGACCCGCGTTGTCGCCGACGCCGTTGCTGAGGGCCTCATCGCCCGCAACCAGCGCGCCACCGGCACCACGGAAGCTCCGGAAGAGCCGCTGGCCGAGTGGGAGCGCGAGCTCCTCGAAGGCAACAAGGCTGAAGCTGCTGCAGCGCCCGCCGCTGAGGCTGCTCCGGCTGCTGAGGAAGCACCCGCCGCTGAAGCTGCTCCGGCTGCTGAGGAAGCACCGGCTGCTGAAGAAGCACCGGCCGCCGACGAAGCCAAGTAGTCAGACAAGTAAATCTGGATCTCCCCACATGCGCTCAGCTGCATAGGGGGTACCGACAGGATGGCCGCTCACTCGGTGAGCAGCCGTCCTGTCGGTCCGTACACCACATAAATTTCTAGACAGAGGGGTTCACATGGCGAACTACACTGCCGCTGATATCAAGGCTCTGCGCGAGCGCACCGGCGCCGGCATGATGGATGTCAAAAAGGCTCTTGACGAAGCCAACGGTGACGCCGAGAAGGCCATCGAAATCATCCGCATCAAGGGCCTGAAAGGCGCCACCAAGCGCGAAGGCCGCTCCACCGCTGAAGGCCTGGTTGCTGCCAAGGTCGCCAACGGCGTCGGCGTGATGATCGAAGTCAACTGCGAGACCGACTTTGTGGCCAAGGCCGACAAGTTCATCCAGCTGGCTGACAAGGTCCTGGCCGTGGCCGTCGAGTCCGGCGCTGCCGACCTCGAGACCCTGCTGGCCACCGACGTCGACGGCAAGCCGCTGTCCGAGGTTGTCATCGAAGAGGGCGCCGTTCTGGGCGAGAAGGTTGTTGTCCGCCGCATCTCCCGCATCGAGGGCGCAACGGTCGACGCTTACCTGCACAAGACCTCCAAGGATCTCCCGGCCCAGGTCGGCGTGCTGTTTGCTGTTGACGGCGAAGGCGAAGCAGCTGCTACCGCAGCCCACGACGTCGCCGTTCACATCGCCGCGATGTCCCCGAACTACCTCGCCCGCGAGGATGTTCCGGCCGAGCTCGTCGAGTCCGAGCGCCGCATCGCCGAGGAAACCGCCAAGGCCGAGGGCAAGCCCGAAGCCGCGATGACCAAAATCGTCGAAGGCCGCGTCACCGGCTTCTACAAGGGCGAGGTTCTCCTCGACCAGGCATTCGCCAAGGATGCCAAGAAGTCTGTCGCCCAGGTCCTCGAAGAGGCCGGCGTCAAGGGAACCGCTTTCACGCGCTTCCGCGTCGGTTCCTAGTCAGAGACTAGCCAGACACCAGTCAGGCAATAGCCAGGCACGCTAAGGGGGTGGTCACCACGGTGGCCACCCCTTTTGCATGCACGCGCGAGGCACCGGTTCCGGCCACGGCCGGAATGCCGCCTTGGGCGCCCAGCACGATAACCTAACTCAGAGTTCACCAACGGGAAGGCACCATGGAAACCGTCACCACTTCAGCCCAGCCAAAGAAGAACAGGCGCCGCGTCCTCTTGAAGCTCTCCGGCGAGGTCTTCGGCGGCGGGAAACTTGGCGTTGACCCGGATACCGTCCGCGGCGTGGCCAAACAGATCGCCGCCGCAGTCCCCGACGTCGAGGTCGCAATCGTCGTCGGCGGAGGCAACTTCTTCCGCGGCGCCGAACTGTCCCAGAGCGGCATGGACCGCTCCCGCGCCGACTACATGGGCATGCTCGGAACCGTCATGAACTGCCTGGCCCTCCAGGACTTCCTGGAGCAGGCCGGGGTGGAAACACGCGTGCAGAGCGCCATTACCATGGGCCAGGTCGCCGAGGCGTACATTCCCCGCCGCGCCATCCGCCACATGGAAAAGGGCCGGGTTGTCATCTTCGGCGCCGGCGCCGGCCTGCCATACTTCTCCACGGACACCGTCGCTGCCCAGCGCGCCATGGAGGTCCACGCCGACGTCGTCCTGATGGCCAAGAGCGGCGTCGATGGCGTCTACACCGCGGACCCGAAGAAGGACCCGACGGCGGAGAAGCTGCACCGCCTCAGCTACGACGACGCGCTCCGCCGCGACATCCGCGTGATGGACCAGACCGCGATGACCATGTGTAAGGACAACAACCTCACGATGGTGGTCTTCGGCATGGAAGGCGAGGGCAACGTCACCCGCGCCATCCGGGGTGAAGACCTGGGCACCGTCGTCACCCCGTAGCAACGGCTAGGATGTTTTCAGGACCTTTCCGCTGCCAGGCGGAAGACACAGGCGCACAAGAAGACGTGCCGCGCCCCGGCCCCCGGGACGCACCAATTTCTGAGGAGAGACCGTGATCGAAGAAACCTTGCTCGAAGCCGGGGACAAGATGGACAAGGCAGTTGAGGTAGCCAAGGAAGACTTCGCCTCGATCCGGACCGGCCGCGCGACACCTGGCCTGTACAACAAGGTCATCGTGGAGTACTACGGCACGCCGACGCCGCTGCAGCAGCTGGCCTCCTTCGCGGTCCCGGATGCCCGCACCATCCTCGTCACCCCGTACGACAAGACGGCCCTCCGCGACATCGAACGCGCCCTCAGCGACTCCGAGGTGGGCGCCAACCCCTCCAACGACGGCAACGTCATCCGGATCACCATTCCCGAGCTGACGTCCGAACGGCGCAAGGAATACGTCAAGATCGTCAAGTCCAAGGGTGAGGACGCGAAGGTGTCCATCCGCAACATCCGCCGCAAGGCCAAGGAAACGCTGGACAAGCTCGTCAAGGACGGCGACGCCGGCGAAGACGAAGGCGCACGCGGCGAGAAGGAACTCGACGCCATGACCAAGGCGCACGTGGACGGGATTGACGAGCTGCTCAAGCGCAAGGAAGCTGAGCTGCTCGAGGTCTGATGGATCAGGTACAGGGGGCCTCCGGGCCGCGCGCCCGGAGGCGGGGGAAGCAACGCGAAAACCCGACGCCCAAAGCGGGCCGGAACCTGCCCGCCGCCATCGGCTCGGGCGTTGGCATGCTCGTGTGCGTCCTCGGCGGCCTGCTGTTCCTCCCGCTCGGCTTCGTCCTGGTGACGGCTACCTTCGCGATCTTCGGTGTCTGGGAGATCTTCCGTGCGCTGGAGGCCGCAGGCACCCGCCTGCCGATCGTCCCGGTGATGGTCGGCACGGTCGCCATGCCGATCGCCGCCTACTTCGGCGGCCTCGAAAGCCTGCTCTTTGCCATGCTCGTCAGCAGCGTGGCGGTGCTGTTGTGGCGGACCCTGGAAGGCGCCGCGGGTTCGGCGCGGAGCATCTTCGCGGGGGTCTTCACCCTGTCCTGGGTGCCGTTCCTGATCAGCTTCGCGACGCTGCTGCTGCACACCGCCGACGGCGAGACGCCGGTGGGCCTGTGGCCTGACGGGGTGATTCCGCCGGGAGCGTGGCAAATCGCGACCCTGCTGCTCCTGGTGGTGGCCAACGACACCTTCGGCTACCTCGTGGGCGCATCCCTGGGCAAGCATCCGATGGCCCCCAAGATCAGCCCCAAGAAGACCTGGGAAGGCTTCGCCGGTTCGATCGCGGGGGCCGTCATCGTGGGCGTGCTCGCCATGGTCTTCGTGCTGGGTGAGCCGTGGTGGTTCGGCGTCGTGCTCGCTGTGGGCATGGTGGCAGCCGCCACCGCCGGCGACCTCGCCGAATCGATGGTCAAACGCGAGCTCGGCATCAAGGACATGAGCAGCATCCTCCCCGGTCATGGAGGCGTCATGGACCGCCTGGACTCGATTGTCTTCGCGTCGCCGGTGGCGTTCATCCTGTTCTCGGCCCTCGCTGGCGCCTAAAAGCACCGGTCCAGCACTTCCGGCGCCTAGAATGGTGCCGAGCAAACCAGCCGAACGGCATCAAAGGAACAAAGTAACAGTGGACATTCAACGGCAGATTCCTGCGTCTTTTGACCGTGTGCAGCGGAACCAGTATGGCTACAACGCCAGGCAGGTCGACGATTTCCTGCAGCGCGCACGGGTGTCATTTGAAGCTCCGTCCTCCGCCTCCCGCGCCATCAAGAGCTCGGACGTCCGCGCCGTGTCCTTCGACCCCGTGAAGGGTGGCTACGTGGCTGCCGGCGTGGACGCCGCGCTGGACCGGCTCGAAGACGCCCTGGCCCGGCGGGAACGCGATGAGCTGGTTGCCGAACGCGGCGAGGAAGCCTGGCTGCGAGAAATCGGCCGGCTCGCGGGCGTCCTGCGCGGACGCCTGCACCGCCCGGACGGCCAGCGCTTCCGGCGCCCGTCCAAGCCCAAGACCCGCAGCTACAACACCACCGACGTCGACGATTTGTGCCACGAGCTGATCGGCTACCTGGAGGAGGACCAGCCGCTGAGCGTGGACAACGTCCGGCGTGCCGTGTTCCGCCCCGCCGTGGGCCGGGAGGGCTACGAGGAAAGCCAGGTCGACGCGTTCCTGGAGCGCGCCGTCGAGCTCATGGCGGCCATCGACTAACCACGCCCCACGCCGGCGCCCCAACCCGGTGCCCACCTGCCGGGGCCGCCCCACGCCGGATTGCCGACGCCGGGTCAGCGTTGTCCAGTCACCGCTCCGTCGCGAGCGGCCGTTCCGGGGTGTGCAGCCGGGTCATGACCCGCGTCATGGTCCGCGGCACCCGGCCCCGCGTGGCCCGGGAGACCAGCACCGTGACGGCGAACGCCGCCGGGACCGTCCAGGCGGCGGGCTGCGCCAGCCACGACGGCGACTGGGCAGCACCCAGCACCGAACCGGCCACCATCGCGCTGCCGCAGAGCACACCGCCGGTCGCCATGCCGGCGATTGCCCCGGCGTCCGTCAGACCCCGCCACCAGATGCCCAGCAGCAGCACCGGGCAGATAGTGGACGCCGTAAAGGCAAACACGAGCCCCACGCTGCCGGCCAGGGCCAGCGATTCGGTCATCGACGCGATCCCCAGCGGGACAATGGCCGAGATCAATGCCGCCAGCCGGAAGCCCCGGACACTGCCGCCGAACACGTCCTGGCTGATCACGCCTGCCAGGGAGACCACCAGGCCGGACGTCGTCGACAGGAACGCCGCGAACGCACCGGCCACCACGAGCGCCGTCAGCAGGTCGCCGGCCATCCCGCCGATCATCCGGCCCGGCAGCAGCAGCACCAGCGCATCGGCCTGGCCGCTCTGGGCAAGGTCCGGCGCGAACATGCGCCCGAGCATGCCGTACGCCGTCGGGAACAGGTAGAAGGCCGACAGCAGGCCCAGGACAATCAGGGTGGTCCGCCGGGCGGACTGCCCGTCCGGATTCGTATAGAAACGGACCAGCACGTGCGGGAGCCCGAGTGTTCCAAAGAGCAGGGCCACGAGCAGCGAAATGATCTGATACGGGCCCGCGGGGGCCAACGCCGTCGGATTGGCGGCGGGGGCCGCCGCGGCGGATTCGCCGCCGCCCAGCGCAAACAGCAGGAACACTATTGGCACCGCCAGCGCGGTCAGCTTGAGCCAGTACTGGAACGCCTGGACGAACGTGATGGAGCGCATCCCGCCCGCCACCACAGTGATGCAGACGACGCCGACCACCGCCACCGGGCCCACCCAGGCCGGCAGGCCCGTGGTGATCCGGATTGCCAGGGCGGCGCCGTGGAGCTGCGGGACGATGTAGAGCCAGCCGACCAGGACCACCACCAGGCTTGTCACGCGGCGGACGGCACGAGAATCCAGGCGTGCCTCGGTGAAATCCGGAATCGTATAGGCGCCGGAGCGGCGCAAGGGAGCGGCGACGAACAGGAGCAGCATCAGGTAGCCGGCCGTGTAACCCACCGGGTACCACAAAGCATCAGTGCCGGAGAGCAGGATCAGTCCGGCCACACCAAGGAAACTCGCGGCGGAGAGGTACTCGCCGCCGATCGCCGAGGCATTCCACCACGGCTTGACCGTCCGGGAAGCCACGTAGAAGTCCCCGGTGGTGCGTGAGACCCGCAACCCGTAGAAACCGATGACGGCCGTAGCGAGCGAGACCGCGGCGAACGCCGCCAGCCCGACGACGGGGTTCACGTTCCGCTCACCCGGAACGTCAGCTGCCCGGCCATGTCCCTCACTTGTCGCCGGCGAGGTCCCGGTAGCGGGCCTCGTTCCTGGTGGCGGTCCGCACGTAGAGCCAGGCGCTGAGACCGATCACGGGATAGATTCCGGCACCCAGCAGGACCCAGTCGAAAGGCAGGCCGGCAATGGTGGAGTCCGCCAGGCCCGGGACCAGCCCGAGCATGAGCGGGAAAGCGAGCAGGATCAGCAGGAAGCCCAGGCCCACCACGAGGCCCAGGCGGAGCTGGGACCGGATGAGTGAGCGGACGAACAACTGGCCGGCGTCGGATTCCTCTGCCGCCTCATGCGCGTCCGCCGCGGAGCGCCCGCCGGCCAGGGCGGCGCCGTCTGGCGTGACAGTGCCGGTTGGCGTGAGGCTGCGGGGCGCTGTGACCCGGACCCGCGTCATGCCTGCGGCCGGATACGGTTTGCTTCGAGCTTTTCCCGGACCGCCGGCAGGTGCCTGCGGCTGATAGGCAGTTCGGCCCCTGCCACGGTGACGCTGGGCCGCGCCGCGGCAAGCCTCATGTGGCTGATGTGGCTCAGCGCGGTCAGGTAGGAGCGGTGGATGCGGAGGAAACCGGCGTCGGCCCACTGCTGCTCGAGGTCGGCCAGCGGAACCCTGATGAGGTAACTCGCCTCTGCGGTGTGCAACCGGGCGTAGTCGCCCTGCGCCTGGACGTACGTGACATCATCGCGCCGGATCATCTTGGTGGTCCCGCCCAGATCCACGGTGATCATTTCCGGTGCCGGGGCATCGTCCTTGAGCAGCTCGCTGATGCGGCCGATCGATTTCGCCAGCCGTTCGGCGCGCACGGGCTTGAGGAGGTAATCCACGGCCGCGAGCTCGAAGGCCTCCAGCGCGCAGTCCTCATCCGCGGTCACGAAGACTACGGCGGGAGGGTGGGCGCTGCGGGAAATGACCCGGGCAATATCCAGCCCTGTGAGCGCCGGCATGTGGATGTCGAGGAAGACGGCGTCGACTTCCTCGGCCTCAAGCGCCCGCAGGGCCTCGGCACCGGAGGAGGCACGGTGGATGGCGCCGATCCGGTCATCCTTGCCGAGCAGGAAGGCCAGTTCCTCGACGGCGGGGAGCTCGTCGTCGGCGACGAGGACGTTAATCATGGCTCTAGCCTACTGCCGCAGCCGTTTTGACCGGCTCAGGCCGTCAGCCATGTGCAGCCGCCGGGGACACCAAGACAGGACGGCGGGAACCGTCCCGGATCAGGCGTCGTGCCGGGGCTGGGACTTGGGGACGCGCATCGTGATCAGGGTACCTTCGCCCGGTGCCGTCTCGATCACGAGGCCGTTGTCGTCACCGTAAACCTGCCGCAGGCGGGCGTCGACATTGCGCAGCCCCACGTGCTCGCCGTCGCTGTGCCCGGCAAGGACGGAGCGCAGCTGCTCCGGGTCCATGCCGACGCCGTCGTCCTCGATCGTCACCTCGGCGAACGCGCCGGAGTCGTTCGCCGTGATGGAGATGTGGCCCGGCCCCTCCTTGGCCTCCAGACCGTGCCGCACCGCGTTTTCCACCAGCGGCTGCAGGCTCAGGAAGGGGATCACCGTGCTGAGGACCTCCGGAGCGATCCGCAGGCTGACCTGCACCCGGTCCCCGAACCTGGCCCGTTCCAGGAGCAGGTAGCGGTCGATGCAGCGCAGCTCCTCGGCCAGGGTGGTGAAGTCACCGTGGCGGCGGAAGGAGTAGCGGGTGAAATCGGCGAACTCCACGACGAGCTCGCGCGCGCGAACCGGATCCGTGTTGATGAAGGAGGCGATCGCGTTGAGCGAGTTGTAGATGAAGTGCGGGCTGATCTGGGCGCGGAGGGCCCGGACCTCCGCTTCCATCAAGAGGGTGCGGGAGGCATCCAGTTCGGCGAGTTCCACCTGTGTGGCCACCCAGTCGGCCACCTCGCCGGTGGCACGGACCAGTCCGGCGCCGGCGGCCGGCGCGAAGGCCGCGACCACGCCGACCACGCGGGCGCCGGCCCTGATCGGGGCGATCACGACGGCGCGCTCCACCTCCGGCGTCAGCGGCCGGCCGCCGTCGCCTGCGGCAAGCAGCTGAAGTTCGCCCGCGGGAATCACGGCGAGGTGGCCGCCGTCGAGCACTTTGGCCGCTAGCCCCATCAGGGCGGGCTTGAGCTCCTCGCCGGCACCGTCCCACGCGAGCACGCCCGTTGTGTCGGTGATGGCCAGGGCGTCGCAGCCCAGCAGGCTGCGCAACTGCTTGCTGGCCTTGGCCGCGCCGGCCGGGTTCAGGCCCGTCCGCAGGTACTGGCCGGCACGGGAGGCGGCATGCAGCGTCTTGTACGTGGCCCGCTCCGCATCGGTGCCGAGGTCCCGGAAGGAGCGGAGGACCTTGAGACCCACGGCGATGACGGCCGCGATCGCCAGGGCAATCACCGCGACTGAGGCGGCGGTGAGCAGGGGAGAATCCGGCATGGTGCCAGCCTACCGTCGGGGCCGGCGCGTGCCCCTTTCGGCGTCCTGGGGCACCGTTTGGCGCAGCATGGGGACCGCTGGGCGACGCAAGTAGCGCGGGTTCTGGAACGCACGCGTGCCACGGTACACAGTGATTGAAGTCACATTGGCTCGAGGGGTTGTATGCGGTGTCCCGCGAGACCACGGCAGCCGGTGTGGGCTCACCAGTCTCAATGAGGAGGAACCGATGGGTCACGACGCCCAAGAAACGGACGCAGCGGCGGCCGTGGACTTCAAGGAAGTCCAGTCGACGGAGCAGTTCAAGGAACTGCGCAAACGTCACCGCAGCTTTGTCTTCCCGATGTCCATTGCATTCCTGCTCTGGTACTTCGCGTATGTCCTGCTGGCCGACTATGCGGTGGAATTCATGTCCACGAAGGTCTGGGGCAACATCAACATCGGCCTGATCCTGGGCCTGCTGCAGTTCGTCTCCACGTTTGCCATCACCGGCTGGTACGTCAGCTACTCGAACCGCAAGCTCGACCCCATTGCCTCTGAAATCCGCCACGGAATCGAAGGGCACGAATTCGA
Organism: Arthrobacter sp. P1_B3; assembly: GCF_056406615.1. Taxonomy (NCBI): domain Bacteria; kingdom Bacillati; phylum Actinomycetota; class Actinomycetes; order Micrococcales; family Micrococcaceae; genus Arthrobacter; species Arthrobacter sp. P1_B3. The sequence goes on along the minus strand of NZ_JBFTZV010000005.1, from coordinate 172,709 downwards.
CAAGCACGGCAACCCGGTAGGCGGAGCAGCAAAATGACACTCATGGTCCCCGCGGTCAATGTCGCCGCACTCAAAGACACCACCCTGCTGAACATGGCCATCTTCGCCCTGTTCGTGGCGGTCACCATGGTGATCGTCTTCCGCGCCAGCCGCAACAACAAGACCGCAGCCGACTACTACGCCGCCGGACGCTCCTTCACGGGTTCGCAGAACGGCACGGCGATCGCCGGCGATTACCTCTCCGCGGCTTCCTTCCTGGGCATCACCGGCGCGATCGCCATCAACGGCTACGACGGCTTCATGTACTCCATCGGTTTCCTTGTCGCCTGGCTCGTTGCCCTGCTGCTCGTGGCCGAACTGCTCCGCAACACGGGCAAGTTCACCATGGCCGATGTTCTGTCCTTCCGGCTCAAGCAGCGCCCCGTGCGCATCGCGGCCGCCATCTCCACCCTGGCCGTCTGCTTCTTCTACCTGCTGGCGCAGATGGCCGGTGCCGGCAGCCTCATCTCCCTGCTGCTGGGCATCAGCGACTGGGGCGGACAGGCCCTGGTGATCATCGTCGTCGGCGTCCTCATGATCATGTACGTGCTGATCGGCGGCATGAAGGGCACCACCTGGGTCCAGATCATCAAGGCCATGCTGCTGATTGCCGGCGCCGCGGTCATGACCTTCTGGGTCCTGGCGATCTACGGGTTCAACCTCTCTGATCTGCTCGGCGGTGCAGTGGAAACCGCGAAGAATCCCGCCGTCCTGAACCCTGGCCTGCAGTACGGCAAGTCCGATACCTCCAAGCTCGACTTCATGTCCCTGGGCCTGGCGCTGGTGCTCGGCACCGCGGCCCTGCCGCACGTGCTGATGCGCTTCTACACCGTGCCCACGGCCAAGGAAGCCCGCAAGTCCGTGGTGTGGTCCATCTGGCTGATCGGCATCTTCTACCTCTTCACGCTGGTGCTCGGCTACGGCGCAGCGGCACTCGTCGGCGCGGACACCATCAAGTCCGCTCCGGGCGGCGTCAACTCGGCCGCACCGCTGCTCGCGTTCCACCTCGGCGGACCGTTGTTGCTCGGCTTCATCTCCGCGGTGGCCTTCGCCACGATCCTCGCCGTGGTGGCCGGCCTGACCATCACCGCTGCGGCGTCCTTCGCGCACGACATCTACGCCAACGTGTTGGCCAAGGGGAAGGCCGACGCCGACACCGAGGTCAAGGTTGCCCGCCGCACCGTGGTGGTGATCGGCCTGCTGGCCATCGCCGGCGGCATCTTCGCCAACGGACAAAACGTCGCGTTCCTCGTGGCGCTCGCCTTCGCTGTGGCGGCGTCCGCCAACCTTCCGACCATCCTCTACTCGCTGTTCTGGCGCCGGTTCACCACCCAGGGAGCCGTATGGAGCATGTACGGCGGATTGTCCGCGGCCATCATCCTGATTGCGCTCTCCCCGGTGGTGTCGGGGGCCAAGACGTCGATGATCCCAGGCGCCAACTTCGCTGTCTTCCCGCTGAGCAACCCGGGCATCGTCTCCATCCCGCTCGCGTTCTTCCTCGGATGGCTCGGCACCGTCCTGGACAAGCGGAAGGAAGACGCCACGAAGCAGGCCGAAATGGAGGTCCGTTCCCTGACCGGGGTGGGTGCCGAGAAGGCTACCAACCACTAGGACCGGCATACCAACGGCAGGAGCTCCCGTGCGGCAGCACGGGAGCTCCTGCCGTTGGATGGGCGCCGGCCGCGCAAGAGTTTTCCGAGGTCAGCGTTGGGGCCGCAGCCGAATGTTCACCATCTTCAGCTCGTCGCGGCCCTCGAAGCGGTAGGCCAGCTCCACGCGCTTGGTGTCGCAGTCGATGGAACCCGCGACGTCGGCCGCGTTGGAGCCGTTGTTGGAGCTGACGTTGAGGCTTGAAAAGTTTGGTTTACAGCTGCCGTCCAGCTCCAGGCTTTCCACCCCCGCGGCGAACTCCTCCGGGGAAATCTTCTGCATGAGGGCGGGGTCCAGGTACTTCTCGTAGGCGGTGCTCGCCTCGCCGGCGATGATCAGCTTCGTGAAATCGTCCGCGATGCCCCGTGCCTGGTTGGTTGCTCCGCCCACCACGCTGATGAGGATGACGACGCCGGCCGCTACCAGCAGCAGGACCCCGCCGACGATCCCGAGGACGATCCACAAGGCCTTGCGGCTCTTTTTGGGGGGAGGCTGGCCGGGGCCGCCGTAGTATGGCGGCGGCTGCCCCGGTCCGCCGTAGTACGGCGGTGCGCCGTTCGCAGGTGGCGGGTTGCTGGGCGGCGGGTAGTTGGGAGGTGCACCGTTGCCGGGCGCCCCGGGCGGGGCCGCATAGTACGGAACGGGCGGCTGACCGGGCGCCGGGTGGCCGGACGCAGGCTCATGCCCGGGCTGCGGCGGTACCGGGCGGTGCGGTTCCTCGGGACTGCTCACGGTTCAAGCCTTTCCGGCAGTCCAGACAGCCACTGCCTGTTGCGCAGGGCCGCGTGCGCGGACCCAAGGACTCAGGAAGACCCAACGGACACAGCCTAGCGCCGCGGCCGCCCGCGGCACAGATGAGGAGCCGATCAGTTGTCGGCGGATCCGCGTTCGAGCAGCGGCTGAATCCGGAACGGGATCAGCTCACCCATCGCCAGGGCGGTATCGGTCCGGTCCACGCCGTCGCAGGCCAGGATCTTGCCGTTAATCCGGAACAGGTCCTCGGCGTCGAGTGCCACCACCCGCAGGAGCAGATCGGCCGAGCCTGTCAGGCCGTAGCCCTCCAGGATTTCCGGAATCCCGGCCAGCTCGAGCGCCAGGGTGCCGAGCTTCTGTTGCTGGACGTGGACGGAGATGAAAGCCATCAGCGGGTACCCCAAGGACACCGGATTGATGCGTCGCTCGAAGGAGAGGAACACATGCTTTTTCTCCAGCTGGGCCATCCTGGCCTGCACCGTATTGCGCGACAGGCCCAGCTTCTGGGCGAGGGCCACCACGGTCCGCCGGGGGTCCCGGGCCATGGCCGAAAGCAGGCGGGTGTCAGTGCCATCCAAGGGTTGCATAATGCGCAAGATTAGCACGGTCCGGTGGCGTCAAACAGTGCATAATGCTCAACATTTTAACGGGCGGTTGTACCCGATGAGCATTGTGAGTAGGGTCACAATTATCCGGGGCAACGGCGCCCGGGCGGCTGGCGCGCCGCGGGATCACGAGTCCTGCGAGTTCCGGTCAGACGACGTCAGAAGGTGCGGACAACAGTGTTTACCGACGACGCGGGCAAGGGCGGCATTTCCGCCGGGGGCCCCGGGAACAGTGAAAATTCAACGAGGCGGACGGGCGGGGATCTCGTCCAGCTCATCACTCCGGCGGGTGAGCGCATCAGCCATCCGGAGTTCGATCCCTGGCTCCAGGACGTCAGCGACGAGCAGCTTGGCTCGCTCTACGAGGACATGGTGGTCATCCGCCGGATCGATGCCGAAGCCACTGCCCTCCAGCGGCAGGGCGAACTGGCACTCTGGCCCCCGCTGCTTGGCCAGGAAGCATCCCAGATCGGCTCGGCCCGCGCGCTGCGCGACGACGACTTTGTTTTCCCCAGCTACCGCGACAACGGCGTGGCCTACTGCCGCGGAGTGAAGGTTGAGGACCTGGTCCGCGCCTGGCGGGGCAACGCCTCCGCCGGCTGGGACCCGTTCACCGTCAACGTCGCCACCCAGCAGATCATCATCGGTGCGCAGAGCCTGCACGCCACGGGCTATGCCATGGGCATCCAGAACGACGGCGCCGACTGCGTTGCCGTGGCCTACTTCGGCGACGGTGCCACGAGCGAAGGCGACGTCAACGAAGCCATGGTCTTCGCCGCGAGCTTCCAGGCGCCGGTCGTCTTCATCTGCCAGAACAACCACTGGGCCATCTCGGAGCCCGTCCGGCTGCAGTCCCACATTCAGCTGGCGGACCGCGCCTCAGGCTTCGGCATCCCCAGCATGAGGGTCGATGGCAACGATGTCCTCGCCGTCATGGCGGCCACCCGCATCGCCCTGGACCGCGCCAGGCACGGCGGCGGACCCACCTTTATCGAGGCCGTGACCTACCGGATGGGCCCACACACGACGGCGGATGACCCCACCCGCTACCGGGATGCCAACGAGCTCGAGGACTGGGCCGCCAAGGACCCGATTTCCCGGGTGAAATCGCTGCTGGACCGCAAGGGACTGCTGACCGCGGACCTTGAGGCCGCCGTCGCCGCGAAGGCCGACGCCGTGGCCAAGGAACTCCGGGCCGGCACCATCAACATGCCCGAGCCGCAGCCGCTGGATATCTTCAAGCACGTTTACAGCACACCTAACTCCTGGCTGGACCGCCAGCAGGACCATTACTCCCGTTACCTGGCTTCCTTCGGCGATCCCGCAGAAGCCGCTTCAGAAGAAGGTGCACGCTGATGACGCAGATGACCTTTGCCCGAGCCATCAATTCGGGCCTGCGCAAGTCCCTCGAAAACGATCCCAAGGTGATCCTGATGGGGGAGGACATCGGCGCCCTCGGCGGTGTCTTCCGTGTCACCGACGGGCTGCAGAAAGACTTCGGGAAGCACCGCGTCGTGGACACCCCGCTCGCCGAATCGGGCATCATGGGCACCGCCGTCGGCCTGGCGTACCGCGGCTACCGCCCGGTGGTGGAGATCCAGTTCGACGGCTTCATCTACCCGGCGTTCGACCAGATCGTCAGCCAGGTCGCCAAGATGCACTACCGCACCCAGGGCGCGGTCAAGATGCCCATCACCATCCGCGTCCCGTTCGGCGGCGGCATCGGCTCGCCGGAACACCACTCGGAATCGCCCGAGGCCTACTTCACCCACACCTCGGGGCTGCGCGTGATCAGCGTGTCCAACCCCCAGGACGCGTACACCATGATCCAGCAGGCCATCGCCTCCGATGATCCCGTCCTGTACTTCGAGCCCAAGCGGCGCTACCACGACAAGGGCGAGGTGGACGAGACCGTCGACCTGAGCGCTGCGCTGTCCATGGAAAAGGCCCGCGTGGTCACCGAGGGCAACGACGTCACCCTCGTGGCCTACGGCCCGCTGGTCAAGACCGCCCGCGACGCCGCACTGGCGGCCGCGGACGAAGGCGTCTCGGTCGAGGTCATCGACCTCCGCTCGCTGGCACCGCTGGACTTCACCACCCTTGAGGCCTCTGTCCGCAAGACCGGCCGGCTGGTCATCACCCACGAGGCCGGCCAGTCCGGCGGGCTCGGCGCCGAAGTTGCCGCGAGCATCACCGAACGCTGCTTCTACCACCTCGAAGCCGCCCCGGTCCGCGTGACCGGCTTCGACGTTCCGTACCCGTACTCCAAGCTGGAAATGCACCACCTGCCGGGCCTTGACAGGATTCTCGACGGCGTCGACCGTGCCCTGGGCCGCCCCAACTCCCTCAGCGGGCTGGAAGGATGAGCGCCACAATGATCAAGGAATTCAGGCTGCCGGACCTCGGCGAAGGACTGACGGAATCGGAAATCGTCGCCTGGAAGGTCGCGGTAGGGGACACCGTCACACTCAACCAGATCATCGCCGAGGTGGAGACAGCTAAGGCCGTCGTCGAGCTGCCTTCGCCGTTCGCCGGCGTCGTCGCCGCGCTGCACGAGCAGCCGGGCACCGTGGTCGAGGTCGGCAAGCCGATCGTGTCCTTCGAGATTGAGGACGACGGCGCCGGCGGTGCCGGTACCGCCGTAGGTGCCGGTGCAGACGCCGCCGCCAAACGTGAGCCGAACCTGGTGGGCTACGGCGCCGTCCTCGAAGCCTCCGGCCGGCCCGCCCGCCGCACCCGCACCTTCGCGGCCCCGGCGGCGGCTTCTCCGGCCGCCCTCGTCGAGCCGGTGGCAGCGGTCCGCGCTGCTGAGCCGGTCGAAACCACGCCCGTCGCAACCAAGCCGGCCACATCCGCGCCGGGGGAGCGTCCGCGGTCCACGCCGCCGGTGCGGAAGCTGGCCAAGGATCTCGGCGTCGACCTCGAGGCCCTGACCGGCACGGGCGAGCACGGGCTGATCACCCGTGAGGATGTCCTGAATTTCGTCGGCGGCGGAGACCTGACCGCAGCCGCCCAGGAACTCGCCGGCGCGCCGGCGCAGTCAGTTGGGGCACAGTCCACCGGGCGCGTCCCGGCCGGGGGCGAACGGGAGACCCGCACACCGATCAAGGGCGTGCGGAAATTCACGGCCGCCGCCATGGTGGCCAGCGCCTTCACCGCACCGCACGTCACGGAATTCCTCACCGTTGACGTCACCCCCACGATGGAGCTGCTGGCACGGCTGAAGGCCAGCCGCGCGTTCGCCGGCTACAAGCTCACACCGCTGACGCTCGTGTCCAAGGCCGTGCTGATCGCGCTGCGCAACCACCCGACGCTCAACGCCCGGTGGGACGAGGCCAACCAGGAGATCGTCCAGTTCAACTATGTGAACCTGGGCATCGCGGCCGCGACCCCGAGGGGCCTGACCGTTCCGAATATCAAGGACGCGGACCGGATGTCCCTCATGGAGCTCTCCACCGCGCTGACGGAACTGACGGACACGGCCCGGGCCGGGAAGACGGGCACCGAGGCGCTCTCCGGCGGCACAATCTCCATCACGAACATCGGCGTCTTCGGCATCGATGCCGGCACGCCCATCCTGAACCCGGGGGAGGCAGCCATCCTGGCCCTCGGCGCGGTGCGGAAGATGCCGTGGGAGTACCAGGACGAGGTCGCGCTGCGCCAGGTCATGACGCTCAGCCTCTCCTTCGACCACAGACTGGTCGACGGCGAGCAGGGCTCACGGTTCCTGCAGGACCTCGGGACCATGCTGGCCGATCCGGGCATGGTCCTGGCGATGGTCTAGGCACCCCAGATCACAACTGCCGGCTGCCCTTCCCGCCAAGGAAGGGTGGCCGGCAGCGTTGTTGTCCGCAGGAGTGTCTTGTGGGCGGGGTGGTTTCCGTCCGGGGGCACATTAAGGGCAATGTTCGACGGCGGGGCCCTGGTTCACGGCATGTCCGCGCCAAAGTGCCCTCGGGCTGCGCCGTGGACACGTGGACACGCGGAACCGTGGAGTGCGTTGCGCGGCGGGGGAGTTGCCTAGCCGAGCGGCTCGGGCGCGGCCGGTGCCATGAGCGCGGCCAGCGCCATGCTTTCCAGCAGCGGCCTGGCGCGGCGGACGCCGATCCGGCGCCCGTGGCTGCGCACCGAGTGCGGGGTCGAGTTGATCAGGCCGAAGGTGGCATGTGCCCGCATCCGCAGTTCGGCGGCCTCCGTGCCCTCGTGCAGCCCGGCCAGCACGTCCACCCAGAGTTCAACGTAGTTGCGCTGGAGCGTGCGGACCTCGGCCTGGTCCTCACCGGCCAGGTTGCTGAAGTCCTGGTCCTGGACCCGGATGACGTCGGGGTTGCTCAGGGCAAAGTCGACGTGGAAGGCCACGAGGCCGCCCAGCGCCGCCAGGTCGTCGTCGGAATCGGCCACCACCTTGCGGCCGCCGTCGAGCAGGTCCTTGCTCACGCTCAGCAGCAGCGCGCCGAGGACGGCCTGCTTGCCGGCGAAGTGGCGGTAGACCGCCGGCCCGCTGACGCCGGCCGCGGCCCCCAGATCCTCCAGGGAAACGCGGTTGAAGCCCTCGAGGGCGAAGAGCGCAGCGGCGGCGGACAAGAGGGCCTGCCGCCTGTTCGCCTTGGCCTGGCTGCGCTGCGTGGAGGGGGCCGGGGTGGAGGCTGCCTGGGCGGACGGAAGCTGGGCGGTCTGGCTGGGCTCGGTCACCGGCGCATCCCCTCGTTGCGAATGATCCCTGTGTTGGACATCACAGTTAATAGAGACTAACCTAAATCTCAGTTATGCGGTACTAACCGAAACAGCCGGGCGGCGTGAGTCGCCGGTCCGGCGCGCAGGTCAGGGAACGGAATCAGTCAATGGAGACAATCGCCAGCCGGGTGGATGCGATGAGCACAGCCTATGCCGCGAACCGGGAGGCCCAGCTGGGGCTGGCCGGCGAGTTGAGGGAACGGCTCGCCGCCGCAGCGCTGGGCGGGCCGGCAAAGTCCCGGGAACGCCACGTTGCGCGCGGCAAGCTCCTGCCGCGCGAGCGCATCGACCGGCTGCTGGACGACGGCAGCCCCTTCCTGGAGATCGCCCCGCTGGCGGCGGACGGCATGTACGACGGCGACTCGCCCGGTGCCGGCGTCATAGCCGGGATCGGCCTGGTGCACGGCCGGCAGGTGCTGGTCATTTCCAACGACGCCACGGTCAAGGGCGGCACCTACTACCCGATGACGGTCAAGAAGCATCTCCGGGCGCAGGAAATCGCCCTGGAGAACCGGCTGCCCTGCATCTATCTCGTGGATTCCGGCGGCGCGTTCCTGCCTAAGCAGGACGAGGTCTTCCCGGACAAGGAACACTTCGGCCGGATCTTCTTCAACCAGGCAAGGATGTCCGCGGCGAAGATCCCGCAGATCGCCTCCGTCATGGGCTCCTGCACCGCCGGCGGCGCCTATGTCCCGGCGATGAGCGACGAGACCGTGATTGTCCGCAACCAGGGCACCATCTTCCTGGGCGGCCCGCCGCTGGTGAAGGCCGCGATCGGCGAGATCGTCACGGCCGAGGAACTCGGCGGCGGCGACGTGCACTCGAAGATCTCCGGAGTCACGGACCACCTGGCCGAGAACGATGAGCATGCCCTCCAGATCGTCCGCGACATCGTCTCCACCCTGCCCCGGCCCGCCGCCCCCGTCTGGGACGTGGATACCGTCGTCGAACCCGTCGCCGACCCGGAGGAGCTCTACGGCGCCGTTCCCACGGACGTCAACGCCCAGTACGACGTGCGTGAGGTCATTGCCCGGCTTGTGGACGGCAGCAAGTTCCACGAGTTCAAGAAGAACTACGGCACCACCTTGGTCACGGGCTTCGCCAAGCTGCACGGCCACCCGGTGGGGATCGTGGCGAACAACGGAGTGCTGTTCAGCGAGTCCTCACTCAAGGGCGCGCACTTCATCGAACTCTGCGATCAGCGCGGCATCCCGCTGATCTTCCTGCAGAACCTCTCCGGCTTCATGGTCGGCAAGGACTACGAGCAGGGCGGCATCGCCAAGAACGGCGCCAAGATGGTCACCGCCGTCGCCACCGCCCGCGTCCCCAAACTGACCGTGGTGATCGGCGGGTCCTTCGGCGCGGGGAACTACTCCATGTGCGGTCGGGCCTATTCGCCGCGCTTCCTGTGGATGTGGCCGGCGTCCCGGATTTCCGTGATGGGCGGCAACCAGGCCTCCAGCGTGCTCGCCACCGTGAAGCGGGACCAGTACGAGGCCCGCGGCGAGGAATGGTCCGCCGCGGACGAGGAAGCGTTCAAGGCCCCGATCAAGGCCCAGTACGAGGACCAGGGCAGCCCCTACTACTCCACCGCCCGCCTCTGGGATGACGGCGTGATCGACCCCGCGGACACCCGCACCGTCCTGGGACTGGCGCTCGACGTCGTCTCCCGCACCCCGCTGCCGGAGACCTCCTTCGGCCTGTTCCGGATGTGAGCCAGCTGTGACTATTTCTTTGTCGACTGCACCTTTGACACCCCAGAAGCCCCTGTTCGGCACCGTGCTCGTCGCCAACCGCGGCGAGATCGCCTGCCGCGTCATCCGGACCCTGCGCGCCCTGGGGATCCGTTCGGTGGCCGTCTATTCCGACGCCGATGCCGGCGCGCGGCACGTGCGGGAGGCCGACGTCGCGGTCAGGATCGGCCCGGCCGCCGCCACCGAGAGCTACCTGAAGATCGAGGCCATCCTGAAGGCCTGCCGCGACACCGGCGCCGAGGCCGTGCACCCGGGCTACGGCTTCCTGAGCGAGAACGTCGACTTCGCCCGTGCCCTGGCGGACGCCGGGATCACGTTCATCGGCCCCGGCGTCGAATCCCTGAACGTCATGGGCGACAAGATCCGCTCCAAAAACCACGTCACCGGCTACGGCGTCCCGGTGGTCCCGGGCATCGCCGAACCGGACATGACGGACGCGCAACTGATCGAGGCCGCGGCCGGCGTCGGCTTCCCGCTGCTGATCAAGCCCTCCGCCGGTGGCGGCGGGAAGGGCATGCACATCGTGGAACGGCCCGAGGACCTCGAAGCCACCCTGGCCACCGCCCGGCGGGTCGCTGCCAGTGCCTTCGGCGATGACACCCTGTTCCTGGAACGGCTCGTGCTCACCCCGCGCCACATCGAGGTGCAGGTCCTTGCCGACAACCACGGCAACGTCATCCACCTCGGGGAGCGCGAGTGCTCCCTGCAGCGCCGCCACCAGAAAGTCATCGAGGAGGCGCCGTCCCCGCTGCTGGAATCCCTGCCCGACGGCGCGGACATCCGGGCCCGTCTCGGCGAGGCCGCCTGCAACGCCGCGCGCAGCGTCAACTACTCCGGCGCCGGCACTGTCGAATTCCTGGTCTCGGACAACGCCCCGGACGAGTTCTTCTTCATGGAGATGAACACCCGTTTGCAGGTCGAACACCCCGTCACCGAGATGGTCACCGGCATCGACCTCGTTGAATGGCAGGTCCGGATCGCCGCCGGCGGGGAACTCACCGTCCGGCAGGACGACGTCGTGCTCAACGGCCACTCGGTGGAGGCCCGCGTGTACGCGGAGGTTCCGGAGAAGAACTTCATGCCCTCCACCGGCAAGGTCCTGGTGCTGGACGAACTGCCCGGTGACGCAGATGGCCAAGTCCGGGTCGATTCTGCCCTGCTGGAGGACCTGGAGATCTCCTCCAACTATGACCCGATGATTTCCAAGGTCATCGCGTGGGGTCAGGACCGCACCGAGGCCCTCGACACCCTAAACCGGGCACTCGCCGGCTACACGGCGCTTGGCATCGACACCAACGTTGAGTACTTGCGGCTCCTGATCAACGACGCCGACGTCCGGGCCGGGCGCCTCGACACCGGTCTGATAGAGCGCAAAATGCCGGAGTTCTCCTTCCGCCGCCCGGGCGACTTCGAGATCGCTGCCGCGGCGCTTTACGCAGCTGCCACGCAGGAGCACGATGCGCAGGCCGCCGGGAAAGGCCCGTGGGACCTTCGCGACGGTTGGAGGCTTGGTGCCCCCGCCCCACGGCGGATCAGCCTTGGCACTCCCGACAGCGGTGTCGCGACGGTTGAGGTGTCCGGCGCCGTGGGGCAGGGCACGGCGGCAGTGACCGTCGACGGCGGGCCGCAGCGCACGGCTTCGCTTCGCTTCCCCAACCGCAACCACGCAGAGCTGACCCTGGGCGGCGAAGCCCGGGTGTACTCGCTCGTGGCCGTGTCTCAGGGACCGATCCGCCCAGACCGGGACAACAACACGACGCCCACGGAACTTTTCCTCGGCAACGAGGGCTGGTCCTGCCGCCTGGAGGTGCTCACCCGGGAGACCCGGCTCGCCCGGGTGCTGGCCGCGATCGAACGCGAGGAAGGCGCCGCTGACCCGGCGGTGCGCTCGCCGATGCCCGGCACCGTGGTGTCCGTGTCCGTCAGCAACGGTGACGCCGTGGAAGCCGGCCAAGTGCTGCTCTCCGTGGAGGCTATGAAGATGGAGCACCAGCTCGTGGCGCCCCTCGACGGAACCGTCCACATCAGCGTCGGGCCAGGCGACCTCGTCAAGGCAGACCAGGTGCTGGCGACGATCCACCCCGCCGTCCCGGCCGAGCCTTCGAAGGCCGAGGACACGATCGAGGAAGCGGTCATCGCGATGGGCGCGGCCGAATGACCGCACCGTACTGACGCCCGCGGAGCAACGCCCGCCGCTGACCCAACACCCCTTTCAACAGACCACAGAAATACCTCAGACACAGGAGTCACTCCCATGGCAGATTTTGAACTCAGCGAGGATTACCAGGACCTCAGCAACACCGTCCGCGAATTCGCCGACGAAGTGGTGGCCCCGGTTTCCGCCAAGCACGACGAGGAACACAGCTTCCCCTACGAAATCGTCGCCCAGATGGCGGACATGGGCCTGTTCGGCCTGCCGTTCCCGGAAGAGTTCGGCGGCATGGGCGGCGACTACTTCGCCCTCGCCCTGGCCCTGGAACAGCTTGGCCGGGTGGACCAGTCCGTCGCCATCACACTCGAGGCCGGCGTCTCCCTCGGTGCCATGCCGATCCACCGCTTCGGCAACGCCGCCCAAAAGGAGGAGTGGCTGCCGCTGCTGGCCTCCGGCAAGGCGCTCGCCGGCTTCGGCCTGACCGAGCCGGAAGCCGGCTCGGACGCCGGCGGAACGAAGACCACCGCCAAACGCGGCGGCGGAGAGTGGGTCATCAACGGCAACAAGGAGTTCATCACCAACTCCGGCACCGACATCACCAAGCTCGTCACCGTCACCGCGGTGACCGGCCAGGACGAACGCCCGGACGGCAGCATCAAGAAGGAAATCTCCACCATCCTGGTGCCCACCAACACCCCGGGCTTCAAAGCCGAGAAGGCCTACAACAAGGTCGGCTGGAACGCCTCGGACACCCACCCGCTGACGCTCAACAACGTCCACGTCCCCGAGGAAAACCTGCTGGGCACCCAGGGCCGCGGCTACGCCAACTTCCTCTCCATCCTGGACGAGGGCCGGATCGCGATCGCAGCCCTGGCCGTCGGCGCGGCCCAGGGCTGCGTGGACCTGTCGGTGAAATACGCCAAGGAACGCAGCGCGTTCGGGCAGAACATCGGCAAGTACCAGGCCATTGCGTTCAAGATCGCCCGGATGGAAGCACGCGCCCACACGGCCCGCCTGGCCTACTACGACGCTGCCGCCCGGATGCTTGCCGGCAAGCCGTTCAAGACGCAGGCGGCCATCGCTAAGATGGTCGCAGGCGAGGCAGCCATGGACAACGCGCGGGACGCCACCCAGGTGTTCGGCGGCTATGGCTTCATCAACGAATTCACCGTGGCGCGCCACTACCGCGACTCCAAGATCCTTGAAGTCGGCGAGGGCACCACGGAGGTCCAGCTGATGCTGATCGCCCGCGAACTGGGACTGTAGCCGGCCGGAAGGATCACCGATGATCAACAAAGTTGTTGCCAGCGCAGCCGAGGCTGTCGCGGACATCCACGACGGCGCCTCCCTCGCCGTCGGCGGGTTCGGGCTGTGCGGCATCCCCGTGACCTTGATCGAGGCCCTGCACGAGCGCGGCGCCACGGACCTGGAAACCGTCAGCAACAACTGCGGCGTGGACGACTGGGGCCTCGGGATCCTGCTCAAGGACGGCCGGATCCGGCGCACCATCAGCTCCTACGTGGGGGAGAACAAAGAGTTCGCCCGGCAATACCTCGCCGGCGAGCTGGAGGTGGTCCTCACCCCGCAGGGTACGCTGGCCGAAAAGCTGCGCGCCGGCGGGGCCGGCATTCCCGCCTTCTACACGCCGGCCGGCGTCGGAACCCAGGTGTCTGACGGCGGCCTGCCGCAGAAGTACGACGCCGACGGCAACGTAGCGATCGCCTCTGCCGCCAAGGAAGTGCGCAGCTTCCACGGCGCCGACTACGTGCTGGAAGAATCGCTCACGCCCGACTTCGGCCTGGTTCACGCCTGGAAGGGTGACCGCCACGGCAATCTCGTCTTCCACGCCACCGCCATGAATTTCAACCCGCTGTGCGCCATGGCCGGGAAGATCACGATCGCCGAGGTCGAGGAACTTGTGCAGCCGGGGGAACTGGACCCGGAGCACGTCCACGTCCCTGGGATCTTCGTCCAGCGCGTGGTGCTGGCCCCGCAGGGCGAGAAACGCATTGAGAAGCGGACGGTTGCGGTGACCACCGGGGCCTCCGGCGCACCAAAGCAGGCGCCAGAGCAGGCAGGAGCATAGCCGTGGAAACGAACAAAGCCCAAGACGCCCCGCCCCGTCCCGAGGCCGTGCGCCACGAATACCGGCGCTCCGCGCTCGAACACCCCGCCGGTGTTGAGAGCAAGGGCTGGACCCGCAATGAACTCGCCGCCCGGGTGGCGCAGGAACTGCACAACGGCCAGTACGTCAACCTCGGCATCGGCATGCCGACGCTGATACCCAATTACATTCCGGCCGGCGTCGAGGTGGTGCTGCATTCGGAGAACGGCATCCTGGGCGTCGGACCCTACCCGGCCGAGGACCAGATCGATCCGGACCTGATCAATGCCGGCAAGGAAACCGTCACGGTCAACAAGGGCGCGGCGTTCTTCGATTCGGCCGCCTCCTTCGGCATGATCCGGGGCGGCCACGTCGATGTGGCCGTGCTCGGCGCCATGGAGGTCGCCGCCAACGGCGACCTCGCCAACTGGATGATCCCGGGCAAAATGGTCAAGGGCATGGGCGGTGCGATGGACCTCGTGTTCGGGGCCAAGAAGGTGATCGTGATGATGGATCACGTGGACCGCAACGGGAGGCCGAAAATCGTGGAAACCTGCACACTGCCGCTGACCGGCAAGGGCTGCGTGGACCGCATCATCACCGACCTCGCCGTGATCGACGTCGTGACCGACGCCGGGCCGCCCCGGCTGGTGCTGCGCGAACTGGCGCCGAACGTGTCCGTGGAGGACGTCGTGGCGGCCACCGGAGCCGAACTCTTTGAGGAAGACCAGGAACTGACCGTATGAGTGACGCAGACCGATCCGCCCCTAGCCCCGTTGCCGGCACCCCCCGGGTGATCGAGCAGCGCGGCCTCTATTTCGACGAGCTGGAGGAGGGCGTGGTCTACGCCCACCGGCCGGGCCGGACCGTCACGGAGACGGATAACGTCTTGTTCACCACCATGACCATGAACACCCAGGCCCTGCACCTCGACGCGGCCTGGAGCGCCGGGCAGCCGTTCGGCCAGCGGCTGATGAATTCGATGTTCACCCTGGCCACCGTGGTGGGCCAGTCCGTGCCGCAGCTGACCCAGGGCACCATCATCGCCCAGCTGGGCCTGACGGACGTGTCCTTTCCGCGCCCGCTGTATCACGGGGACACCCTGTACACGGAGACGGTGGTCACCGGGAAACGGCTGTCCGCGTCCCGCCCAGGCCAGGGCATCGTGACCATGCAGCACACGGGGCGGAACCAGCGCGGGGACGTGGTGGCGCTCGCTGCCCGCAGCTGCCTGATGTGGACACGCGAGGCCCACGCAGCTGCCGAGCTGGAAGCCGCGCAAAAGGGGACAATAGAAACATGAGTTTCCTGATGGGTCCTGCCCTGCTGTTCTGCCCCGCCGACCGCCCCGAGCGGTACCAGAAAGCCGCCGAGCGCTCCGATACCGTGATCGTTGACCTCGAGGACGCCGTCGCCCCCGCCGACAAGCAGCGGGCCCGCGGCGCCATCCTCGCCCAACTCGGCGCCACCGGCGACGTCCCGGAACTGGATCCGAGCCGCACGATCATCCGGGTCAACCCGGCCGGCACGGACGAGTTCGAGAAGGACCTGCACTGCCTCAAGCACACGCCCTACCGGCACGTCATGCTGGCCAAGGCCGAGAGCGCCGCCCAGCTGAAGGAGCTCGAGGGCTACAGCGTGGTTGCCCTCTGTGAGACGGCCGCAGGTGTCCTCAATGCCGCCGCCATCGCCGCCGAACCCAATGTGGTGGCCTTGATGTGGGGTGCGGAGGACCTGCTGGCCTCGCTCGGCGGAACCTCCAGCAGGACGGAAAGCGGCGGCTACCGGGCCGTCGCGCTGCACGCCCGCTCCAGCGTGCTCCTGGCCGCCGGCGCCTTCGGCAAGGACGCAATCGACGCCGTCTACGTCAACATCCCGGACCTGGCCGGGCTGGCCCTCGAATCCCGTGACGCCGTGGCGTCCGGATTTGCGTCCAAAGCGTGCATCCACCCGGACCAGGTGGCCGTGGTCCGCGAAGCTTACGCGCCAACAGAAGAAGACGTCTCAGCGGCAGCCGAGCTGCTCGC
Organism: Arthrobacter sp. P1_B3; assembly: GCF_056406615.1. NCBI lineage: Bacteria > Bacillati > Actinomycetota > Actinomycetes > Micrococcales > Micrococcaceae > Arthrobacter > Arthrobacter sp. P1_B3. The sequence continues at coordinate 156,891 of NZ_JBFTZV010000005.1, read as the reverse complement.
CGCTGCCTCCGCGGCAGGCACGGGCGTCTTCCAGTTCAAGGGCAAGATGATCGACGGACCCATCCTCAAGCACGCCGCGTCCACGCTGCGCCGCGCGGGCCGGTAGCCGCCGGAAGTTCCCGCCCCTCGCCCAGCTGCCCACCGACGTGTGCCCACCAACGTGTGCCCAGGTGAGGCTCTGCCGTGTGAAACGTCGATTCGCCACAGATGGCCGGATTGGCGGTCCTATTGCGGCCATCTGCGTCGAATGGGTGTGGCTGGGCGGTTTCGTGGGTGCCGATGTAGGGCCCTGCCCGGCTGGACGTCGTCGATTCGCCACAGATGGCCGGATTGACGGTCCTATTGCGGCCATCTGCGTCGAATGGGTGCCCTGTGGCGCGCAACCCCTGGCTCGCACCTGTGCCCATGCGTCGCTGGGTGGCCGGGCGGCTTCGTGGGTGCCGACACGTCCCTGGGTTGCCGGGCGTCGTCGATTCGCCACGGATGGCCGGATTGGCGGTCCTATTGCGGCCATCTGCGTCGAATGGGTGCCCTGTGGCTCTGAATCCTCGACCCGTCCCCGAGGGCCTGTGCCCATGGTCCCTGGGTGGCCGGGCGGTTTCGTGGGTGCCGACACTTCCTGTGTTGCCGGGCGGTTTCGTGGGTGCCGACACTTCCCGTGTTGCCGGGCGGTTTCGTGGGTGCCGATGTAGGGCCCTGCCCGGCTGGACGTCGTCGATTCGCCACGGATGGCCGGATTGGCGGTCCTATTGTGGCCATCTGCGTCGAATGGGTGCCCGCCGGGCGGTTTCGTGGGTGCCGATGTAGGGCCCTGCCCGGCTGGACGTCGTCGATTCGCCACGGATGGCCGGATTGGCGGTCCTATTGCGGCCATCTGCGTCGAATGGGTGCCCTGTGGCTCTGAATCCTCGACCCGTCCCCGAGGGCCTGCGCCCATGGTCCCTAGGTGGCCGGGCGGTTTCGTGGGTGCCGATGTAGGGCCCTCCCCGGCTGGACGTCGTCGATTCGCCACAAATGGCCGGATTGGCGGTCCTGTAGCGGCCATCTGCGTCGAAAGGCTGCCCCGTGACGCGCAACCCTGGCCCGTGCCCCGCATTTTGTGCCAGGCGTCCCGGGCTGCCCGCACCGAAGACTGGACATGCTCAGCGTTTCCACAGGTATCGGTTCTCCGGCCGCCCAGCCGCACCATAACGGGGCGTGAGCCTTGCGAAGCCGTGGATGACCAGATATTCGAGATAACGCCGGGCGCTGACCCGCGACAGTCCGAGCTCGACCGCCAGACCGGCCGCCGAGACGTCCTCGGGACTGGCCTTCAGCGCCTCGATGACGGCGTCCAGCGTGGGCCGGGACAGCCCCTTCGGCAGCCTGGCCAGCGGCTCGGCAGACTGTCCCGCAGGGGTTTCCGCCGCCGCGGGCCGGCGGGTGGGAGCCACCAGGCGGTCGATGCTTGCCTGGTCCAGCGGCCCGGCGGCTCCGGAGGCCAGCTCCTCCCGCAGCATGACGTACTCGTCCAGCCGTTCGATCAATGCCTGCGAGGAGAAGGGCTTGACCAGATAGTGCAGCACCCCGCCGGCCATCGCGCCCCGGACCGTGTCGAGCTCCCGGGACGCAGTTATCACGAGGACATCCACCGGCCGCCGGCGCCCGCGCAGCCGCTGCAGGACGTCCAGGCCGGACATGTCCGGCAGGTGAATGTCCAGCAACACCAGCTCCGGCCCCAACTCCGCGGCCAGATCGAGGCCCTGTTGCCCGGTGTGGGCCATGGCCACGACGTCGAATCCGCCGCGTGCCAGCAGGAACCCGTGATGGATCCCGGCCACTGCTACGTCATCGTCAATGATGAGGGTGCGTATGGCGCTCATTGCTTTTGTAGTTCCGCCTCTTTTGTCCTGAGCACTACCGAGAAGCAGGCTCCGCCCAATGCCGATGAGGAGACCGCCGCCCGGCCTCCGCGCCGGAGGGCAACCCGCTGGACCAGGGCAAGCCCAAATCCGCGGCTGTTGATTCCCTCGGCCTCCTTGCTGGTGACGCCGGGCTCGAACACTTTAGCGCGTTCCGCAACCGGGACGCCCGGTCCGTCGTCCTCCACCACGATGGTCCGCCCGCCGTCGGCGCTCTCGCCCAGCCGGACGGCAACAGTGCTGTCGTAGCCGGCAGCGTCCACAGCGTTGTCGATCAGGTTGCCCAGAACCGTAATAACGTCGCCCGAGTCATCGGCGGAGCACAGCGACTCAGGGCTGACGATGATCTCGATGCCGCGCTCGGCGCAGACTGTGGACTTGGCGATCAGCAGGGCCTGGACCCCGTGATCGGTGATTCCGGCCGCCTGCGGCCGGTTCGCGAAAACGGCGTCGTTGTGGCTGCGGCCCAGGTATTCGATGGCCTTGTCCTGCTTTCCGAGCTCCAGCAGTCCGGAAATGACGTGCAGCTTGTTGGCGAATTCGTGCGCCTGGGCGCGGAGGGCCTGCGTCACGTCCACGGCGCCGTCGCGGTCACGCAGGACGGTGTGCAGTTCGGTGCGGTCCCGCAGGATCAGCACCTTGCCGACTTCGCGGCCGTCGACGGTGGCCGCATTGACCTTGCCCAGCAGGATCCGCTCGCCCGAGAGCACCAGTTCCTCCGTGGCGGACCCGGCCGAGAGCAAGCGGAGGACCGCCGGTTCCAGGCTCGCCGCGGCGGGCGTCCCGGTGATGTCCCCGGCCAGCGCCAGCAGGCGGCGGGCCTCATCATTGACCAGCGCGATCCTGCCGTCCACGTCCACCGCCACGAGCCCTTCGCCCAGGCCGTGGAGCATGGCGTCGCGCGTTTCAAGCAGGGCCGCGATGTCCTCGGGCTCAAGCTTGTAGATCCGCCGCCAGACCAGTTTCGAGACGTACATCGCGCCAAGGGAACTCAGCAGCGCCGCCCCGAGCAGCCAGCCGAACAGCTGCGGCATGTCCTCATGGAGGTCGGCGGCCAGGGTGCTCTCCAAAACTCCCACGGAAGCGGAGCCGATCACCGTGCCGGCCGCATCGAAGATGGGAACCTTCACCCGCCAGGATTCACCGAGCGTGCCCGTCTGGGTGCCAACATAGATCTCCCCGGACAGGGGCACAGAGGGATCGGTGGAGACCGGCCGCCCGATTTCCGCCGGATTGGGGTGCGACTGGCGGACACCGTGCCGGTCTGTCACCACCACGTACGTGACATTGGATGCCTGCCGGATGACTTCCGCGATCGGCTGGATGGTCTGGGCCGGCGAGGGCGTTCCGAACGCGTTGATGACGGACGGCAGCTGGGCAACACTTTCGGCCACGCCGATCAGGCGGCCCTTGTAGGCGTCCCGGAGCTGTTGTTCCTGCATCCGGATGGTCACCGCCCCTACCGCCGTGAGGACAGCCAGCACGATGCCCAGCTGCAATGCGACCAGCTGGAACCGTAGGGGAATTCTGTGAAACATGTCACAAGTTTCGCATTGGGAGCGCCGGCCGCCCGCCAAAAAGACGGCCGCGGCCGTGACCAATATGACCACTACTACCTCTAAGGCCAAATTCTGTTGCCCTTCGCTGGGCGCTCCTAGGGTCAGTGACGTGATTCCGATGATGTGCATCACATTCGCTCAAGGAGAAACCATGACTTCGCAGAACTTTTTCACGCGGCCCACCCACACCCGCCGCGCCGCCTTCATTGCCGGAGCCGCCGGAGTCGTCCTGGCCCTGTCCGCCTGCGCAGGAAGCGGAACCGGCGCGGCTGCCGGCGCGTCCGGGGGCGCCGACCCGATCAAGAAGCTCAGCATCATCGTCCCCGCCAACCCGGGCGGCGGCTGGGACCAGACCGGACGCGCCATGCAGCAGGACCTGCAGTCCAACAAGCTCGTCTCCTCTGCCCAGGTCACCAACATCGGCGGCGGCGGCGGGACCAACGGGCTGGCCAAGCTGGCCACGGAGAAGGACGTCAACACCCTTATGGTGATGGGCTACGTCATGGTGGGCGCAGTCGAAACCAACGGAGCCAAGACCCGGCTCGAAGACACCACCCCGATCGCGCGGCTCACCGAAGAACCCCTGGTCCTCGTGGTGCCGGCGTCGTCGAAATACCAGTCCGTCGCCGACCTCGTGGCGGACATCAAGGCCAACGGCAAGGGCGTGTCCATCACCGGTGGCTCGGCCGGCGGCGCAGACCACATCCTGGCCGGGCAGATCCTGAAATCCCAGGGCGTGGAGGCGGACAAGCTGAACTACATCGGCTACTCCGGCGGCGGCGAATCCATCGCGGCGCTGCTCGGCAACAAGGTCCAGGCCGGCATCTCCGGCGTGGGCGAGTACGCCGAACAGGTCAAGGCCGGCAAGGTCCGGGCGCTCGCCGTCTCCGGAAAGGCCGAGGCCCCGGCGCTTCCCGGCGTCAAGCCGCTCAAGGACCAGGGGATCGACGTCGTGCTGACCAACTGGCGCGGGGTGGTGGCCCCCGGCTCCATCGACGACGCCCAGCGCGCGAAGCTGACCGACGTCGTCACCAAGCTGCACGCCTCCGAGGCCTGGAAATCCACCCTGTCCAAGAACAACTGGGACGACGCCTTCCTGGCCGGTGACGGCTTCACGACCTTCCTGACCGAGGACATCGCCAAGGTCAAGACCACCCTGACCCAGATCGGCCTGGTCAAGTAAGAATGTCTTCTCTCGCAACAACGCCCGCCAAACGCCCGACGGGGGAGATCCTGTTCGCCCTCGTGTTCGTCAGCGTGGGCGTCGCGGGCCTGGCGACGGCGGGATCCATTCCGATCCCGCCGTCGGAGACCGGCATCGGCCCGCGCGCCTTCCCCTACATCGTGTGCGGCATGCTGGTGCTGTGCGGCGCCGGGGTGGTCCTGCAGGTCCTCCGCGGCAAGGTTGGCCAGGCCGAGGACAGCGAAGACCTGGACGTGACCGCCAAGACCGACTGGGTGGCCCTCGCCAAACTGGTGGGCTTCGTGGTGCTGCACATCTTCCTGATCGAGCCGGCCGGCTGGCCGGTGGCCGCCGCCGTGCTCTTCAGCGGTGCCGCCTGGTCCCTGGACGCCAAACCCCTCTGGAAGGCGATCACCGTGTCCGTGATCCTGGCGCTGGTGCTGCAGTACGTATTCGGCGGGCTGCTGGGCGTATCCCTGCCGCCGGGGCCGCTGCTCGAGGGGGTGGCCTTCTTCCATGGATAGCTTCATGCTCCTGCTCGAAGGATTCGCCACCGCGCTGCAGCCCGTCTACCTGCTCTACGCCCTGGGCGGGGTCTTCGTCGGCACCGCCGTCGGCGTGCTCCCCGGCATTGGCCCCGCCATGACCGTGGCCCTGCTCATGCCCATCACCTATGCCCTGGAACCGGCCGCGGCGCTGATCGTGTTCGCCGGGATCTACTATGGCGGCATGTACGGCGGTTCCACCACCTCCATCCTGCTGAACACGCCGGGCGAATCCTCCTCGATCGTCACGGCGCTCGAAGGAAACAAGATGGCCAAGGCCGGCAGGGGAGCGGCGGCCCTGGCGACGGCGGCGATCGGATCCTTCATTGCCGGGACCATCGCCACGGTCCTGCTGACCTTCCTGGCGCCCGTCGTGGCCGACTTCGCCGTCGGCCTCGGCCCCGTGGACTACGTGGCCCTCATGGTGGTGGCCTTCCTGACCGTCGGCGCGCTGTTGGGCGCCTCCGTCCTGCGCGGCCTGGCCTCCCTTGCCCTCGGGCTGTTCATCGGCCTGATCGGCATCGATGACAGCACGGCCCAGCAGCGCTTCACGTTCGAGAACCCCACCCTGGTGGACGGCATCGACATGGTCCTGGTGGCCGTGGGCCTCTTTGCCCTCGGCGAGGCACTCTACGTCGCTTCCAAGCTGCGGCACGGCCCCGTGGAGCTCATCCCGGTCAGCAAGGGCAAGAACGCCTGGCTGTCCAAGGAGGACTGGAAGCGGTCCTGGAAACCGTGGCTGCGCGGAACCTTCATCGGGTTCCCGATCGGCACCGTCCCGGCAGGCGGCGCGGACGTCTCCACGTTCCTGTCCTACGCCGCCGAGCGGAAGCTGGCCAAGGGCGCCAATAAGGCCCAGTTCGGCAAGGGCGCGATCGAAGGCGTCGCCGGGCCCGAAGCGGCCAACAACGCCGCGGCCGCCGGTGTCCTGGTGCCGTTGCTGACCCTCGGCATCCCGACGACGGCGACCGCGGCCATGATGCTCACGGCGTTCCAGCGCTACCAGATCCAGCCCGGCCCGCTCCTGTTCGAAAATCAGGGGGCGCTTGTTTGGACCCTGATCGCGTCGCTGTATGTCGGCAACCTCATGCTGCTGGTCCTGAACCTGCCGCTGGTGGGCCTGTGGGTGAAGATCCTGCAGATCCCGCGGCCCTACCTCTACGCCGGCATCCTGGTGTTCGCCGCCCTGGGAGCGTTCTCGGTGAACTTCTCCCCGAGCGACGTCGGCATCCTGCTGGTGGTGGGCATCCTGGGCTACTTCATGCGCCGCTACGGCTACCCGGTGGCGCCCATGGTGGTGGCAATGATCCTGGGACCGATGTTCGAGGTGCAGTTGCGGCGCTCGCTGCAGCTCTCGCAGAACGACCCCACGGCCCTGTTCTCCTCGCCGTTCGCCTTGGTGGTGTACGTCTCCATGGCGCTGATCTTCGTTGCCTCGTGGTGGCTCCGCCGCCGCCAGGCAGCGGTGGAGGCCGCGCCGGCGCAGGAGCAGGTGTCCGTCTAGGCGCGGGCGTTCCCGATTGCCGCAGATGGCCGGAATGACGACCCTCATTCCGGCCATTTGTGGCAAACGGCCGCACGAGAACGCACCGGCCGGCGCTGGGCCGCCCGGAACACGGGCCTCAGGCGTCCGGCGGCAGGCGCGAGGGCGGGATGACGACATACAACGGAGTCCGGATCCAACGCTGGCCGCTCGCATGGAACTCGGCCCGGGTGGAGAAACGGTAGAGGTAGCTGCTGGCACGCACCCAGTGGGGCCGTTCGCCGTCGAACGGGTCATGGCGCAGCAGCCGCAGCGTGGGCCGGTCCGCCGCCAGCAGCCTGGCCAGGAACGCGTAGAACCATTCCTCGTGCACGGTACGCAGCGGCAGGAACCACATCAGCCAGTCAAGCCTCAGGTGGTATGGGGCGAACTGGCGCGGGATGCGCCGGAGGTCTCCCGGTTTGCCCTTGAACCCATACTCCCGCCAGTCCGCATCATCCCCGGGTTCCGCGTCGAGGGTCCCCTCCACCACGATCTCGATCCGCCGCTTCGTGACCGTGCCGAACGCGCCGTAGGTGTTCACCAGCTGCCAGCGGTTGAAAGATGCGTTCATCAGCTGATGGTGGGAAAAGAGATTCTCGATCGGCCGGTAGCTGAGCACCACGAGCAGCACCGTGGCAACCAGGACCACCACCAGCCACGCGACCGGCGCCTGGCTGCCGGCCCCGGCGCCTGCGCCTGCGGACGCGGACGCGGCGTGCCACTCAAGCGGGATTGCCGGAAGCACGGCGTGCGCCACGGGATCGCTGACCGCCGCGAAGGCCAGGATGATAGCCATCCAGTTCAGCCAGGCGAAGTTTCCGCTCGCCACCAGCCACAGCTGGGTGAAGATGATGATCCCGGCGGCGGCGCTGGCCAGTGGCTGCGGGGCAAAGAGGAAGAACGGCACCACCAGCTGCGCGAAGTGGTTGCCCAGGACCTCCAGCCGGTGCCAGGCCTTGGGGAGCAGATGCGCCTGCCGGCTCAGCGGCCCCGGCATCGGCTGGGTCTCGTGGTGGTAGTACAGGGCTGTCAGGTCCCGCCACTCCGGGCCGCCCCGGATCTTGATCAGGCCGGCGCCGAACTCCAGCCGAAACACCAGCCAGACCAGCAGGATCAGGATCGGCCTGGGCGGGGGAGTCTGGTCGGAGCCCAGGAAGGCCACTGTGAACCCGGCCTCCAGCAGCAGCATCTCCCAGCCGAAGCCGTAAAACGTCTGCCCCACGTTCACGATCGACATGTACAACAACCACAGGGTCAGGAACGCGATGAGTGGAACCCAGGGCGGCCCGAGCTGGGGCAGCCCGGCGATGAGCGTGGCGGCAATGGCCATGCCGCTCCAGCAGACCGTCCGCAGCAGCCGGTCCGAGTAGCGCCAGCGGAACAGGCTGGGCCGGCCCAGGCGGTTGAAGCCTTCGAGATACGCCGGCACCGGCAACAGGCCGCGCTCGCCGAGGAGGGCCGGGAACTGGTTGAGCGAGGAGAGGAAGGCCACGAAGAAGAGGGTGGCGGTGCTGCGCTGCAGCACTTGCCGGGCGAACTCGTACTCCGGCGCGTCGAACCACGCGGTCCACTCCACGTTTTCCACGTTACGCCTCCGGCCTGCTGCGTCAACGCATGGCTGCGACCCGCCGCGCGTGGAAACGGGCAACCCGAGCACGGGACGCGGTGCGGGATACTTGAAGCATGCAGCCGCGCAAAATCGTCCTCCTCGGGTCCACCGGTTCCATCGGCACACAGGCGATTGACGTCGTCGACGGCGCCCCGCACCTGTTTGAGATCGTGGCGCTCAGCGCCGGCGGCGGCAACCTCGAACTCCTGGCCCGGCAGGCCGTCCACACCCGCGCCTGGGCCGTCGGAGTCGCCTCCGGGGAGGCCTCCGCCCTCCGGGACATGATCGACGACGCCGCCCGCGCGGCTTCAGTGACGGGCTACCGTCCCGAGATCATCACCGGCCCGGATGCCTCCACCCGGATCGCGGAAATCAGCGCCGACGTCGTCCTCAACGGCATCACCGGCTCAATCGGACTTGCCCCCACCCTGGCAGCCCTGAAGTCCGGTGCCACGCTGGCCCTGGCGAACAAGGAGTCCCTGATCGTCGGCGGCGCCCTGGTCAAGGCCGCGGCCCGCGAAGGGCAGATCGTGCCTGTGGATTCGGAGCATTCGGCCATTGCCCAATGCCTGCGCTCCGGCTCCGCGGCGGAAGTGGACCGGCTGATCCTGACGGCTTCCGGCGGCCCGTTCCGCGGCAAGACCCGGGCCGAGCTGCATGACGTCTCGCCGCAGGACGCCCTCGCCCACCCCACGTGGGACATGGGCCTCATGGTCACCACCAACTCCGCCAGCCTGGTCAACAAGGGCCTGGAGGTGATCGAGGCGCACCTGCTCTTCGACATCCCGCTGGAGAAGATCGACGTCGTAGTCCACCCGCAGTCCGTGGTGCACTCCATGGTCCAGTTTGTCGACGGCTCCACGATCGCCCAGGCCTCGCCGCCGGACATGCGCCTGCCCATTGCCCTCGGTCTCGGCTGGCCGGACCGTGTCCCCGGTTCCGCCAGCGCCTGCGACTGGAGCAAGGCCACCAGCTGGACGTTCGAGCCGCTGGATGCCGCGGCCTTCCCCGCCGTCGCCCTCGCGAAGGCTGCCGCCCGGCAGGGCAGCACCTTCCCGGCCGTGTTCAATGCCGCGAACGAGGAGGCGGTGATGGCCTTCCACGCCGGGCAGATCCGGTTCACCGACATCGTGGACACCATCGACGCCGTCCTCAGCGAACACACAGGATCCTCCGGGCTGACGGTGGAGTCAGTGCTGGATGCTGAAAGATGGGCACGCGCCCGCACCCACGAACGTTTAGCCGTCAGAAGCGTCTAGGAAGCAGCAGATCACGCACATGAGCCCCGTCCTCCTCTTTATCCTCGGTGTCGTCTTCGTGGCGATCGGCATTGCCGTGTCCATTGCCCTGCACGAAGTCGGGCACCTGGTCCCGGCCAAGCTGTTCAAAGTCCGCGTCACCAAGTACATGATCGGATTCGGACCCACCGTCTGGTCCAAGAAGCGGGGCGAAACCGAGTACGGCCTCAAGGCCATCCCGCTGGGCGGCTATGTGTCCATGATCGGGATGTACCCGCCGAACAAGGAAGACGGCACCGTCCGCGCCTCCAGCACCGGCATGTTCCAGTCGCTGGCATCCGATGCCCGCTCCCTGGCCCACGAGGAAATCGGCCCCGGGGACGAAAAGCGGGTCTTCTACCGGCTGCCGGTCTGGAAGAAGATCATCATCATGCTCGGCGGGCCCGCGATGAACCTGCTGATCGGCGTCGTGCTGACCGCGGTGCTGCTGATGGGATTCGGTACCGCCAGCCAGACCACCACTATCGCGGACGTCTCCAAGTGCCAGGTCAAGGCCGGCGAGACCGTGGACCCGGATTCCGCCGACTGCAAGCTCACGCCCGCCGCGGCCGCGGGCCTGTTGCCGAACGACACCATCACCTCCTTCGACGGCAAGGCCGTCACCGGTTGGGACGAACTCACCGGCTGGATCCGGGCCTCGGCGGACAGGCAGGTCAGCATCACCGTGGAGCGCGGCGGCGCCACGGTCTCCACCACCGTCACGCCCGTGCTCTCCGCCCGCCCGGTGATCGGTCCCGACGGCCGCCAGGCCAAGGCCGCTGACGGAAGCCTCCAGTACCAGGACGTCGGCTTCCTGGGCATCGGCGCCCAGACGGTACTCGTGCAGCAGCCGGCGTCGTCCGTGCTGCCGATGGCGGGGGAGAACATTGCGCAGGTTGCCGGGGTTGTGGTGAACCTGCCGGCCCGCGTGGCCGGCGTGGCCAAGGCAGCCTTCAGCGAGGAACCCAGGGACCCCAACGGCCCCATCAGCGTGGTGGGCGTGGGCCGCGTGGCTGGCGAGGTCGCCGCCATGGAGGAGGTCCCGCTGCAGTCCCGCTTCGCCGCCCTGATAGGTTTGCTGGCCGGACTCAACTTCGCCCTGGCCGTCTTCAACCTGATCCCGCTGCTGCCGCTCGACGGCGGCCACGTGGCGGGCGCGCTGTACGAGGGGGCCCGCCGCCAGATCGCCAAGCTGTCCGGCCGCCCGGATCCCGGAGCCTTCGATATCGCCAAGCTGCTCCCGGTGACCTATGTGGTGGCGGTGCTGCTGATGGGCATGGGAGCCTTGTTGATCTACGCGGACATCGTCAAGCCGGTCAATCTCTTCGGATAAGGGGAGCCGCACCGGCCGTTCCAGCCAAATGCCGCTGACTTTCACTTATAAGCTTATTTCAGCTGATTTTAAATAATCAGTTGTAAGTGATTGATTATTCAGGATCACCTCCCTAGGCTGAGGTCATGTACGTCATGACAATCGACCAGCGCGGCAGCACCGGCGACGTCGACCGCGTCCCCGGCCTCCTCAAGGAAGTCAGCGCACTTTCCACTGCAGGGCGCTTTGAACGTTCGGTGGGCGACGAGGTCCAGGGCGTCGTGGAGCGGGCCGACGAGGTTGTGGAGATCGCCCTGCATGCCCTGCGCAGCGGCCGCTGGTACGTCGGAATCGGGGTGGGGGAGGTGGACCTGCCGCTGCCCGCCAGCCCGCGGGAAGGCTCCGGTCCCGCCTTCGTGGCGGCCCGGGCCGCCGTTGACCGGGCCAAAGGGGCGGCCGCCCATGTGCCGCTCGCCGTGGTCGCCGGCCGCGGCCGGCGTCGGGCAAGTGCATCGGTAGGCGCAGCAGCGGCCGCGGACGGCGCCAACGGGTCCCGGGGGGCCAAGGCCTGCGCCAATGCCGAGGCGGTGCTTCGACTGATTGGTCGCCTGGTCCAGGACCGGACCGCGGCGCAATGGAAAGTCGTGGACGTGCTGCGCTCGGTGCGGCACGACACCCACGGTACCCACGGCACCCAAAAAGTTGCGGCGCAGCAACTCGGAATCACGGAGCAGTCGGTGAGCCGCGCAGTCCTCCGCTCGGGCTGGCAGGAAGAATGGGCGGCGAGGCCGGCGGCAGAAATGTTGCTGGCCCTCGCCCACGACACCGTAGAAGGAGAAAAGTGAACGCCCTCTGGATCACGCTGGCCCTGCTCACCGCAGGCTTCGCCGGCTGGCCGGTCACCGCCTGGGTGTTCCGTCTCGCCCGAACCATAGATGACCGGACTTTAGATGACGGGACCGACGCCGGCAGCACGGCCGGCGCGGCGGGTACTCCCGGAGGGGACGCGGCCGAGGATCCCTCCGCCGACTCCACCACAGACCCCGAAATCCAGCCGACCCCTGATGCCGCCCCGGACGCCGCGCCAGCCGCCGCGGCGGCCGCAGCGCCGGACGCGGCCCCGCCCGCCGACACCGTCAGCAGCGTGCGCATCCTGCGCGGCGGCGCCATCATTGGCATCCTGGAGCGGTTCGCCGTGTGCATGGCAATCCTCGCCGGCCAGCCAGTCGCCATCGCCTATGTCGTGGCGATCAAGGGCCTTGGCCGGTTTGCCGAGTTGAAAGCCACACCGGTTGCCGCCGAGCGGTTCATCATCGGAACCCTCACCTCCATGCTCTGGGCAGCCGGCGTTGCCGCCCTGACCAAGGTCCTCTTCCTCGGCTGACCGCGCGCCCCGGAGCCCCCCGGATGGGAACCGGGCAAACAGGGCGATAGTGTATCCATATGACTGTTTTTGCTGTGGAGTACGTGTACGACGCCGAATCTTCCGAGGTCCGCGATGCCAGCCGCCCGGCGCACCGCGAATGGACGGCAGGGCTGGCCCGCGAGGGCGCCCTGCTGGCCAGCGGCCCCTACGGCGACGGTGCGGGCGCGCTGCTCATCTTCAAGGCGTCCGACGAGACGGCCTTGAATGACCTCCTGCGGCAGGACCCCTTCGCAGCTGCCGGTGCCATCTCGGGCACGCGCACCACCGTGTGGGCACCGGTGACCGGTCTTCTGGCCGAGCACGCCTAGCCCGTCCCGCCCACACCTTCGCTTCATCGAAACTAAAAGGGAGTCCATGTGACCTCGGTCAGCCTGGGAATGCCGTCAGCACCGCCCCCCGTTCTCGCCCCGCGCCGGAAGACGCGCCAGATCAAGGTGGGATCCGTGGGCGTCGGCTCCGATTCGCCCATCAGTGTCCAGTCCATGACCACGACGCCGACCACCGACATCAACGCCACCCTGCAGCAGATCGCGGAGCTCACGGCTTCCGGCTGCGACATCGTGCGCGTCGCCTGCCCGTCCGCCGATGACGCCGAGGCGTTGCCGATCATCGCCAAGAAGTCCCAGATCCCGGTGATCGCGGACATCCACTTCCAGCCGAAGTACGTCTTCGCCGCGATTGAGGCCGGCTGCGCCGCCGTGCGCGTGAACCCGGGCAACATCCGCAAGTTCGATGACCAGGTCAAGGAAATCGCCCGGGCCGCCAAGGACCACGGCACCTCGATCCGGATCGGCGTCAACGCCGGCTCCCTGGAACCCGGCATCATGAAGAAATACGGCAAGGCCACCCCGGAAGCCCTCGTGGAATCCGCCGTCTGGGAAGCCTCGCTCTTCGAAGAACACGGTTTCCACGACTTCAAGATCTCCGTCAAGCACAATGACCCGGTCATCATGGTTGCCGCCTACGAGATGCTGGCCGAAAAGGGCGACTGGCCCTTGCACCTCGGCGTCACCGAGGCCGGACCGGCATTCCAGGGCACCATCAAGTCCGCGACGGCGTTTGGCGCGCTGCTCTCCCGCGGAATCGGCGACACGATCCGCGTCTCCCTCTCGGCCCCGCCGGTCGAGGAAATCAAGGTGGGCAACCAGATCCTGCAGTCGCTCAACCTGCGCCCCCGCAAGCTGGAAATCGTCTCCTGCCCGTCCTGCGGCCGCGCCCAGGTGGATGTCTACACGCTCGCCGAGCAGGTCACGGCCGGCCTCGAAGGCATGGAGGTCCCGCTGCGCGTGGCGGTCATGGGATGCGTAGTGAATGGTCCCGGCGAGGCCCGCGAGGCCGATCTCGGCGTTGCCTCGGGTAACGGCAAGGGCCAGATCTTTGTCAGGGGCGAAGTCATCAAGACTGTCCCGGAGGATCAGATTGTTGAGACACTGATCGAAGAAGCCATGCGTATCGCGGAAGAGATGGGGGACGCCGATGGCGAAGATGCTGTCAAGGGTAGCCCCGTGGTTAGCGTCTCGTAGGGACGACGCCGCTCCCGGCGTCGTTGTCCGCGTCCTTGGAGGCGCCGACACCGGAGCCCTGCTGGCGCTGGCACACCGGGACGCCGTCGCCAATGTCTTCATCCTCTCGCACCTGGAGGCCGCCGGCACGGCGTCCCCCACGGCCGGGGGCGCCAGCATTCTTGGCGTGTTCGACGGCGACATCCTCCTCGGCGCCTGCTGGGCCGGCGCCAATCTGGTGCCGATCGAGCTGGCCCCCGACCTCGCGGGCCTCGTTGCCATGGCCGCGCACCGCTCCGGGCGCCGCTACGCCTCGATCTTTGGCCCCGCCGAAACTGTCCTGGCCATCTACGTGGCCCTGGAACAGCTCGGCCAGGTGGCCCATGAAGTCCGCGACCACCAGCCCCTGCTGACGATCTCGGGCCCGCCCGCTGTCCGGCCCGAGGCCGCACTCGACTTTGGCCAGCTGGCTGACTTCGACAAGATCCTGCCCGCGTGCGCGGCCATGTTCGAGGAGGAAGTGGGCTATTCGCCCTACCTGGGCGGCAGGGAGTATTACAGCCGCCGCGTCAGAAGCCTCGTCCGCCAGGGGCATTCCCTTGTGCACGTGAACGCGGACGGCCAGGTTGTCTTCAAGGCCGAACTCGGTGCCGTCACGCAGGAAGTGACCCAGGTCCAGGGCGTTTGGATGAATCCCGAGTTCCGCGGACTGGGACTGAGCGCGGGCTACATGGCCGCCGTCGTCGTCCTCGCGCAGACCCTCGCGCCGGTCACCAGCCTGTACGTCAACGACTTCAATTCAAAGGCGCGCGCCACCTACGACCGGGTGGGCTTCCACCAGGTCGGGACGTTCGCCACGGTGCTCTTTTAGCCGGCGCCGCCGGCCGTCATCTGCTGGGCACCCCGCAACGGACTTGTACGGACACGAAGGAATTATGCGGTTGCAGACTATTGATTCCCGGCCGCGTGTCACATAGGTTCTACCTAGCCGTGTCGCACAGGCGCGAGCGTTCCCCAGCGCATTTTTTCGGGGAAGGCGACGTCTGGAGGCGACACCAAGTAGCTCGCAGCCTGAGATCTGGGGGTGCTGGGGCCACGGGAGCCACGCCATGACGGGATGACCAGCCGGAAACGGCCAGGGGCTTCCACAGTTATGGCGTGGCTCTTCCACGTCCTGCGCACTGCCCCAGCGCGTCCGCCGCAGGGCCGCCGCGGCAAAGGGGTGCGCTCCGGACGGTAGATTAGTACCTAGATGCTTTTCCCGGTTTTGCCCGCACTTTCCCCAGAAACGGATATCCCACCTGTGGTCCTTCGACTCTCCAAGCTGTTCCTGCGCACCCTGCGCGAAGATCCCGCCGACGCCGAGGTAGCCAGCCACCGGCTCCTGGTCCGGGCCGGCTACATCCGGCGGGCCGCGCCGGGCATCTACACCTGGCTGCCGCTGGGGCTGAGCGTGCTGCGCAAGGTGGAGCAGGTCATCCGCGAGGAAATGACCGCCATCGGAGCCCAGGAAGTCCACTTCCCGGCGCTGCTGCCCAAGGAACCCTACGAGGCCACGAACCGCTGGACCGAATATGGCGAGGGCATCTTCCGGCTCAAGGACCGCAAGGGCAACGACTACCTCCTGGCCCCCACGCACGAGGAAATGTTCACCCTGCTGGTCAAGGACCTGTACTCCTCGTACAAGGACCTGCCGCTGAGCATCTACCAGATCCAGAACAAGTACCGCGATGAGGCACGTCCCCGGGCCGGCCTGCTGCGCGGCCGCGAATTCATCATGAAGGATTCCTACTCCTTCGACGTCGACGACGCCGGACTGGATGCCAGCTACGCCGCCCACCGCGGCGCGTACCTGAAGATCTTCGAGCGCCTCGGCCTCGAGGTGATTCCGGTTGCTGCCACCGCCGGCGCCATGGGCGGGTCCAAGAGCGAGGAATTCCTGCACCCCACCGAGATCGGCGAGGACACGTTCGTGCGCTCGGCCGGCGGCTACGCGGCCAACGTCGAGGCCGTCACCACGGTGGTCCCGGCGGACATCGACTTCAGCAACGCCCCGGCCGCCGAAATCCGGGACACCCCGGACACGCCCACCATCGAAACGCTCGTCGACGCCGCCAACGTCCTCGTTCCGCGCGCAGAGGCCGACGGCGGCCCCTGGACCGCCGCCGACACGCTCAAGAACGTCGTGCTCGCCGTGACGCTGCCGACCGGCGAACGCCAGCTCGTCGTCATCGGCCTCCCCGGCGACCGCGGCGTCGACCTCAAGCGCGTCGAAGCGAACATTGGCTCGTTCCTGCCGATTGCCGGCGAGATCACGCTCGAAGCCGCCAACGACGACGACCTCAAGAAGCAGCCCCTGATCGTGAAGGGGTACCTCGGCCCCGGCATGTCCCTGGATGCGCCGCTGCTGGGCACCGAGGGCGCCGCCAAGATGCTCTACCTCGTGGATCCCCGCGTCGTCAGCGGCTCCGCCTGGGTCACCGGCGCGAACGAGGCCGGCAAGCACGTCTTCGGCCTCGTCGCCGGACGCGACTTCGGCTGGGACGGCGTCATCGAGTGCACCGACGTGCGCGCCGGCGACGAGGCCCCGGACGGTTCCGGTCCGCTCGAAACCGCCCGCGGCATCGAAATGGGCCACATCTTCCAGCTGGGCCGGAAGTATGCCGCGGCACTGGATCTGAAGGTCCTGGACCAGAACGGCAAGCAGGTGGTGGTGACCATGGGTTCCTACGGCGTCGGCGTCACCCGCGCCGTGGCAGCCCTGGCCGAGTCCAACCACGATGACAAGGGCCTCGTCTGGCCGCGCGCCGTCGCCCCGGCCGACGTCCACGTTGTGGCCGTGGGCCGCGGTGAGGAAATCTTCGCTGCCGCCGAAAAACTGTCCCTGGAGCTTGAAGCTGCCGGCCTCGACGTCATCTATGACGACCGCCCAAAGGTTTCCCCCGGCGTGAAGTTCGGCGACGCCGAACTCGTCGGCGTCCCCACCATCCTCGCCGTCGGGCGCGGACTCGTGGACGGCGTCGTGGAGATCAAGGACCGCCGCAGCGGCGATGCCGAGAACGTAGCCGTTGACAAGGCTGTTGACTACGTGGTCAACGCCGTGCGCAACAGCTGATGCTGCGCCGTCCTAAGCCGTACTAAGTAGTGGTCTCCGGACTCGAGTCGATCCAGCTCGGAACTGTCATCCTGATCGTCGTGGCGGGCCTGGCGGCGGGCTGGGTCGACGCCGTCGTCGGTGGCGGCGGGCTCATCCAGCTCCCGGCGATGCTCCTGGTGCCGGGCATCAGCCCGGTCCAGGCGCTGGCGACCAACAAGATGGGCTCCATCTTCGGCACCACCACGAGTGCGGTCACGTATTACGGCCGTGTCCGGCCCGATCTGCGCACCGCACTGCCCATGGCGGGGATCGCGATGGCGGGCAGTTTCGGCGGGGCGGCGCTGGCCGCCAACCTGCCCGCAAGCGTGTTCAAGCCGATCATCGTGGTGGCGCTGATCGCCGTCGCCCTTTTCACCGCCTTCCAGCCCGGCGTCGGTGAGCTGACCAAGCTGCGCCACGAGGGGCACCGGCACTACGTGGTGGCCTGCGTGATCGGCGGCGTGATCGGCTTCTATGACGGCATGATTGGCCCCGGCACGGGCTCGTTCCTGATCATCGCCCTCGTCTCGGCCATGGGCTACGCCTTCCTGGAAGCCAGCGCCAAGGCCAAGATCGTGAACATGGCCACCAACGCCGGAGCCCTGCTGTTCTTCATTCCGCACGGTGCCGTGCTGTGGGGGCTGGGGCTGCTGCTGGGCCTGGCGAACATGGCCGGCGGCTACCTCGGTGCCCGGACTGCGGTCCGGCAGGGGAGCAGGTTCATCCGGATCGTGTTCCTGGTGGTCGTGGGTGCGCTGATCATCAAGCTCGGCTCCGACGTTTGGCAAGATAACTTCGCTTAGGCCGGCAGTTCCGGCGGCTCGGGCAGGCTGGTAAAGGGACTCCCGGTCCGCTGGCCCCGGGCGTAGCATGCAGCTATGTCAGCAGGTGAGGAACGCTATCGGGATGCCCTGGAGGCCGCGGCCGGGCACGCACGCCGGTGGCTCGAGAGCCAGGGAACACGCCACATCGGGCCACAGGTAACGGCGGCCGAGCTCGCGGCCGACTTCGGCGGACCGCTGCCCAAAGAGGGCATGCCGGCCGCGGAAGTCGTGGACTATCTCGCGGCCAAGGCCGAACCCGGGCTGATGGCCATGCCGTCCGGACGGTTCTTCGGCTGGGTCATCGGCGGCACACTGCCGGCTGCCCTGGCGGCCGACTGGCTGCTCAGCGCCTGGGACCAGAATGCGGGGCTGCGCTTCGCCACGCCCGCCACCGCCGCGATCGAGGAAGCCGCCGGCAAATGGATTCTTGAGCTGCTGGATCTACCCGAAGAGTCCGGCGTCGGCTTTGCCACCGGCGCCACCATGGCCAACTTCACTTCACTCGCCGCCGCCCGCTGGCGGCTCATGGCCGATGCCGGCTGGGATCTCGACGGCGACGGTCTCGCCGGTGCGCCCCGGATCCGCTGCTTCGTGGGGCAGGAACGTCACGACACCATCGACCTCGGCCTGCGCTACCTGGGCCTCGGGCGTCCCATTGTGGTGCCCTCCGACCGTCAGGGGCGCATCATCCCGGCCGAGCTGGATTGCGCCCTGGACCTTGCGCTCGGCGCGGGGGAGGACGGCCGCCCGGTCCCTGCCCTGGTGTGCCTGCAGGCCGGCAACCTGCATTCGGGCGCCTTCGACCCCTTCGCCGAGGCCATCGCCGTCGCGAAGGCGCATGGCGCCTGGGTGCACGTGGACGGGGCGTTCGGACTCTGGGCGGCCGCCGTGCCCGAGCTGTCCGCCCTGACTGCGGGAATCGGCCTGGCCGATTCGTGGGGGACGGATGCGCACAAGACCCTCAATGTCCCCTACGACTGCGGGATCGCGATCGTGCGCGACGCCCAGGCCTTGCGGTCGGCGATGGGTCTGCGCACCAGCTACCTGATCCAGGCCGCGGACGGTGCCGGGGACCCGTTCGAGTCCGTGCCTGAACTCTCCCGCCGCGCGCGCGGCGTCCCGGTGTGGGCGGCGCTGAAATCCCTGGGCCGCGACGGCGTCGCCAGCCAGGTCCGCACGCTCGTGCAGCGGGCCGCGCAGTTGGCCGAACAGCTCGCGGCGCTGGACGGCGTCGAGGTGCTCAACGACGTCGATTACACCCAGGTTTCCCTGGCGTTCGGGGATGACGCCGTGACGCGCGCCGTGACGGAGCGGATCATCGGCGACGGCCGGGTCTGGATGTCCGGTTCACACTGGCAGGACCGCGATATCCTGCGGATCTCGGTGAGCAACTGGAGCACGGACGACGCCGACGTCAGAGTCGCCGTCGACGCCGTCCGCGACGCATTGGCGGCCGTACGGGGCTAACCGCGGGGATTATCCGGTTACGCGGATCCGAAAGATGTGGACGGCGGTCACCTTGTATTCAGGGCACCCCGTAACCTCATCCTCCACGGAAGATGTCAGGCTGTTCACCGTTGCCCCGGGGAAGTGGAAGCCCGCGAACACCTGGCCCGGTTCCATATCGTCCGTGATCCTGACCCGCAGGACCGCCGTTCCATGCCGGCTGCCCAGCCGGACAAGATCACCGTGGCGGACGCCCAGTGCCGCCGCGTCCCCGGGTTCGACGTCGACCGTCTCTTCTGCGAGCAGGCGCAGGTTGTGCGTCCGACGGGTCATGCTGCCGGAGTTGTAGTGCTCTCCTCTGCGCCCGGTGATCAGCAGGAACGGGAACTCCGCGTCGCATTCCTCGCCCGGCGGCAGATAGGGCCGGGCGGCCAGGTGCGCCAGGCCGTCCGGCGTGGCGAACCGGTCCTGATAGAGCCGTGGTGTTCCGGGGGAATCGGCAGACCCGCACGGCCAATGCAGCGGGCCGTCCCGGTCCAGGCGTGGGTGTGAGATTCCACCGAACAGCGGCGCCACTGTGGCACATTCCGCCATGGCCTCCGCCGGTGTGGCGCAACCGAGGTCCGCCCCCATGCGGGCAGCGACGGCGTGCAACACGGCGAAGTCCGTGCGGACGCCGGCCGGGGGCGCCACGGCTTCCCGGACCCGCTGGAAGCGCCGGTCGAAATTGACGAACGTGCCGTCCTTCTCAAGCCAGGCGGCCACCGGGAAGACGACGTCCGCCGCTGCTGCCGTGGGGGAGAGGAACAGATCGTTGCAGATCACCAGCGGGCAGGCAGTCAAGGCCGCCCGCACCGACGTGCTGTCAGGGTCCGTGGCGAGCACGTCCTCCCCGATCACCCACAGCGCCTTCAACGCCCCGTTCCGGGCGGCCTCGAACATCTGCGGGATCCGAAGCCCGGGTCGCGGCGGCACATCGGCCTGCCATGCCACGCCGCACCGGTCCCGCGCTGCGGGGTCCAGGACCTTCTGGTAGCCGGGCAGCAGGTCGGGCAGGGCCCCCATGTCCGACGCGCCCTGGACGTTGTTCTGCCCGCGCAGCGGGTTCACCCCTGCGCCGGCACCGGGCCCCACGGCGCCGCGCAGGAGGGCCAGATTGGACAGAGTCCGGACACCGTCCGTGCCGTGCCGATGTTCGGTCACTCCGAGTCCGTAGAAGATTGCCGGAGCCGCCGCCTGGCCGTACATCACAGCCGCCCGCACCAGGTCCTCCGCCGGGACACCGGAGATGCCTGCGACACGCTCCGGCGGATAGTCGCCTAGCAACGCCAGCAGCTCCTCGTAGCCGCTTGTGTGCGCGTCAAGGAAGTCGGTGTCCACGAGTCCCTCGCGGGCCAGGACGTGTGCGAGGCCATTAAACACGGCCACGTTGGTACCCGGCCGGGGCCGAAGGTGGATGTCGGCGTGCCGGGCCAAAGAGGTGCGCCGGGGATCCACCACCACCAAGCGGACGCCGTCCATGACCCGCTGGAAAATCCGGGAACCGACGACCGGGTGCGCCGCCGTGGGATTGGCGCCTGCCAGGAGGACCGCGTCGCACCGGTCGAGGTCATCGAACGGGTTCGTCCCGCCGCCCAGGCCAAACGTGGCGGCCAGGCCGGCCGCCGAGGGGGCGTGGCAGAGCCGGGCGCAGTTGTCCACGTTGTTGGTCCCCATGAGGGCCCGGGCGAACTTCTGGGCCAGGTAGTTCTCCTCGTTCGTGGCCCGGGCCGAGGAGATGAGGGCGAATCCGTCCGGGTCCGCATCCCGAATTTCGGACAGCCTGGCGGCCACGTAAGTCGTCGCCTCCTCCCAGGACGCTGGCGTCAGGGTTCCGTCCCTGCGGATCAGCGGGGTGGTCAGACGGTCCGCGGAACCGAGGAACCCATGGGCGAACCGTCCTTTGACACACGCGTGGCCGCGATTCACCGAGCCGTCAGCAGCGGGCCGGACGGTCATGATCACGTTGTCACGGGTGGCGACCTCCAGGCTGCAGCCGACCCCGCAGTACCCGCAGGTTGTGCGCGTCTGCCGTTCGATCGGCAGCAGATTGAGCAGCCCGGGCTCGGAGAGCGCGCCGGTGGGGCAGGTGTCCACGCACGCCCCGCACGAGACACAATCGGACTCCGCCCAGGGACCCCCGGTTCCCGGCGCCACCACCGTGGCGGCTCCGCGGCCCACGAGGGTCAGGGCGAACGTGCCCTGGATCTCTGCGCACGCGCGGACGCACCGCCCGCAGGCGATGCAGAGGTCGCGGTCAAGCTTGACGTACGGGTGGGAGTGGTCAACTCCGCGCTCCGGTGGCACGACCGAACCGGCCGGGGCAGTCACCCCGTAATCGGCGCATTGCCGGACCAGTTCGCTGCGGTCGGCGGGGACATCCAGCGCCCGGGCGGGCAGCCCCGCGACGATGGCCCGCAGGGCCTCACGCCGCATCGCCCGGGACGCCTCGACAGTGATGCGCAGTCCGTCCTCGGCCGGGGTGCTGCAGGCGGCCGCCGGACCGCGGCCGGTGATGCCGACCAGGCACGTCCGGCACGAGGCCACCGTTGTGAGCCGGTCATCGTGGCACAGCGTCGGGAGGGCCAGGCCGGCCGCCCGCACCGCGTCGAGCACCGTAGCACCGGCGGCAACCTCGACCTGACGGCCGTCGACCAGGAGTTTCACGACCGCCATCCATCCAGTCCGTAGACGCGGGCGAGGCTTCGCACCGCGGCCGGCACCCGGCGGCCGAAAGCGCACAGGCTGCCCGCCGCCATTGTGCGCAGCACTTCGCTGCGTTCGCGGCGAATGTCCTGGTCATCCGGCCGCTCCGACAAGGCCCGGCCGCGCCATGCCCCCACCCGGCAGGGCGAGCATTGGCCGCAGCTCTCCGCGGCGGCAAAGTCCCACAGGTTCCGCAGCACTTGGCTGCCGGACAGCCTGTCATCGAAGGCGACGATTCCTGCGTGGCCGAGGGCTGCTCCGTGCCTGGTCAGCGCGGCATCACTCAGCGGCACATCCATGTCCTCGGGGCCGACGAAGCCGCCTAGGGGTCCGCCGATTTGAAGGGCGCGCAGTGTTGCACCGTCCCGAAGGCCGCCGCCGAGATCCTCCACGATCCGCCTCACCGGCGTGCCGATCTCCACCTCGTAGGCGCCGGGCCGGAGGAACCGTTCGGACAGGCAAGCGACCACTGTGCCGGCTTCATCCGCGGTCCCCATCGCCGCGTACGCTGGTCCGCCGTGCTGCACTATCCACGGCACCGCGCTGAGGGTTTCCACGTTGTTGACCACCGTGGGCCAGCCGTGGAGTCCGCGCGCGGTGGGAAACGGCGGACGGGGCCGCACGACGCCGCGCAGACCTTCGAGCCCGTTCAGCAGGGCCGTTTCCTCACCGGAGACGTACGACCCTGCGCCAACAGCTACGTGGACCTCCAGGCTGAATCCGCTGCCTCCCACGTCCGGGCCGAACTGCCCGGCAGTGCGTGCCTCGAGCAGCGCTTCCTGCAGGCGGGCGACCGCGTCGGGATACTCTGAGCGGACAAACACGACGCCGGTGGCTGCACCGACGGCGAAGCAGGCAAGGGCAAGACCTTCGAGCACACGGTGCGGGTCCCGTTCCATGAGCAAGCGGTCCGCAAAGGAACCGGGGTCGCCCTCATCGCCGTTTGCCACGACCACCCGCGGTGCAGGGTGCTCCAGTGCGGCCCGCCATTTCGCGGCGACGCGGAAGCCGGCCCCTCCCCGTCCCTTCAGCCGGGCGGATTCGACCTGGCTGAGGACAGCTTCGGGTGTTCCTGAGGCCACGACGGCGGGCCAGACCGACCAAGGTGTCGACGCTCCGAGCAGTCCGGCGGTCACTACGGGGAACGTACTGTCCCGGTACACCGGGATGGGCGGGGCTTTCTGCGGTGACGTTCCCAGCAATTGAGCCGGCAGGTCGGCCCCGGCACACGCGTTCTCGCCGTCGAGGGCTGCCGGTCCGCAGAAGCAGTAGCCGAGGCAACGCACTTCCTGGAGTGATAAGGCGCCGTCCGAACTTCGGCTCCCCGCCTCCACTCCCAGGGCAGCCTCCACGTCCGCCATGTGCCTGCCTCCGGACGCCGCGAAGCAGGCGGCTGCGCCGCAGACCCGGACGTGCCGGGTTCCGCGCGGTGCGGAGAAATCGGCGAAAAACGAGGCCGGTCCCTCGGCCGCTGCCGCGGGGAGCCCGAGCGCGCGGGCAATCGCGGCAGGAGCAGCGTCCGGGGTGCGGAGCATGGTCCTGACGTCCCCGATCGGCCGCCCGAAGCGGGCCGCATACCGGAGGAACGGATCGTCATTGTTCCGGTACTCCTGCCCACCGGGGTCGGCGGCTGAGCGCCCGCCAGGGGAATCGTGCATGCATCCAGCCTTCTCCCCGGGACCCCCAGTCGGGGAAGAGCCTAAAGACCCCGGAAGGTGAAGTGCCTCCGGAACGGGCCGGCCCTAGCGTCGATCCTCCGCCCAGTGGGCCGGGTCCTCGCCCGGTCCGGGCAGCTCCTGCGGAGCGGGCAGGCCGGGAAGCGTCCGGCCCGCCAGCGTGCTCGCCACCCACAGCGATCGGGCCAGATCGCCGTCGTGGTGACGCTGCGAGGCGTACCCCAGGGCGTTCTCCACCTCGCGGACCAGGCTCCACTGCCGGGCGGTCTCGGCGTCCAGACCGGCGGCCGCACTGAAATCCCCGCAACGTGCGAGCAGGGCCCGTCCGGGATCTTGCTGCGGCAACTCGCGGAGCCTGTTCCACAGCACGGGGGCCACGGCAAATTCGGCCTCGCCGATCATGGGCTGGGGATCAATTGCAGCGTACGGCTCCAGCCCCGCCGGTGCTTCCTGACGGGCGCCCGGTCCCGGCACGCCGGGCCGGGCGAGGATGTTCAAGTAGTGCAGGTCCGCGTGGACCAGGACGTCCTTGCCTGACCGCCTGCCCACGGCGCCGCGGGTCTGGCAGACCTCAAGCGCTGCCTCGAGCAACCACCGGGGGAACGGCCGCCCCAGCTGATCCCACGTCGCGGGGAGTTCATCGCTCCACTGTTCGGCCCGGGCCGCCACATGGTCGATTTCCTGCCACCCGGGCCGGTCATCGGGGACCACGCTGAGCTGGCGGACCAAACCGCCCCACACCGTCACCGCCGTTTCCAAAGGGACATCCAGGAGGGAGCGGCAGGCATCCAGGCGCTCCAGGAGCAGGGCGCAGGATCCGGCGTCGGCGGCCAGGAGCCTGACGGCGCCATGGCCTCCCCACAGGGCGAGGGCGTGGTGTTCGCGGGTGGCCTCCTCATGCGCGAAGGCCACCTTCAGCACAGCCAGGCTGCCGTTGCCGCCGGATCCGTCCCCGTCCCGGCGCCGGACGGGGATGACGACGCCGCCGTGACCGTTCCACGGAAGGGCGCCCGGCTCCAGATCCGGCAGAAGCTCCCACTGCTCGAGGAATTGTCCGATCAGGCCAGGAAGTGATGCCAGCCAGGCACGTCCGTCAGGCGTGCGGGAGTAGCGGCGGGAAAGATCGGGCGGGATGGGGACGTCTGGGATGGGGCTCACGGGACCTATCGTAGGCGCCGGAGTGCATGCTGCCGGCTTGGCAGGTGCCAGGTTGGCGCCGCGGCCCTAGACGATGCCGCTCGCGCCGAGCGCGTTGCCGATCGCGAACGTGGCCACCAGCGCTGCGGCGCCGCCAATCACCACGCGGATGGCTGCCCTGAGCTTCGAGCCGCCGCCTATCCACGCGCCGACGGCGCCGGTGGCCGCCAATGCTACGAGCACGGCGACGAAGGTCAGCGGGATCCTGATGTTTTCCGGCGGGAGCAGGATGGCCAGCATGGGTAGGATCGCGCCAATGAGGAAAGCGATGGCAGAAGCGAACGCCGCGTGCCACGGACTCACGATGTCGGTTTCGTCAATGTGGAGTTCGGCTGAGAGGTGCGCGCCGAGGGCATCGTGTGCCGTGAGCTCCTTGGCCACCGTCCGTGCCGTCGCGGGGCTCAGTCCTTTGCCCTGGTAGATCGCGGCGAGTTCCTCGAGCTCCTCCTCGGGTTGTTCCGCCAGTTCCCGGCGCTCCTTCTCGATCAAGGCGTGCTGGCTGTCCTTCTGGCTGCTGACGGAGACGTATTCGCCGAGGGCCATCGAGATGGCGCCGCCCACGACGCCTGCGACGCCCGCGACCAGGATCGGCCCGGTGTCCGTCGTGGCGCTGGCGACACCGACGACGATCGCGGCGACCGAGACGATGCCGTCATTGGCCCCCAGGACGCCCGCGCGGAGCCAGTTGAGGCGGTGCGCGATGTCGTTGTGGTGCGGCTCGTTCTCGTGCAGGGTTGCGGCGCCGGTCGTGTCCATGACTACAGCAAATCACCCGGGCCAAAGGCATGCCAGTATTCCGAGGCTAACCAAAATAAGCCGAGGCTTGGTCGCGTGCTCAGTTTGCCGGCTGTGACGGCGGCGTGGTGGGTTCCAGGCCCGGCAGCGTGGCGGGGTCAAGGCCCGGCAGGGCGCCGGGATCCGTGCCCCACAGCACGGCCCGCTTCCCGGCACCGAGCAAGGCCGCGATGGCCCACTGCCGGGTCTCACCTTCGCTCAGGGCCACGAGGTCGCCGTACGCGGGCAGCGCGGCGGCCTCCAGGCTGCCGAGGCCGGCGGCTGGGGAGGCCAGGAAGGACTGACCCAGCGTGTAGCCGGCCTCCCGCGGCGGAACAGTGGAGCAGTGCAGCCGGCTCAGCAATTCCGCGCCGCCGAGGAGCGCGTCATGGCGGGCCAGTTCCTCGGCCGCGGATTTCGCCGCGGTGCCGCCGAGCCGGGGCAGCGCCACCTGGTAGCCGTAGATGGTCTGCGCTTCGGTCCGGACCACCGCCGCCAGGGCACCGCCGAGGCCGGCCGCGGCCGCGGACTGCACTGCCGAGGACTGCCCGGGACCGGGCTGCCCGGCGGAGGACTCGGCGGCACCGGATTGCGGAGTCGCGGACGGGGACGGGCATGTGCCGGACAGCCGCGGTGCGGCCACGTCGACGGCCGGCGCCGCCGTCCCGGTGCCCGCGGCGAGGGCGGTAGCCTGCAGCAGCTGAGCGGTGCCGACTGCAGCCAACAGCCGTGCCATGCCGCCGTCGGCCACGGCAGCGTCTGCGAGGCGCTGGTTCCCGCTGTCCGCGAGAGCCGCCACGAGCCCGGCGGCGGTCGAAGGCAGGGGTGCGGCGGTCGCTCCGGCACTGGACTGGCCGGCACTGGTCTGGCCGGCACTGGTCTGGCCGGCACTGGTCTGGCCGGAAACGGACGGAGCCGTTGAGGCGGAGGAAGTTGCCGGGGCCGGGGACGTTGCCCGGCCGGAGTCAGCGGCCGCTGCGCTGGCTGCGTCCGCAGGACTTTCCCCCGGTGCCAGCAGGGCCTGCGCCTGGGTTGTCAGCAAGGTCACAGTCCGTTCGATGGCAGGGTTCCCGGCACCGGCCGAAGGGCCGTCCGTGCTGCCCGCCGAGCTGTCTTTTGAACCGTCTTGCTTCGCGGTGCCAAGCTGGCTGCCAGCGTCCTTCAACCGCACGGTTTCTGCCAGTGCGGTGGCGCGCGCCTGTTCGGAAAAGGGCGGATCCGCAGGTTCCGGCGGCCGGGCCGGCATCAGGACCACCCCCAGGCTCACCACCACCAGGGCGAGGCACGCCAGCAGCACGTAGCGGGGGAGCGACCGGGGAAAGTGATCCTGCCATCGCTTTTCCCTGGTGTCGTCGTTCACAACAGACCATGTTGTCATGCCGGTCCGGAACACGTGCACCACGCCGCCCGGAAAATCGCTAGGCTAGTACACACAACATTATCTAGCGGGAGGCGGCCGGCATCATGACGAACGCAGAAGCCACGACTTCAACAGACCGGACCGGGACGGGGAAGGCTGAAGCCGCACCCGTTCAAAATGTCGAGGCCGAGCGCCTTCACGCACTCCTGGAACCCGCAGTGCTGGCGAACCGGCTGTATCTGGAGGACGTTTCCATCCATGTCGCCGGCGCCAACCGGGTGGTCCACGTAGTGGTGGACCTGCCGCAGGAGGAGACCGGCGGCGTCGGGCTCGACGTCATCGCGGAGATCTCCAAGACCCTCTCCGACACCCTGGACAACGACCCCAGCATGGACGCGCGCCCCTATGAGCTCGAGGTCTCCTCACCCGGCGTCGGACGTCCACTGACGGAGGAGCGGCACTGGCACCGCGCCCGCGGACGGATGGTCAACGTGAACGTGATCCAGGGTGACAACGTCACCGGCAGGGTCCAGTCCGTGGATGATGGGGGAGTCACCCTCGTCCCGGAAATTGCCGTCAAGAAGGGCATGAAACCCAAACAGGGTGAACCCGTCAAGCTTCCTTTCGACAGGATCCGCAGCGGAAAAGTCGAGATAGAGTTCAGCCACCTCGAAGAGGCCGGTCTGGAAAAAGCAAACAATGGACCTTCTGAGGAGGCCTGATGGATATTGACATGAGCGCGCTGAGACTTCTGGAGCGTGAGCGTGAAATCCCGCTGGATCTCCTGATTCCGACGATCGAGCAGGCCCTGCTGGTGGCCTACCACAAGACCCCCGGCGCCTTCGAAAAGGCCCGGGCCGAGCTCGACCGCAAGAGCGGCCACGTGACCATCTGGGCCACCGAGATCGACGACGACGGCGCCCCGATCGGCGAATTCGAGGACACCCCCGCGGGCTTCGGACGCATCGCGGCGAGCACCGCGCGGCAGATCATCCTGCAGCGCCTCCGGGACGCTGAGGACGACAACGTGCTGGGCCAGTTCAAGGGCCGAGAAGGTGAGCTCGTGGCCGGCACCATCCAGCAGGGCAACAACCCGCACATGATCCAGGTCAACCTGGGCACGGTGGAGGCACTGCTGCCGCCGCCCGAGCAGGTTCCCGGCGAGAAGTACATCCACGGCAACCGGCTGCGCGCCTTCGTGATCGACGTCCACCGCGGCACCAAGGGCCCGTCCATCACGCTGTCCCGCTCCCACCCCGGGCTCGTCCGGAAGCTCTTCGAACTCGAAGTTCCCGAGATCGCGGACCGTTCGGTCGAGATCGTGGCGCTTGCCCGCGAGGCCGGCCACCGCACCAAGATCGCCGTCAAGGCAAACACCCCCGGCGTCAATGCCAAGGGTGCCTGCATCGGCGAAATGGGTTCTCGTGTCCGGGCGGTCATGACGGAACTGAACGACGAAAAGATCGACATCGTTGACTACAACGACGATCCGGCGACCTTCATCGCCAGCGCCCTCTCGCCGTCGCGCGTGAACTCGGTCACGATCACCGACGAGGCGACCCGTTCTGCACGGGTGGTCGTTCCCGACTACCAGCTCTCCCTGGCCATCGGCAAGGAGGGCCAGAACGCCCGTCTCGCCGCCAAGCTCACGGGATGGCGAATCGACATCGTCTCCGACGCCGCCGTCAACACCGGCAAATAGCTCGCAAGCGCGCAGCACACGAACACAGGCGCCGGGCCGCCGTCGTGGCCCGGTGAGCGTGTGCACTCTCACGGGTCAGCCGTGATTTCCGAGCTGACCGGCACGCCTGGGTTCGGGACCCGGGCGCCGGAGGGGCTAGAATAGAAGATGACCGCGCCTAACGGCCGGTATCCGTGTGTCTTTGGCGCGTCTGGGTTTTCCCAGATTCCCGGGACGCGGTGATTCACCAAGCAGTTGTACTGGCAGGAAGATACTCGAACGTGGCACATGTGCAACACCTCGGGAATCAGCCGCAGCGCACTTGTATCGGATGCCGACAAAAAGGGTCGCGGTCGGAGTTACTCCGGCTCGTCGCCGGCGCCGGTGGTTCGTCCGCCGTCGTGGTGGATGAACGACGCCGGATGGCTGGCCGGGGAGCATGGCTGCACCCCAGCGAAAAGTGCCTGGCACTGGCGGTCAAACGTCGAGCGTTCGGTCGCGCCCTCAAGGGCGCAGCCGGTACAGCTGATGTGGAACGCCGGATCACTGCCGGCACGGAAGCCGTGGGCACCCCGGTGACCGCAGCAACAACCGTCCAACCTGAAAGCGGGTCAGAAAACTGATGGAAACCCGATGAGTTCCCAGCGATGAGTGCGCAACGATGACAACTTTGTTGCGCTCTGCAATGGGCCTTTCAGCTGCATTCGCGGCGGAGGCCCGCAGTAAGAAGTAGACGGTTCGTGCCTGGCTCGGTGCGGACCGAGACAGGAGAAATGTGGCCAAGGTCCGCGTACATGAGCTTGCTAAAGAGCTCGGTATTACTTCCAAAGATGCAGTAACCAAACTGCAGGAACTGGGCGAATTCGTTCGCTCCGCCTCGTCAACTATCGAGGCTCCCGTTGTGCGGAAACTGCGCAACGCTTTCCCCGACGCCCCCGCAGCTTCGAAGTCCGAAGCTCCGGCGTCCGCCCCCCAGGCATCTGCCAGCCCGGCAGCGACCCGTCCGGCGCCTGCGCCTGGCCCCGCTGCGCCCAAGGCCGCGGAACCCAAGGCTGAAGCTCCGGCTCCGGCTGCTGCGGCACCTGCCGCCGCGCCCGCCGCTCCGGCAGCCCCCGCCGCCCAGGCTCCGGCAGCCCCCGCCGCCCAGGCTCCGGCTGCTCCCTCGACGGGCATCAAGCCCGGCGCGCGTCCGGCCCCCAAGGCTGAAACCCCGGCTGCTCCGGCACGCCAGGGCGGTTCTGCACCGCGTCCGGGCGGTCCCCGTCCCGGCAACAACCCCTTCGCCACGTCCCAGGGCATGCCCCGCGGCCGCGGCGGCGACAACGATCGTCCCTCGCGTCCGGGCAACAACCCGTTCGCTCCGTCCCAGGGCATGCCCCGTCCGGGCGGAAGCCGCACCGAGGGTGAACGCCCCGGTGGTCCGCGCCCCGCAGCAGGCGCAGGCGGCCCCCGTCCGGGTGGTCCCCGTCCGGCAGCAGGCGCAGGCGGCCCCCGCCCCGGCGCCCCGCGTCCGGCCGGCGCTCCCGGCGCCGGTCGTCCGGCAGGAGCCGGCGGCAACCGCCCGACTCCGGGCATGATGCCTAACCGCACCGAACGTCCCGCACCCGCTGGTGCCGGCCGTCCCGGCGGCGGAGGCCGTGGTCCGGGCCGTCCGGGTGGCGCTCCAGGTACCGGTGCTCCCGGTGCCGGTGGCGGCGCTCCGGCCGGTGGTGGCTTTGGTAAGGGCGGTCGCGGTCGCGGCGGCACCCAGGGTGCCTTCGGTAAGGGCGGCGCAGGCCGTGGCAAGCAGCGCAAGTCGAAGCGTGCCAAGCGTCAGGAACTGGAGCAGATGAGTGCTCCGTCGCTGGGTGGCGTGAGCGTACCCCGCGGCGACGGCAACACCGTAGTCCGGCTTCGCCGTGGCTCGTCCATCACGGACTTTGCCGACAAGATCGAGGCGAACCCCGCCGCACTGGTGACGGTCCTCTTCCACCTCGGCGAAATGGCCACGGCCACGCAGTCGCTGGATGAAGAGACCTTCGCGCTGCTCGGCGAGGAGCTTGGCTACAAGCTTCAGGTTGTGTCCCCGGAGGACGAGGAGCGCGAGCTGCTCTCCACCTTCGACATCGACTTCGACGCCGAACTGGAAGCCGAAGGCGATGAAGACCTCGAGGCACGTCCTCCGGTTGTCACCGTCATGGGTCACGTTGACCACGGTAAGACCCGGCTGCTCGACGCCATCCGCAAGTCCGACGTTATGGCGGGCGAGCACGGCGGCATCACGCAGCACATCGGTGCCTACCAGGTCACCCACGCCCACGAAGGCATTGATCGGAAGATCACCTTCATCGATACTCCGGGCCACGAGGCGTTCACCGCCATGCGTGCCCGTGGTGCGAAGGTCACCGACATCGCCATCCTGGTGGTCGCAGCGGACGACGGCGTTATGCCGCAGACCGTTGAAGCCCTCAACCACGCCCAGGCGGCCAACGTGCCGATCGTCGTGGCCGTGAACAAGATCGACAAGGAAGGCGCCAACCCGGACAAGGTCCGCGGCCAGCTGACCGAGTACGGCCTGGTTCCGGAAGAATACGGTGGCGACACCATGTTCGTGGAGGTCTCGGCCCGACAGAACCTCAACATCGACGAGCTCCTCGGCGCCGTTCTGCTCACCGCAGACGCTGCCCTGGACATGCGCGCCAACCCGAACAAGGACGCCCGCGGTATCGCGATTGAAGCCAACCTGGACAAGGGCCGCGGTTCCGTGGCCACCGTCCTGGTTCAGTCCGGTACCCTGCACGTCGGCGACACCATCGTGGCAGGCACGGCCCACGGCCGCGTCCGTGCGATGTTCGACGACGACGGCAGCGCGCTGACCGAGGCCGGCCCGTCCCGCCCCGTGCAGGTGCTGGGTCTGTCCAACGTCCCGCGCGCCGGTGACACCTTCTTCGTGACCGCTGACGAGCGCACCGCCCGCCAGATCGCCGAGAAGCGTGAAGCCGCCGACCGCAACGCCGCACTGGCCAAGCGCCGCAAGCGGATCAGCCTGGAAGACTTCGACCAGGCCGTCGCCGATGGCAAGATCGACACCCTCAACCTCATCCTCAAGGGTGACGTGTCCGGTGCCGTGGAAGCCCTCGAAGACGCGCTGCTCAAGATCGACGTCGGCGAGGGTGTCCAGCTCCGCGTCATCCACCGCGGTGTCGGTGCGATCACGCAGAACGACGTCAACCTGGCAACGGTCGACAGCGCCGTCATCATCGGCTTCAACGTCAAGCCCGCCGAGCGTGTTGCCGAACTGGCAGACCGCGAAGGCGTGGACATGCGCTTCTACTCCGTCATCTACGCAGCAATCGATGACATTGAGGCAGCCCTCAAGGGCATGCTCAAGCCGGAGTACGAAGAGGTCCAGCTTGGCACCGCCGAGGTCCGCGAAGTGTTCCGTTCCTCCAAGTTCGGCAACATCGCAGGCTCGATCGTCCGCTCGGGTGTTATCCGACGCAACGCCAAGGCACGCATCACCCGCGACGGCAAGATCATCGGTGACAACCTCACCGTTGAGACGCTCAAGCGCTTCAAGGATGACGCCACCGAGGTCCGCACGGACTTCGAGTGTGGTATCGGTCTTGGCTCGTTCAACGACATCACCGAAGGCGACATCATCGAGACCTTCGAGATGCGCGAAAAGCCGCGCGTCTAGGTTGGTTTAGCAGTACAGGTGCGGGGTCGTTGGATTTTCCGGCGGCCCCGCACTTTTCCGCCGTAGAGGGGCCCCGCCCCTACGCTGGGTGGCCGACGTCTTACGACGTCGGCCACCCAGCTCCGGCAGGCCCGATGCCACTCCCGGGCCCCCTCCACGGCTCCAAAGGGTCGCCGGAAGAAACCAACGGGAGTCCGTCGTAGACTCGCCTTAGGGGCGTGGCATTAAAACCCAACAGTTGTGCGGCCACCGTTCCGGCGCCGTCGTACATCCAAATTTTTAGGAGTGGAAATGGCTGATCCCGCACGGGCTGCCAAGTTGGCGCAGCGGATTAAGGTTGTCGTTGCCGAGGCGCTGGGCCGGAGGGTGAAGGATCCCCGACTGGAGGGCGTCACCGTGACCGACTCGCGGGTGACCAACGACCTGCAGCACGCAACTGTTTACTACACCGTGTTCGGTGACGAAGTGGCCCAGGCCGATGCCGCCAAGGGGCTCGAGAAGGCCAAGGGTGTGCTGCGGCAGGAAGTCGGCCGGAACATCACCGTGCGGCTGACACCGACGCTCGAATTCGTGGCCGACCAGATCCCCGTCACCGCCTCGAACCTTGAGGAACTGCTCCGCGCGGCGAAGAAGCGCGACGCCGAGGTGGCCGCGCTGGCCGAAAGCGCCACGCACGCCGGAGACGCCGATCCTTACAAGAGTGATACGCCCCAGGACGTGGAGCTCGACGAGGACGACTTTGACGAAGAGGACCTGGACCTCATCGACAACGACGCGATCGATGAGGACCGCAACAAGTAAGAGTGCCTTTAACAGCAGGGGCCGGAACCGGAAACGGGTCCGGCCCCTGCTGTTTCTGTATCCGGGGACCTTCGACCCTTGGCCCGTTGAGGGGCAGGGGAGTCCCATGGAACCATGACTGCACGTATGCGCAGGGCCATCGGAGTGCCGTGGAATCCAGCCTGACCAAGTGCCCGCATTGCGGGAAGACCAACCGGATTCCCGCGGCCGCTGCCGGGCACCCGCGCTGCGGCAACTGCGGCAAGGACCTTCCCTGGATCGTGTCGGCGTCAGACGCCGACTTCCCGGTTGTCGCGGAGCAGTCTTCCGTTCCGGTTCTCGTCGATTTCTGGGCGGCGTGGTGCGGGCCGTGCCGGATGGTCAGCCCGGTGCTGGACAGGTTGGCGCAGGAGCGGGCCGGGAAGTTCAAGCTCGTGAAGGTCGACGTCGACACCTCCCCGGGATTGTCCAGGCGGTTCGATATCCAGGCCATCCCAACGTTGCTTGTCATCAAGAAGGGGACGGTGGCGGCCCGCCAGGCTGGCGCGCCGCCGGCCGCGGCCCTCCGCAGCTGGCTCGATGAGGCATTGGCGGCAAATCCGGGATGACCGCCGGTTGGGTCGGGCTTGGCACCCAGATGACGTCGAGATTGCAGAACACGGCAGTGCGCGGGCAAAAATTGCCGCCAAATGCCATCTCGAAATGCCTAGCGGCGCTTGGAGCGTCCCCGGGCTCCCAGCCCACCGCCTAGCACGGGAGATCCCATGCCGAGGAGGTAGCCGAAGTCATACCAGTTCCCCGCGCGGGCGGAGTTATAGAACGGGAACTCACTCCAGAAACCGAAGACATGGGCGATCAGGACGATCCATGCCGTCAGCCCATTCCAGAAACCCCACAGCAGGTCTTGCCACCACACGATGTACTCCCTTGGCCGGAATCCACGGCGCCCGGACGGGCCAGGACAACCCGAAGCCAGGATGGCGGGCCAGCCTGGAAGCGCCGTGTGCTCAGGCTAGGGCGCCAGCTTCTCCGGCGGTAGGGCCGGTGGACCCGTCGGGGTCTGCTGCCAGTTCGCGTGCAGGGATACGCCGGAGGCCCTCCACAAGATCGGCCTGGTTTCCGCAGAGCGCAATGCGGATCCAACCCTCGCCAATAGAGCCGAACGCCGTGCCGGGGGCGAAGGCCACGCCGGAGTCCGCCAGGAAGCGGCGCGTCCATGTCCGGACATCCCCGCCGCTGGCATGTGAGACGTCCGCCCACAGATAGAACGCGCCTTGGGCCGCGAGGTAGGGGATGCCATGGGAGCTCAGCACCGCCGAGGCCGCGTCCCGGTTGGCCCGGTAATGGGCGTGGGCATGGCTGACGTAGTCCTGCGGACCGGTCAAAGCTGCCAGTGCCGCGTACTGCGAGGGGGAGGCCACACAGGACACGATCGACTCCATGACGTTATTCATCTTCTGCTCCAGCCCGGGCGGGCAGATCAGCGCGCCGATGCGCAGTCCCGTCAGCCCGTAGGTTTTGGAGAGCGTGAGCGAGGTGAACACGCGCGCTTCGCCTGGAACGTCGCTGTCGAAGCGGGCCGGGCTGACGTGCGGCACATCGTAAGTGAACGCCTCGTAGCATTCGTCGGAGATGACCCACAGATCGTTGCGCCTCGCCAGCTCCACGAGGCGGCGCGTCAGGTCCTCGCCCAGGACGGCGCCGAGCGGGTTGGACGGAGAGTTCAGGATCAATACCTTGGTCCGCGGCGTGATGAGCGCCTCGATGTCCTCGATCCGCGGCTGGAAATCGTGCTCCGGGTACAGCGGGTAGCGTACGGGCACGGCGTGCAGCAGGCTGCTCGTCATCGCGAAGGTGGGGTAGCCGGGGTTGGGAATGAGGATCTCGTCCCCGGGGGAGAGCAGCAGGCTCATGGCAAAGTGCAGGCCTTGCTGGGCGCCGTCGACCACATAGACGCGCTCGGCGCCGACCGGCGTCGCGTTGTGTTCCCGGAAGCGGGCGGCGAAGGCCTCCCGCAATGCGGGGATCCCGGCGTTAGGGGTGTAGTTGGTCTCGTCCCGGTCCAGGCACGCCATCCCGGCCTCGAGGACGTGGCGGGGGACTGCGAAGCCCGGCTCCCCGATACTGAGCACGATCGCACCGGGCGTTCCCCAGGCGGCTTCGGTGATCTCGCGGATCTGGTTGATCGGGACGTCGCGGACATGTGCGGCAAGCTCGGGCATGTGTGCCATCCTAACGCCCGGCGTCCGCGGTGGGCGCGGGGGCCGTGGGCGGTGGGGCGCGGCTGGCCCGCATATACTGGGAGGCGTGCTTTCTGGACTGGTGATAGTAGACAAGCCGCAAGGTTGGACCAGCCACGATGTGGTTGGACGGATGCGGCGGATCGCCGGTACCCGAAAGGTCGGCCACGCCGGGACGCTCGATCCGATGGCCACCGGCGTTCTCGTGGTGGGCATCAACAAGGCAACCCGGCTGCTGACCTACATTGTGGGCACCTCCAAGACTTACACCGCCACCATCAGGCTCGGTGAATCCACCGTGACGGACGACGCCGAAGGCGAGGTCACCGCCACCCGCAGCGCCGCCGGGGTCACCGAAGACGCTGTCCGCGCCGGAGTCGCCGCTCTGACCGGGGAAATTGAACAGGTTCCCAGCAGTGTCAGCGCCATCAAGGTCAACGGTGAACGCGCCTACGCCCGGGTCCGGTCCGGTGAAGAGGTCAAGCTCGCGGCCCGTCCCGTGACGATTCACCGCTTTGAGGTCCACCAGGTCCGCCGCGTGCACGATGGCGACGCAGACCGGGAAGCCCTGGACGTCGATGTCACGGTGGAGTGCTCTTCCGGCACATACATCCGTGCCCTGGCGCGCGACCTCGGTGAGGCACTCGGCGTCGGCGGCCACCTGACGGCACTGCGCAGGACCCAAGTGGGTCCCTACACGCTTGAGCAGGCACACACCCTTGAACAATTGGCGGAGAAGCTGGACGTCCTGGAGATCTCGGACGCGGCCCGGGCCCTAATGCCGAACCGTGAACTCAGCGAGGCGGAGACCACCGAGATTTCCTTCGGCCGCAGGGTCGCCGCAGGAGCCGCAGCCGGCACGCCGGAGGCAGCGACCGCGGACAAGCCGGCAGCAGCGTTCGCGCCGGACGGTACGCTCGTGGCGCTCCTGGCCGACGCGGGAAGCTACGCCAAGCCCGTGCTGGTGTTCGCGCCCGATAACGAAAAGCGCTTCACTGAAAAGAGCGGCACCGAAAAGCGCTCCACTGAAAAGGGCGCCACCGAAGCGGGCGGCAACGAACAGCGGGCCGGGCAGTAGTGGACGCGTATTTCTACATCATCCTTGTGGTTGGCCTGCTCTCCAGCATCATCTGCGTCGCCGCGGGCATCCTGAAGAAGGCGCCCAACGACACGACCATACTGTCGGTGGCCGCCGTCGAACTTGCCCTCCTGGTCTATCTGGTGGGCTCGATTGTCCGGGTGGCCAGCGGGGAGCAGATCGCGGGGGAGTCCTGGGAGTTCTGGGGCTATCTGGCGACAGCGCTGATCCTCCCGATCGGCGCCGTGTATTGGTCCATCCTGGAGCGGACCCGCTGGAGCAACTTCGTCCTGGCCGCAGTCGGCGTCACTGCCCTGGTGATGGCGGCCCGTATGAACCAGATCTGGTATTGAGATGGAAGAGGCAGAAAACGTGAACGCAAAATCCTCCCAGGAGGGCACAGGCAACCCGGCGGGGTCGGCCTCCGGCATCACCGGGGCAGCGGACGCCGGGCCGGCAGCTGCTGGTTCCACTGAGGCTGGTGCCACACAAACTGGGGCGGCGCAAACTGCGCCGGCGACCGACACCCGCAACACTGGGCCGGGACGGCTGCTGATTGCTGTCTATGCCGTGTTTGCGATTTCGGCGACCGCCCGGGCCGGCTACCAGATTCTCACGAAGTTTTCCGAGGCGCCCCTGGCATATTTGCTGTCCGCCTTCGCCGCAGCCGTCTACGTAGTTGCCACCGTGTCCCTCGCGAAGCCGGGCCGCACCGCGTTCAAAGTTTCCGTGGCGGCAGTCCTGGTGGAGCTTGTGGGCGTCCTCGTGGTGGGGGCATTGAGCGTATTCGACTCGGTGAACTTCCCGCACGAGACGGTGTGGTCCTTGTTTGGCCGCGGCTACGGATTCATCCCGCTCCTGCTGCCCATTCTGGGACTCATCTGGCTGTATCGCCGGCGTCCCGCGCCCCGGCAGCACTAGGCCGGGCTGCCCCGTCCGGGGCTTGCCCGGGCACACACGGCTGGTTACGGCCGGCTGGTGATGCGCCGGGCCTCCGTGAGCCTGCTGCGCAGTCCGGGCCAGGCGGTGGCGAAGCCCGGGTGCAGTTTCTTGCCACCGACTGCGTCAACCCCCACCCACTGCAGTTCGAGACTTTCCGGATCACTGATGGCGGCCTCGAAGGCCTGCAGTGCCTCGGCAACCACCGTGGTGTAGGTCCAGTAGCCGACGTCGAACACCGACGTGAACAGGACACGGACGTTCTCCGGAGGCACGGCCGCTTCCTCGCGTGCTTCCCGCAACGCCCCGTCGATGGCCCCTTCCCCTTGGTGCAGGGCACCTCCCGGGAGCCCCCACGTGCCGCCTTGATGGCTCCACAAAGCGCGGTGTTGGAGAAGGATTCCCTTTGCGGCGTCGTGGACCAGGAGCCCGGCGGAACCGAACCGACCCCAGAACCGTCCGTGCTCGCCCTCGACCCAGGCGTCACCGGGATCGCGTGGACCCAACGGGTGGCGCAGGCCGCCCGGCACCGGTCGTGCGAATGGTGATTCCCCCGCTTGGGGCGCGGCTGTGCTGTCCATCCCTACAGCTTGCCACGCGCCGGTCCATACGACGGCGGATGGCGTACGCAGTGTTACGGGCTGAACCGCTGCCCACGGATACTCGCTCAGCGATCTTCGACCAGGGATCGTTGGCCAAGGGTCTTCGACCGAAGCCTGCACCCAGGCCTTCACTCGAAGGGCCTCACCAAATAATTGAGATCAAACCAGACCACGGCGTCGGCCAAACCAGCTTCAAGAGCCGGCAGGGCTGGTCGTGAGTATTCCGGTAGGCCGTGTCAGGGTTCACGTGGCATAATCCGAGTAGGTGGTCCTTACCGGATCGCTCCACTAACAAAGGGGCCGATTTGCCAGCCGCACGCACGAGCACGGCACCTGCCACCCAGGTGCATATCGTGAACAGTCAGGTACCCAAGCACGAGCAGCTGCGCTCGATTATCCTCAAGGTGGCCAAAGAGGAACTCGAACCCGGCGCCCGCCTCCCCAGCGAGCGCGAACTGATGGACGCGTACGGCGTCAGCCGTATCACCGTCCGGGCCGCCATCGGCCGACTCGTCACCGAGGGCCACCTCGTGCGTGTCCCGGCCAAGGGCACATTCGTAGCCGACTCGGCAGTTCAGTCCACCCTCCACCTGGCGTCCTTCACCCAGGAGATGGAGGCCCAGGGTCATACCCCCAGCACCGTGGTGCTCCTGGCGGAGCTCGCGGCCGCGCCGAAGGACACGGCGGACGCACTGGGCCTGTCCCAGGGTGCCGAGGCGATCCACCTGCGCCGGCTGCGTCTCGCCGACGGCCGGCCGGTCAGCGTCGACGACGCCTGGTACAACCCGGAACATGCCAGTGGGCTCCTCGACATTGACCTCACCGGCTCGGTTTACAAGGCCCTGGCCGCCCAGTTCGGCAAAGAGATCAACCGCGCCCGCCAGACCGTGCGCGCCGAGGGCGCCCCGGCGGATGTCGGGGCGCTGCTCGGCACCGGGACGGGTGCGCCGGTCCTGTTCTTCGACCGCACTTCCTACTCGGGCCAGCTCGCCATCGAGCACACGCGTTCGTGGTACCGATCTGACAGGTACTCGCTGAACATGGAGGTGCGGCTGTAGCGGGAAGGGCTCCGGCTTTGTTTCCGTGACCCCGCCCTGCCTACGGCACCGAGAACAGCTCGGCGCCGGCCGCCACGGCGC
Source organism: Arthrobacter sp. P1_B3 (assembly GCF_056406615.1). NCBI lineage: Bacteria > Bacillati > Actinomycetota > Actinomycetes > Micrococcales > Micrococcaceae > Arthrobacter > Arthrobacter sp. P1_B3. The sequence continues at coordinate 117,756 of NZ_JBFTZV010000005.1, read as the reverse complement.
CTGAGGCGATCGGCGTCGCCGTGTCCGGCTTGGTGTCCAGTACGACGATGGGGCTCACGAGGGAATATCCGGCGGCCACAGCGGCAGCCGGATCCACGCGCATGATCAGTGCACCGGCGTCGACCGTCGCCCCCTTGTCAATGAGCAGCTCGAACCCCTCGCCCTGAAGCTTGACGGTGTCGATCCCGACATGTGTAAGCACGCCCCTGCCGGCGGTGTCGACGACGATGAAAGCATGCGGAAGCAGCTTGATGATCTTCCCGGCAACCGGGGAGACGACGTCAAATGTTTCGCCCTCCGGCGGCTCAATGGCCGCGCCGGAGCCGACCATCTGGGCAGAGAACACCGGGTCCGGGACCTCACCGAGGGGCATAACCCTGCCGGCCAGGGGTGCGTGGATGAGGAGTGCCTCCGTCATCAGAGGAGGTCCTCGATGTCGTCGGCGAGTGTGTCCGCCTCCGGGCCCACGATGACCTGAACAGCTGTGCCCGCAGTGAGTACGCCGTGCGCCCCGGCTGCCTTCAGGACCGCCTCGCTCACGAGTGAGGAGTCCTTGACCTCAGTGCGCAGGCGGGTGATGCACGCCTCGACTTCGACGATGTTCCCAGCTCCGCCGAGTCCTTCAATGATCTTTTCTGCCTTTGACATGGCATGCCTCTCTCATTGCGCCCCCCTTCCGGGGGCACTTCGGATCCGAGGCCAAGCGGCCCCGGTGTGGCCAGGATGAGTCGATCCGTCCGGCGGATCGACTGCCTTGACAGGTCCGCGTGGGATGAATCACACTGGTTATAACCAGACAGTACCGGCTGAGCCGATCTTCCACAAGCCCTTCCTAAACGCAAAGGTGCCTCTCATGTCAGTCCCTGAATCCATCGCCACGGCGCCGGAGAAGAAGGCGAATGCCGCCTTCTCGAACCTCCAGCGGTTGGGCCGCACGCTCATGCTTCCGATCGCGGTTTTGCCCGCCGCGGGTATCCTCCTCCGGGCCGGTCAAGTGGACCTTTTGGGCGCCATCCCCGGCTTCGAAGGCGGTGCCTCCGTGGTCGAAGCCGCCGGCAGCGCGGTCTTTACGTGGCTTCCGCTCATCTTCGCCATTGGTATCGCCATCGGCTGGGCCAAGAAGTCCGACGGGTCGACTGCTCTGGCGGCCGCCGTCGGCTACATGGTGATCGATGGGGTCTTCAAGGCAATGTCTCCACTCGTTCTTGCCGGGCAAGTGGATCCCGCGGGCAAACCCGCCGTCATCAATTACGGCGTTCTTGCCGGCATCGTCGTCGGGTTGTTCTCGGCTATCCTGTGGCAAAAGTTCTACCGCACCAAGTTGCCGGACTACCTGGGCTTTTTCAGCGGCCGGCGCCTCGTGCCCATCCTGACGTCCCTCACCGCCCTCGTGGTCGGCGTGATCATGGCCCTGCTCTATTCAGCGTTCAACGCGGGGCTGTCCTGGGTTGGCGAGATCGTGGCCGGAAACGCTGTCCTTGGCGGCGGGCTTTACGGTTTTGCAAACCGTATGCTCATCCCGGTGGGGCTCCATCACGTCCTCAATTCGGTGGTCTGGTTCCTCGTAGGCGACTTCAATGACGCCTCCGGTCAGCTTGTCCGCGGCGACCTCAACCGCTTCTTCGCAGGTGATCCGACCGCCGGCGTGTTCATGACAGGGTTCTTCCCCATCATGATGTTTGGCCTCCCCGCGGCCGCTTTCGCCATCTGGCGCCACGCCAAGCCGTCACAACGGAATCTTGTCGGCGGGATCATGCTCTCCACCGGCCTGACGGCCTTCCTGACCGGGATCACCGAACCACTTGAGTACGCCTTCATGTTCGTCGCGTGGCCCCTCTACATCGTCCACGCCGTCCTGACCGGCACCTCGCACGCGCTCGTCAATGCACTGGGAATCCACGACGGCTTCACGTTCTCCGCCGGCCTGATCGACTTCGTCCTGAACTTCAGCAAGGCACAAAACGCCTGGATGCTCATCCCCATCGGGCTCGGCTACGCGGCCATCTACTACTTCCTGTTCTCCTTCGTAATCAAGCGCTGGAACCTGCGCACTCCCGGACGCGGGGACGACGAAGTCACCGTCGAGACCGAACCCGCGAAATAGCCACACAGCCCACCCGCACTGACAGCCACAGGGAGTACACCCCAGCATGGAAATCATCATCCTTCCCGGCGCCGATGACGTCGCCCACACCGCAGCGGACATCATTGAGGAGCGCCTCCGCAGCGGTCCGTCCGTCTTGGGCCTCGCGACCGGCTCGACGCCCCTCGGGACCTACCGCGAACTTATCGACCGCCACCGCCGCGACGGGCTGAGCTTCGCCGCCGCCCAGGCGTTCCTCCTCGACGAGTACGTCGGACTGCCAGCCAGCCACCCCGAGTCCTACCACTCGGTGATCCGGCGCGAATTCACGGACAGCGTGGATTTCCCCGCCGACGCCGTGCACGGACTCGACGGCGCATCGTACCCGGCGGCGGAGGCCGCCCGGTACGACGCGAGTATCTCTGCAGCCGGAGGTGTGGATGTTCAGATCCTCGGCATCGGCACCGACGGGCACATCGGCTTCAACGAGCCCATGTCGTCCCTCGCGTCACGGACCCGCATCAAAACGCTCACCGCCCAGACCCGCCGCGACAACGCACGCTTCTTCGCTGGCCTCGACGAGGTCCCAGAGCACGTACTCACCCAGGGTCTTGGAACGATTCGGCAAGCCCGACATCTTCTGCTACTCGGGCTGGGCGAGGCGAAGGCCGACGCCGTTGCGGCGGCTGTTGAGGGGCCGGTCGCCGCTATCTGCCCCGCCTCGGCGCTCCAGCTCCATCCACATGTGACCGTTCTCCTGGACACGCCGGCAGCGTCCAAGCTCGCCCACACCGAGTACTACCACTACACGTTGGGACGGAAGCCGGCATGGCAGGGCTTCTGAGCGGCGCGGAAGCCGGCACAGCGGGGCTTCTGAACGACGCGGCCGCCGGGGAGCTGCGCCCTGTGCCGGACCTCGAGTTCGCCGTCGAAGACGTCACCGGGATGCGGATCTCCGCGGCCGTCGGCGCCACGCGCGTCGAGCTGTGCGCCGCGCTCATCGCGACGGGCGGCATCACCCCTGACATGCGGATGGTGGACATGGCGTGCGAGGCCGGGCTGCCCGTCCATGTCCTCGTCCGGCCCCGGCCGGGAGGGTTCGCCTACACACCCGAGGAGCTCCGGATCATCGAACGTGACGTGGTGGCGGTGCTGCGGGCAGGGGCGGCCGGCGTCGTGGTCGGCGCCCTGGCACCCGACGGCGGACCGGACGCCGTCGCGCTCACCCGGATTGTCGCCGTCGCGCGTGCCCAAAAGCCCGCCGCACAGCTGACCTTCCACCGCGCATTCGACGCCGCACTGGCCGCCGGCGCGAACCCCGCCGACGCGCTCGGGCGGCTCGAAGACGCCGGCGTGAACCGGGTGCTCACCAGCGGCGGCGGAACCGACTGCACACAGGGGATCGGAATGTTGGCTCGGCTCGTGGAACTCGGACGGGACCACGCGCCGGGAGTACAGATCATGGCTGGCGGCGGAGTGACTGTGGACATCGTGCCGCGGCTCGTGACAGCAGGAGTGCATGCGGTGCACTCATCGGCGCGCCCGCGGCCCGCATCTCCCCTGGATACGGGCGCCGGCGTCCGGCCGGAGGCGATGGACCCGGAACTCGCAGCGGGCATCGCGGCAGCGCTGCGGACCGCGGACAGGATCACTGAACATGGTGAATGAGGTCGTGACGCTTCGTGGCCGCATCGTCACCGGTAGCCTGGCCATCGACGACGGCGTGATCGCCGTGGCCGGTGACCGCATCAGCTACGTCGGACCGGCTTCGGCATTCCCCGGAATTGCTGATCTGGAGCAGAACCGCCCGGCGCGGGACGGCCGGTACACCCTGCTGCCGGGCCTCGTGGACCTGCACTGCCACGGCGCCGCAGGATCCGATTTTTCCGAAGGCTCGGCGGCCGCGGCACGCTCGGCAGCCCGATTCCTGCACCGCCGCGGAACCACGACGCTGCTGGCCAGCCTCGTGACCGCCTCCACCCACGACCTGCTCCGGAATCTCGACGCCTTACGCCCCGTGGCAGAGGAAGGACTCATCGCCGGGTCACATCTGGAAGGCCCCTTCCTGTCCCCGCACCACCACGGAGCCCACGATCCCGCCCTGCTACGGGATCCCGATCCCGCTCTGATGGGTGAACTGCTGGCGGCGGCGGGGACCAGTCTTGTCTCCCTGACCTGCGCAGCCGAACTTCCCGGCGCCCAGCGCCTGGTCGACCAGCTCACGGCCAGCGGAGTGGTTCCCTCTCTGGGCCACACCGCAGCAGACACGGCGACCGCGGCCGGGTTCCTCGGCCGCGCGGCCCTCGGCCTGCGGCGGGCCGGACACCGCCAGGGGAACCCGGTTCCCCGGCGACCCACGGTGACGCACCTGTTCAACGCCATGCCGGCGCTGCATCACCGCTCACCCGGTCCGGTGGCCGCCAGTCTCAGCGAAGCGCACGCCGGCAGGGCCGTCATTGAACTCATCGCCGACGGCGTCCACCTCGCCGCGGATACCGTCCGGATGATGTTCGACCTCGTCGGTGCTGAGAATATTGCCCTCGTCACTGATTCCATGGCGGCCACGGGCCTGCAGGACGGACGTTACCGGCTGGGAAACCTGGCCGTCACCGTACACGAGGGGGTCGCCCGGCTCGACAGCACCGGCGCGATTGCCGGCGGAACCGCAACCCTCCTTGACGTGGTCAGGGCCACCGTAGCAGCAGGAGTATCACTGCAGGACGCGGTCCGGTCAGCCAGCGCCGTCCCGGCATCAGTTCTCGGCCTGTCCGGGCATGTCGGCGACCTTCACAAAGATATGCGGGCCGACATTGTCGTCGTCGATTCCGAATTAACCCTCGCCGGCGTGTTGCGGCACGGCAGATGGATCGAACCACTGCCGTGAAAGGAACCGCGCCCTCCGTTGCCCGGAACCTCGAAGCCCGAGAAGCAAACCCCACCTATCCCTCGCGCTCGATGCAGTACGAGTGGCCGGGCGGCCATCACCCTGGACTCGTCCGTTCCCTGTACTTGGCGCGGACCGCGCCACACTCGGCACAGGTGCGGTGCAGGTCGTCGGCGGCGCTGGATTTCAAAGAAGGCCAGGAGGCCGCCGGCTCCGCGGCCAAGCCCGGTGGAGAACCGATGCTTGCCAGGAATGTTTAGGGCAGACTGGTGGCGTGAGCGGAATCCGATGGGTGCTGCACGTCGATCTCGACCAGTTCATCGCGGCGGTCGAAGTGCTCCGGCGGCCGGAGCTTGCGGGCAAGCCGATCATTGTCGGCGGTCGGGGCGACCCCACGGAACGAGCTGTGGTGTCGACCGCGTCCTACGAGGCCAGGGCGTTCGGTGTGGGTTCTGGAATGCCCTTACGCATTGCGGCCCGGAAAGTGCCCGACGCCGTGATCCTGCCCGTCGACCACGAGGCTTACCTGGCGGCGTCTGAAACGGTGATGGCTACCCTGCGCGCGCAGCCCGGCGCCACCGTGCAGGTGCTGGGTTGGGATGAAGCCTTTGTAGGCACGGAGACAGAGAATCCGGAAGCCTACGCCCGGCAGGTGCAGGCCGCTGTCCTGGAGCGAACGCAGCTGCATTGCAGCGTGGGCATCGGCGACACCTTGGTCCGGGCCAAGGTGGCCACCGGTTTCGGCAAGCCGGCCGGCGTCTTCCGCCTCACTTCCGGGAACTGGCTCGACGTCATGGGCAGCCGGCCCACCAAGGACCTGTGGGGCGTCGGAACCAAAGTGTCGGGCCGGCTGGCCAAACTCGGCATCAACACAGTCGCCGAGCTCGCCGCGTCCGACCCCCAGGACCTGGTCCCGGAGTTCGGCCCCAAGATGGGTCCTTGGTACGCGGAGCTCGGACGCGGGGACGGCGCCAGCGTCGTGGACGACACCCCGTGGGTTGCCCGCGGGCATAGCCGGGAGACCACCTTCCAGCGCGACCTCACCGAGCCCGTCCAGGTGGACGACGCCTTGAGGGAGCTGACAGCGCTTGTCCTTGAGGACGTTGTGGCCGAAGGACGGCCCGTGGTTGGGCTGACCCTCAAGGTTCGGTACGCGCCGTTCGTCACCAAGACCCACGCGAGGAAGATTCCCGAGACCTTCGACCGGAACGAAATCCTCGCACGGGCCTTGGACCTCGCAGCCGGAATCGAGGCGGGCCGTCCGATCCGACTCCTGGGCCTGCGTGCCGAATTGGCAATGCCCGACGATGCCCGAACGGGACATACGCCGACGCGCGGTGGTTGGTGACGGCGTCGCTCCCTGGCCCAGCCGGGCCGAAAGTCTCTGAACCACGCACACCTCTGCGCGCCTAGGGTGAAGACATGGACCATCGCCGTCTGCTGCTGCGGGTTGTGAAGTCGATTCACACCATTGCCTGGTTCACGATCGAGGCCTGCATGGCCTACGTCCTGTACACCGGAGTCAGGGGCCGCACCGACCGGAAGACAGGCGTGGCCGCCGTCGTGGTCGCGGGCGAAACGGTGATCTTCGCCGCCAATGGCTTTCGCTGCCCGCTGACCGCTGTCGCCCAGGACCTCGGGGACAGCGACGGCTCGGTCACGGACATCTACCTCCCGCGGTGGTTCGCGAGGATGCTGCCCGGAATCCACGTCCCCCTGATCCTCGCCGCCGTCCTGCTGCACTGGCGGAACTGGCGGAATCACGCGGTCCGGGACAGCCAGCGGAGGCTGTTGCTCGGGCGATAGTCAGCACCTGCCCGGACACGGTCGACCTGCCGCCCCTAGATCGCGGTCCCGCAGGGTGTCCCCGGGCGAGGCTGCCCGGAAGCCTACGAACCGTCCGGGAGCGGCCCGGAATGCGGGTAATCTTAGAGAGTTCCGGAGCCGGCACGGTCGCTCCGGGGGAGTTCATGGCAGGCAGCAAAAGGCGAGGTTGATGGTCCACATCTGGAACGATCTGTCCGAAGTCCCGGCGGACTTTGGTCCTTCGGTTGTCACTTTCGGCAATTTCGACGGCGTGCACCGCGGCCACCAGCAGGTGCTGTCGCAGCTGATCCGCACCGCCCGATTGAACCACGCCCGCGCCGTCGCGATCACCTTCGATCCGCACCCGGCGCAAGTGCACCGTCCCGAGTCGGCTCCCGAGCTGATCATGGGGCTGGAGGACAAGCTGGTGGCCCTGGGCGAGCTCGGCCTCGATGCCGTGCTGGTGATGAAGTACTCGATGGAACTCGCCAGCCTGACCCCTGAAGAATTTGTCGCCGCGGTCCTGGTGGACGGCCTGAAGGCGAGCCACGTGGTGGTCGGCCACGACGCCCGGTTCGGCCGTGGCAATTCCGGGGACCTCTCCACCATGCAGGAGCTGGGGCGGAAGCTCGGTTTCGAGGTGCTGGTCATCAGCGAGTTCGGCTCTGAAGGCTTCCCCATCCACGACGACGACGGGACAGACCGCCGCTGCTCGTCCACGTGGGTCCGTGAAGCCCTGCGCGAGGGCGACGTTGCCACCGCCGCTGCGGTGCTGGGCAGGCCGCACCGGATGCGCGGCGAGGTGGTGCACGGTGCCGCACGCGGCCGCGACCTCGGCTTCCCCACGGCAAACCTCGCCCCGACGGCCAGCGGGTACATTCCCGCCGACGGGATCTACGCCGGCTGGCTCGTGGACCAGGCGGGCACCCGCTGGCCTGCCGCTATCTCCGTGGGCTCCAACCCCACGTTCGACGGCGTGAGCCGTCAGGTTGAGGCCCATGTGATCGACCGGCCGGAAGAGTCCCCCGACGAATTCGATCTGTACGACCAGACAGTTGTGGTGGAATTTGTCACCAGGCTCCGGGGCATGGTGGCGTACCGTGGGCCTGAGGCCTTGGTGGATCAGATGCGCCTGGACGTCGTCCAGGCGCACGACATCCTGTTCGCCCGCTGACAACCGGCACCGAACGACAACAAACCCCGCGCTGGCGTGTTCCCACGCACTGAAGCCGCGCTGATTCACAGCCACTTGGCAAGGAAGGCAAGAGACGTGACCATCGAGAAGAACACGAGGGAACTGGACCAGGACATTGTCCGGGACTTCAGCGCGCGCATGAGCTACGCGTCGTACCTGCAGTTGCCCACCCTGCTCAGCGCCCAGCAGCCGGTCAGCACTCCGGAACACCACGACGAGATGCTGTTCATCATCCAGCACCAGACCACGGAGCTGTGGCTGAAGCTGGTACTGCATGAGCTTCGCAGCGCCGCCGCCTGGCTGCGATCGGACGACCTCGGGTCCGCCCTGAAGGCGATCGCCCGGGTCAAGCACATCCAGAAGACGCTCACCGAGCAATGGTCCGTGCTGGCCACCCTGACACCTACCGAGTACTCCCAGTTCCGCGGCTTCCTCGGCAACTCGTCCGGATTCCAGTCCAGCCAGTACCGCGCGGTCGAGTTCCTTCTGGGCAACAAGAACGCCAAGATGCTCCCGGTGTTCGAATCGGACCCCGAGGCCCACGGGATGCTGCGCGAACTGCTCGAAGCCCCCAGCATCTATGACGATTTCCTCGCGTATCTCAAGCGCCAGGGCTTTGACGTCCCGGCCTCCGTGCTGGAGCGCGACGTCACCAAGGCCCACGAGTTCTGCCCTGAGCTGGTCCCGGTGTTCAAGTACATCTACGAGAACGCCGCCGACAACTGGGGCGCCTACGAGGCCTGCGAGGAACTCGTGGACCTTGAGGACAATTTCCAGCTGTGGCGTTTCCGCCACCTGCGCACCGTCCAGCGCACCATCGGCATGAAAGCCGGCACCGGCGGATCCAGCGGTGCCGCGTTCCTGCAGAAGGCCCTCGAGCTGACCTTTTTCCCTGAGCTCTTCGCCGTGCGGACGGAGATCGGCCAGTGAGCATCTCCGCCGGCACAGACGCAACGGACAATCTGTGGCAGCGCGCCCTCGATCTCGACGCCGCCGATCCGCTGGCCGGCTACCGCGACCACTTCGTCGGCACGGACACGGATTTGTCCTACCTTGACGGCAACTCCCTGGGCCGGCCGCTCAAGCGGACCGTCACGGACATCAGCAGCTTCATCCAGGACAGCTGGGGCGGCCGCCTGATCCGGGGCTGGGACGAGGAATGGCTCGAACTGCCCCAGGCCATCGGCGACCAGCTCGGCCGCGCAGTGCTCGGCGCGGCGCCCGGGCAGACCATCATTGCCGATTCCACCACCGTGGTGCTGTACAAGCTCATCCGCGCCGCCCTGGCAGCTGTGACGGATCCGGCGCGGACGGAAATCGTCCTGGACACGGACAATTTCCCCACCGACCGGTACCTGGTGGAGGGAATCGCGCGCGAAGAAGGCCTGACCCTGCGCTGGATCGACGCCGATCCCGCCTCCGGTGTCACGGTCGAGCAGGTGCGGGCCGCCACGGGCCCGGCCACCGCCGTCGTGGTCCTGAGCCAGATTGCCTACCGCTCCGGATTCCTTGCGGACCTTCCGGCTATCACCGCGGCAGTCCACGACGCCGGCGCCCTGGTGGTGTGGGACCTGTGCCACTCCGCCGGGTCGGTGGAGATCGCTTTGGACGACGCCGACGTCGACTTCGCGGCCGGCTGCACGTACAAGTACCTGAACGGGGGACCGGGATCGCCCGCGTTCGCCTACGTCAACACCCGGCACCTGGCCGGACTTCAGCAGCCGATCTGGGGCTGGATGGGACGCAAGGACGCGTTCGAAATGGGTCCCGGCTACGAGGCCGCCCCCGGCATCCGGGGCTTCCTCAGCGGCACCCCGGCCATTTTCGGCATGGTCGCCATGCGCGGCACCCTGGACCTGATCGAGGAAGCGGGGATGGCCGCCCTCCGGGAGAAGTCACAGCTGCTCACGGCCTATGCCCTCGAACTCTTCGACGCCTGGCTGGCACCGGCCGGTGTGCAGCTGTCCACTCCGCGGGACCCGGCACTGCGCGGCAGCCACGTGACGGTGGACCACCCTGCCTTCCGTGAAATGACGGCCGTCTTGTGGGATCAGGATGTGATTCCCGATTTCCGTGCCCCGCAGGGCATCAGGATCGGGCTGTCACCCCTGAGCACCTCCTATGCGGAGGTGTACCGCGGCGTCGCCGCCATCCGGGAGCTGCTTTCGGGCCAGGAAAGCGGAGTCGCATCCCAGGGCGGCGCGGCCGGCGCGGCTGGCAGTTTCGACAAGACCACGGACGTGCCACTAAACTGAACGTTGGATCCGGCTGCAGTCCGTGGCGGCTGGCTCCTGTTGTGTACGGAATGCCCGGCTTCGGCGGGGGATTCCGGGACGGCACCCCCGGCAGTGAATTACTGATTCGGGCCTCACGGCACATCTCTAGGAGTTATTGTGGCACTTGAAGCCGCTGTAAAGCAGTCCATCATCAAGGATTTCGCAACGTCCGAGGGCGACACCGGTTCGCCGGAGGTCCAGGTTGCAGTCCTGACTCAGCGGATCAAGGATCTCACTGAGCACATGAAGGAGCACAAGCACGATTACCACACCCAGCGCGGTCTGCTGGCCATGGTTGGTCGTCGCAAGCGCATGCTCACCTACCTCAAGAACACTGACATCACCCGCTACCGTCAGCTCATCGAGCGCCTCGGCCTGCGTCGCTAGTCAGCTTTAAGGGGCGGCCCCTTCCGGACCGGAAAGGGCCGCCTTCTTCAGGAAAAAACTAAACAGGAGGATCAACCGCATCACGCATTCGCGGTCCTCGGTAGTGATCCCCGGGAACGGCCTCAAGGAATGAGGCCCGGCCCGTGGGTCTCGATCGATGACCGGGTGCAGTGCAGGCCAGTAGACAGATGCTGGACTGGGTTGATGCGGCTGGGCTCCGTGAACCATGAAACGGAGGTGACTCTCTATGGAGGGTCCCGAAATCCAGTTCTCAGAAGCAGTCATTGACAATGGCCGCTTCGGCAAGCGTGTAATCCGCTTTGAAACCGGCCGCCTTGCGAAGCAGGCAGCCGGCGCAGCGATGGTCTACATCGACGAAGAGACCGCGCTGCTGTCCGCAACCACCGCCGGCAAGCACCCGCGTGAAGGTTTCGACTTCTTCCCGCTGACTGTCGACGTCGAAGAGCGTATGTACGCCGCCGGCCGCATCCCGGGCTCGTTCTTCCGCCGCGAAGGCCGTCCCTCCACGGAAGCCATCCTGGCCTGCCGCCTCATGGACCGCCCGCTGCGCCCCGCGTTCGTCAAGGGCCTGCGCAACGAGGTCCAGATCGTCGTCACCGTGCTGTCCATCAACCCGGACGAGCTCTACGACGTCGTCGCGATCAACGCGTCCTCGATGTCCACCCAGCTTTCCGGCCTGCCCTTCTCCGGCCCGATCGGCGGCGTCCGCGTTGCCCTCGTTGCCGACGAGAACGGCTCGCAGTGGGTTGCGTTCCCGAAGCACTCCCAGCTCGAGAACGCCGTCTTCAACATGGTCGTTGCCGGCCGCATCGCCGGTGACGACGTCGCCATCATGATGGTTGAAGCCGAAGCCACCGACAACTCCTGGAACCTCATCAAGGAACAGGGCGCCACCGCCCCGACCGAAGAGGTTGTCTCCGAAGGCCTCGAGGCTGCCAAGCCGTTCATCAAGGCCCTCTGCGAAGCACAGTCCGACCTGGCAGCACGCGCCGCCAAGCCGACCGTCGAGTTCCCGGTCTTCCTGGACTACCAGGACGACGTCTACGCCGCTGTGGAGTCCGCTGCCGCCGAGAAGCTGGCCGCTGTCTTCCAGATCGCCGACAAGCAGGAACGCGACACCGCTTCGGACGAGCTCAAGGACGAGGTCACCTCTTCCCTGGCCGGCCAGTTCGAAGGCCGCGAGAAGGAGCTGTCCGCAGCCTTCCGCTCCGTCACCAAGCAGGTTGTGCGCCAGCGCATCCTCAAGGACCAGATCCGCATCGACGGCCGTGGCCTGACGGACATCCGCCAGCTCACCGCCGAGGTTGAGGTTCTGCCCCGCGTCCACGGCTCGGCCATCTTCGAACGCGGCGAGACCCAGATCATGGGTGTCACCACGCTGAACATGCTCAAGATGGAACAGCAGATCGACTCGCTGTCTCCCGTGACGCGCAAGCGCTACATGCACAACTACAACTTCCCGCCGTACTCCACCGGCGAGACCGGCCGCGTCGGTTCCCCGAAGCGCCGCGAAATCGGCCACGGTGCCCTCGCAGAGCGCGCCATCATGCCGGTGCTGCCCTCCCGCGAGGAATTCCCCTACGCCATCCGCCAGGTGTCTGAGGCTCTCAGCTCCAACGGTTCGACGTCGATGGGTTCCGTCTGCGCCTCCACGCTGTCCCTGCTCAACGCAGGCGTGCCGCTGAAGGCTGCCGTTGCCGGTATCGCCATGGGCCTGGTCTCTGACCAGGTTGACGGCCAGACCCGCTACGCCGCCCTGACCGATATCCTCGGCGCCGAAGATGCCTTCGGCGACATGGACTTCAAGGTTGCCGGTACCTCCGAGTTCGTCACGGCCATCCAGCTTGACACGAAGCTCGACGGCATCCCCGCCTCGGTCCTGGCCGCCGCCCTGAAGCAGGCCCGCGAAGCGCGCCTGCACATCCTGGACGTCCTGAACTCCGCGATCGACACCCCGGACGAGCTCTCCGAATTCGCGCCGCGCGTCATCGCGGTCAAGATCCCGGTAGACAAGATCGGCGAGGTCATCGGCCCGAAGGGCAAGATGATCAACCAGATCCAGGAAGACACCGGAGCCGACATCTCGATCGAGGACGACGGAACTGTCTACATCGGCGCCACCAACGGCCCGTCTGCCGACGCAGCACGGTCCGCGATCAACGCCATCGCCAACCCGCAGATCCCGGAAATCGGTGAGCGCTACCTGGGCACGGTCGTCAAGACCACCACCTTCGGCGCCTTCGTTTCCCTGACCCCGGGTAAGGACGGCCTCCTGCACATCTCCGAGCTGCGCAAGATCGCCGGCGGCAAGCGCGTGGACAACGTCGAGGACGTCGTCTCCGTGGGCCAGAAGATCCAGGTGGAAATCACCAAGATCGACGACCGCGGCAAGCTCTCCCTCTCACCCGTCGTGGCTGAGGGTGCGGACGCAGACAACGCTGAGGTCTCCGCGGACGCCGCAGAGTAGTCTCTCCTGAGCCAAACAGCGGGGCCGGTGGATCATCCACCGGCCCCGCTGCTGTTAAAGGTAGGATTGCAGGCAGATTTGGCACGTGTTCAATGAAAGGCCTTGATGACTGTCGTCCCCCTGCCGCTAGAGCAGAACCAGCACGCTGACACCCTGATCCACGGAGCCGACGGCGGTTCCGAAGTGCGACGCTCGGTCCTGCCGGGCGGCGTCCGCGTGCTCACCGAAGCGATGCCCGGCCAGCGCTCTGCCACGATCGGTTTCTGGGTCGGAGTGGGCTCCCGCGACGAGGCCCCCGGCCAGCACGGCTCCACGCACTTTTTGGAGCATCTGCTCTTCAAAGGCACCAAGCGCCGCACCGCGCTGGAGATCGCGTCGGCCTTCGACGAGGTCGGCGGGGAATCGAACGCCGCCACCGCGAAGGAGAGCACCTGCTACTTCGCCCGCGTGCTGGACACGGACCTTCCCATGGCGATCGACGTCATCGCTGACATGATCACCGGCGCCGTCCTGGACCCGCAGGAGATGGAGCAGGAGCGGGACGTCATCCTCGAGGAAATCGCCATGGACAGCGACGATCCCACTGACGTCGCGCACGAGAACTTCGTCGCCGCCGTGCTGGGAACGCACCCGCTCGGACGCCCCATCGGCGGCACCCCGGCAGCGATCCGGGCCGTGGCGCGCGACTCGGTGTGGGACCACTACCGCCGCTACTACCGTCCCGACGAGCTCGTGGTCACCGCGGCCGGCGGGCTGGACCACGACGTCGTCTGCGGGCTCGTGGTGGATGCCCTCCACTCTGCCGGCTGGAACCTTGAGGCCGCTGCCGCGCCCGTGCAGCGCCGCTCCACCGAGCGCGCTGCGATCACCGGCACGGCCGGCCTGCATGTGGTCAAGCGCCCGGTGGAGCAGGCCAACATCATCATGGGTTGCCCCTCGCTTGTCGCCACGGACGACCGCCGCTTTGTCATGAGCGTGCTCAACGCCGTCCTGGGCGGCGGCATGTCCTCCCGGCTCTTCCAGGAGGTCCGGGAAAAGCGCGGCCTCGTCTACTCGACCTACTCGTTCGCGTCCTCCTACGCCGACGCCGGCTACTTCGGCATGTACGCCGGATGCACGCCGTCGAAGGTCCGGCAGGTCATTGAGCTGCTCGGCGCCGAACTGGACAAGCTGGCTGCCAACGGCATCTCCGACGAGGAGCTCCGGAAGGCCGTGGGTCAGCTGTGCGGCGGAATCGTGCTGGCGCTGGAGGACACCGGTTCCCGGATGTCCCGGCTGGGCCGCGCGGAACTGGTCTCCGGCGAGTACCAGGACATCGATGAAACCCTCCGCCAGATCAAGGCCGTCACGGCAGCGGAGGTCCAGGAGCTCGCCCGTGAGCTCGCGGCCGCCCCGCGGACCGTCACGGTGGTCGGCCCGTTCGAGGAAACCGAGACGTTTGGGCTCTAGGTAATTCCGGGCCGATAGCTGCACTGTGGGCCCTGTATAGCCCGACTGGGCACGGCCGGTCGGGGCGCGGGCGGTCTTTACACCACAGCAGGCGCGGCGTCATGATGGTGGCGGGGTCACTCGGGAGGAACTCCATATGGGAGAAACTGTGGACCGGCCACTGCCAGGCAGTGCATGCGAGGCGCTTGAGGCGTTCCTGGGCCATTGGACGGGGACCACGCACTGGGAGGCAACCGCGTGGGGTCCGACGCGGAGCGCGGACACCGAGATCATCTTTTCCCGGGCGGCTGCCGGGCTTGCCGTCACCCAGAGCTACCGGCATACGGATGCGGACGGGACCCGTTCCGAAGGCCACGGTGTCTTCACGTCGGATCCGGACCACCCCGACACCTTCTGGTACCACGTCAACAGCCTGGGGCTGCCGCCCGAGGCGCCGGCTCGCGCCAGCGTGGAAGGCGGCACGTTGACCGTGGAACGGCGCAGTGACCGCGGCACCGCGCGGCACACCTTCCGGGTGGAGGACGGCGAACTGACGCACGCTGCAGGTCTCCGCCTGGGCAGGGCGAGCGACTTCACCCCCTTCATGACCACCGTGTGCCGTCGCGTCGCTGAGGGCGCGTCCATCCCGGCGTGAGAACCCGGGCTGCGGCACCGGGCCCCGCGCCAGATTTTAGGGTGGGTTATTCAGGGCCGGTTCGCGGCCGGGGGTTCTCCGGTCCGCACCTTCAGGATGCGGCCTCGAGGATCCGGGCCTTGGGAGCCCCCTGAAGGGCCGGGGCGGCGTCGTCGGAGTTCCAGACCTTCGCCCGAAGATTGGCTAACAGGGCTTCTGCCTGACCGCGCTGCTCGAAATCCAGCTCGACCACCACATAGAGCGGGTCGTCCACCGGGCGGCTGATGCGGTAGGCAGTGACTCCAGATGCTGCGCGGTTCACCGGGTCGCGGTCGAAAGCCGCTTTCCACATCCCGAAATCCTTGACCTGATGCTCAATCTGCAAGGTAAACATGGCACTCTCCTGACTGGTGTTTGCCGCCCGCGGGGGATATGCCACACTCTAGGACCGGTCAGGCCCGCGCGACACCCCAGAAAAGCCTGGGCGTGCTGCGCCTACCCGCCGGCGAACGGCGGCAGCACGTCCACGACGTCGGCCGGCTTGAGCGCCGCGGCGTGGTCCCGCACGGCAACTTCGTTGAGCAGGAAGCTGGAGCGGGACAGGATGCGGGCCAGCGGCGGCGTACCGGCGGGCGGTTCGGGGCGCTCGACGGCGAGGATCGCCTCGAGCAGCGAAGCGAGGGTGTCGCCGTCGGCGAGGTCGTAGCGTTCCTCATCCACGCCGGCGGCAGCGCGCGCCGCAGCGAAGTAGCGTACGTTCACGAAAAAATCAGCCTCCGATGGCGCTCATGCTGCGGTCCGGCTGGACGAAGTCGGGGGAGCCGAGGCCCACGTGGTCCATCCCGTGGGCCTTGGGCTTGATCCACATGGCATCCTGCCAGCGTTCGGCAAGCTGTTCGTCGCTTGCGCCCTCGCGCAGCAGGCCCAGCAAGTCCACTTCCTCGCGTGAGAAAAGGCAGCTCATGATCTTGCCCTCGGCGGTGATGCGCGTGCGGCGGCAGTCGGAACAGAACGGCTCCGTGACGGAGGCGATGATGCCCACGGTGCCGAGCACGGGGCCGGTGGCCTGGTCGGTGCCGGGAACACGGGCCCTGACCTCGAACCGTTCCGCCGGGGCGCCGTCGCGGTCCCGCGGGTCGGATCTGAGCACGTAGTCGGCGGAGAGAAGTTCCCGGATCTCCGCGGCGGTGATCATGTTCCGTCGGGTCCAGCCGTGGTCCGCGTCCAGCGGCATCTGCTCGATGAAGCGCAGTTCATAGCCGCGGTCCAGTGCCCAGGCCAGCAGGGCAGGGGACTCGGTGTCGTTGATCCCGCGCATGAGCACAGCGTTGAGCTTGACCGGGCCCAGGCCCGCAGCCCAGGCGGCGTCGACGCCGGCGAGGACCTTGTTCAGGAAGGGGCGGCGGGTCAGCTTCGCAAAAGTTTCCTCGTGCAGGGAATCCAGTGAGACGTTGATCCTGGAGAGTCCCGCAGCCTTGAGTCCGGCGGCCTTCTTGTCCAGGCCGACGCCGTTGGTGGTCATTGAGATCGGCAGCCCGGGGTGGGCCTGGCGGAGCGCGCCGATGATCTCCAGCAGGTCCGCGCGCACCAGGGGCTCGCCGCCGGTCAGCCGCAATTCACGTACGCCGAGCATGTCGACGCCGATCCGCACGATCCGGACGATTTCCTCCGCGGACATCACCGCCTGCTTGGACAACCACTCCAGGCCCTCGGCCGGCATGCAATAGGTGCAGCGCAGATTGCACTTGTCCGTCAGTGAGAGGCGCATGTCCGTGGCGCGGCGGCCGTAGCGATCCACCAGCCCGGCAGGCAGGCCCTCCGGGCGCCCGGACAGTGCGGTTGCAGGAGGCATCCCCGCTCCGGGACTGCCTGCCGCGCGGGGCTGGGGCATACCCAGTTGAACTGTCATAGAGTCAGGCTACGCCACCTCGCGGCCCACGTCACAGCCGCATGACGGCACGAATCTTACGTGTTCGGGAAGGATGTCCTGCGGGGATCCGGAGCCCTGCCCGCGGCGCGGCCGCGAACCTATGCTTGAAGCGTGAACAACACCCAGCCGGCCCCGGACGCAACGGAACACCGACGCATCCTCCTCGTCGAAGACGAGCCGACCATCGCCGGAGTGGTTCGCGACTACCTCGTCCAGGCGGGATTCCAGGTGGTCCTCGCCGCCGATGGGTTCACGGCCCTGCGCCTCGCAGCCGAACGCCGCCCGGACCTGGTGCTGCTGGACCGGATGCTGCCGGGCCTGGACGGCGTGGAAGTCTGCCGGCGGCTCCGTGCGGCACACAGTGTCCCGGTCATCATGCTCACGGCGCTGGGGACGGAGGATGACCGCATCCTTGGCCTGGAAGCCGGCGCGGACGACTACGTCACCAAGCCGTTCTCGCCCCGTGAGCTCGTGCTGCGGGTCCGCTCGGTCCTGCGCCGGAGCATTCCCGAATTCAGCCCGGAGCCCTCCGTCGAAGTGGGCGGCTTCGACCTCAGCCCGGCTGCGCGCACGGTTTCCCGCCATGGCAGGCCCTTGGCGCTGACGGCCCGGGAGTTCGATCTGCTGGCCTTCATGCTCCGCCGTCCCCGGCAGGTCTTCAGCCGAGAGGAACTCATGAAGGCCGTCTGGGGCTGGGACTACGGGGACCTGTCCACGGTGACGGTCCACGTGCGCAGGCTGCGGGAGAAGATCGAGGACGACCCCACCCGCCCCTCCGTGCTGAAAACGGTGTGGGGCGTGGGCTACCGGCTGGACCCCAGCGACGAGGAAGAGTCCGCCCGTGCAGACCTCTGAGCTCCTGACCATCATCGGCTGGGCCGTGGCATGGGGAGCCGTGATCGGGGCCGCCTCATTGCTCATCCTGAAATCGCTGCGCAGGGCATCCTTCGCGGTCCAGATCTGCGTGGTGGTGCTCGCCGCCGTGGCGGTCCTGACGGCCGGAATGGTCAGCGCCTTCAACGCCATGTTCATCTCGGCACGGGACCTCGAGGTCATGTGGTACGTCCTGGCCGTGGCCTCGGCGGTTGCCGTTTCGATCGCCCTCGTGCTGGGATCAAGGGTCTCCCGGAACGCCAAGGCGCTGGCCGACGCCGCCCGGAGCATCGGCCGCGGGGAGAGCCCCGGGATCCAATCCCCGGTGATGAGCCACGAACTTGCCGCCCTCGCCGCCGAGCTCGAATCCAGCAGCCGAATGCTGGAAGCATCCCGGCAGCGTGAGGCCGCCGTCGAGAACGCCCGCCGCGAGCTGGTCAGCTGGATTTCCCACGACCTGCGGACGCCGCTGGCGAGCATGCGGGCCATGACCGAAGCCCTGGAGGACGGCATGGCGGCGGACGTTCCCGCCTATTACCGCAAGATCATTGCCCAGACCGACCTCATGGCCGGCATGGTCAACGACCTCCTGGAGCTGTCGAAAATCCACGCCGGAACCATGCGGCTCAAGGCCGAGCCGTTGGACCTGTACGACCTCGCCAGCGACGCCATTGCCGATCTCGCCGCGCTGGCGCAGCAGCACGGCATTACGCTCGACGGCGGCGGCCGGCGGGAAAGCCTGGCCCTGGCCGACGGCCCGTCGATGGGGCGCGCCATCCGGAATGTGGTGCTTAACGCGATCGTCCACAGCGCCCCAGGTTCCCGCGTCACCGTGGAAGTCGGCCGGCAGGGGGACCGGGCCGTGGTCGCGGTCACCGACGGCTGCGGCGGGATCCCCGAGGTAGACCTGCCGCATGTGTTCGAGACCGGCTGGCAGAAGGATCCGGCCCGGAAGCGGCCCGGCCGTTGGGCCGCCGGGGACGACGGTGCTGTGGGGGACGGTGCTGTGGTGGATGGTGTTGTGGTGGATGGTGTTGTGGTGGATGGTGTTGTGGCGGACGGTGCTGTGGGGGACAGTGCGGCGATGGGCGGCGACCTGGTGCCCGGGCCGGCTGAGCCGGCAGGCGCCATGCGCTACAGCGGCGCCGGGCTTGGCCTGAGCATTGTCGCCGGAATAGTCAGTGCCCATCAGGGCACCGTCACCGTGGAAAACGTCGACGGCGGATGCCGGTTCTCGCTGCTGCTCCCGGGCCAGGGATCTGCCGGCCAAGAGTCAGCTGCGGACGCACCAGCTGCCGGCGTGGCACCTGCACCGAGAGCGGCTACTGAGGGAGCAAAGGACGGGAGTCCGCGCGACGCGGCGGACGAACAACTCCGGGCGGGACGGGCACAGTGAGCAGCGGCGTTGGCTTTGACGGGCAGGGGAAGGAAATGGACGGGACAGTCGCCGGCAGGGAACAGCAACAAGGGGGAACGCAGGGGCAGCCAGGACCGACCGGGCAACCGCAAGCCCAACAACTGCGCACCCAACAGCCGCGCACCCGGGACCGGCGGGCGCGGGACCTGTGGGCCGCCGGGGCCGGACTCGTGGCCGTGGGGACCGCGGTGGTGCTCGGTGAGCTCGCGGCCAGCCTGGTGAGCCCCACGGTTTCTCCCGTGACGGCTGTGGGAGGTGCCGTAATCGATACCGTCCCGCCGGGCGTCAAAGAGTGGGTTATCTCTGTGTTCGGCACGGCGGACAAGGTGGCACTCCTGGTCGGCATGTCGTTGGTCATCGCCGCACTCGCGGCCCTGTCCGGTGTCCTTGAAGTGCGGCGCCGTTTCGCCGGAGTGATTCTCATCGCGGTGTTCGGCGCGGTGGGCCTCGTGGCGGTGATGAGCCGGGCCGACCTGACCGCCAACGCCATCCCCGTTCCGGTGCTCGTGGCACTGGTGGGAATCGCACTGTTGCGGTGGCTCATCCGGAAACTGTTGGAGTGGAAACCCGACGGGGACGGAACCCCGGCGGCGGAGCCGGCCTCATCGGAAACCCCAGCCGCCTCGCAGCATGAGGACGCTGCAGCCAATGACGCCGGGCCCGCGCGGCGCCGATTCCTGCTGGCCCTTGGCGGGACCGCCGGGGTTGCCGCCGTCGCCGGTGTGCTCGCCTCCACCCTCAGGGGAGCGGCCGCCGTCGTCAGTGATGTGCGCAGCAAGCTGGTCCTCCCGGGACCCGCCGCTCCCGCGCCGCCCGTACCGGCGGGAGCCGAGATCAGGCTCCGCGGCCTGAGCCCGCTCGTGACGCCGAACAGGGAGTTCTACAGGATCGACACTGCCCTGCGCGTCCCGCTGGTTGACCCGGAGGCATGGACCCTGAAGGTCACGGGCCTGGTGGAACGCGAAATCGAGCTCGACTTCGCCACTCTCCTGGCCAAACCTATGACGGAACGCCACGTGACCATCGCCTGCGTCTCCAACCAGGTGGGCGGGGACCTGATCGGCAACGCCCGCTGGCTCGGCTGGCCCGTGCGCGAACTGCTTGCCATGGCCGGCCCCAAGGCCGGGGCGGACATGGTGCTCTCCCGCAGCACGGACGGCTGGACAGCCGGGACTCCGTTCGAGGCCCTCACGGACAGCCGCGACGCCCTGCTGGTGGTGGGAATGAACGGTGAACCGCTCCCGCTGGAACATGGATTCCCCGTCCGGCTGATCGTGCCCGGGCTGTACGGCTACGTCTCGGCCACGAAATGGGTCACCGAGCTGAAAGTGACCCGTTACGCTGACGACGTTGCCTACTGGACGCCCCGCGGCTGGAGCGCGCGCGGGCCCATCAAGACCTCGTCCCGGATTGACGTGCCGCGAGACGGGACCAGCGTGACGGCCGGGACGGTGGTGTTCGGGGGAGTCGCGTGGGCCCAGCACACGGGCATTGGGAAGGTGGAGCTGCGGGTCAACCGCGGCGACTGGCGCCAGGCCGAGCTGGCCCCGGGAATCTCCAAGGACACGTGGTACCAGTGGAAGCTGGGTCTGCCGCTGACGCCGGGACAATACGAGATCCAGGTCCGGGCCACCACCCTCGACGGCGTACCGCAAGTCGAGGAGTCGGCCCCCGTCGCGCCGAGCGGAGCCACCGGCTACCACACGGTTAGAGTGGATGTGAAGTCCTAGCGAGCCGAGTAAAGGTCAGGAAACGCATGCACCGCACCGAGACAAGGCACGTCAGCGTTCAAGCGCACCGGGACAAGGTGCGCGCACTGCTCGCCCCGCTCCGCACCGAGGAACGGGTGGAACGGCTCCCGCTGCTCGAGGCCTTGGGCCGGGGACTTGCCGCCGACATCCTGGCGCCGCTGGATCTTCCCCCCTTTGCCAACTCGCAGATGGACGGCTTCGCGATCCGCAGCGCCGACGTGCCCCACGGCGGCACCGAACTGCGCGTCGTCGCGCCCGTCCCGGCCGGTGCCGCACCGGCAGAACTGGCCGCCGGCACGGCCGCCCCAATCATGACCGGCGCGATGATGCCGGCCGGGGCCGACGCCGTCGTACCCATTGAGCAGGCCGTGCCCGATTCCTTCCCCGCGCCCGGGGAGCCCGCCACGGTCCACCTGCCCGCCGCGGCTGCCGGAACGTTTGTGCGCGGTGCCGGCAGCGACATCCGCTCCGGTGAGCTCGCCCTCGGGGCGGGGACCTTCCTTGGCCCCGGCCAGCTGGGACTGCTGG
This sequence comes from Arthrobacter sp. P1_B3, assembly GCF_056406615.1. NCBI lineage: Bacteria > Bacillati > Actinomycetota > Actinomycetes > Micrococcales > Micrococcaceae > Arthrobacter > Arthrobacter sp. P1_B3. Next base: position 96,076 of record NZ_JBFTZV010000005.1, on the reverse strand, counting down.
CGGCACTGGGCTACACGGATGTGCCCGTCCGTCCCTTCCTGCGGGTTCTCCTGGTCACCACCGGCGACGAAGTCGTGGAACCGGGCAATCCGCTGGGACCGGGCAAGATCTTTGACTCCAACGGCACCCTGCTCGAGTCCTCCATGCGCCAAGCCGGGCTTCAGGTCACACGGACCGGGGTTTCCACGGACCGACCGGATGAGCTCGCCGCGTTGCTGCGCCGGCATGTGCCCGCCGTGGACCTGATCGTCACAACAGGCGGCGTCAGTAAAGGTGCCTATGAGGTGGTCCGGCAGGCGATGGCCGGACACGACGTCGAGTTCGGCGCCGTGGCGATGCAGCCCGGCGGTCCGCAGGGGATCGGCACTTTCGACGGTGTCCCCGTGCTGGGGTTCCCCGGTAATCCGGTGAGCTGCCTCGTGTCCTTTGAAATGTTCCTGCGCCCGGTTCTCACGGAGCTTTTCGGCGCTCCGGCGCTCCGGCCCGCGGTCCGCGCGCGCCTCGCCGAACCGCTGACCTCCCCGCCGGGCAAGCACCAGGTCCGGCGCGGCACACTGGCCCCGGACGGCACCGTCCGGTTGGAGGGCGGTGCGGGCTCACACCTGGTCCACGCCCTGGCCCGTTCCAATGCCCTGGTCCATGTTCCCGAGGGGACAGCGGCGCTCGCAGCGGGCGACGAAGTGGAAGTATGGATCCTGTGAATGAAGCAGAATACCCTGAAGCGGATGCCGCACCAGCGGACCACCCCACGTCGGATATCACCCGCCTGACCCACCTCCGCCACGACGGCACTGCCCAGATGGTGGATGTGTCCAACAAGGCAGAGTCCACGCGGGAGGCCACGGCCACCGCGACTGTCCGCAGCACGGCCGAGGTCCTTGCCCTCCTCGGCGGCGGCGAGCTCCCGAAGGGCGACGCCCTGGCCGTTGCCCGCATCGCCGGGATTATGGCGGCCAAGAAGACGCCGGACCTGATCCCGCTGTGCCACCCGCTGCCCATCGCCAAGGTCACCGTTGACTTTGAGCTCGACACCGACTCCGTGACGGTGTTTGCCACGGTCAAGACCCGCGGCGTCACCGGGGTCGAGATGGAAGCGCTGACCGCGGCGTCGGTCGCGGCACTGAGCGTGTACGACATGATCAAGGCCGTGGACAAGCACGCGGTCCTGACCGATATCAAAGTGCTCGCCAAAAGCGGCGGCAAGAGCGGGGACTGGACCCTATGAACATGCCCGAACCGCACCGCCACGGCGAAGCCACCGGCCGGAAGGCCGGCGTCGTGATCGCCTCCACCCGGGCGGCCGCCGGTGTCTATGAGGACCTCACGGGTCCTGTGATCATCGATTGGCTTACCGAACACGGCTTTGAGCCGTTTCCTGCCATGGTGGTGCCTGACGGGGCGCCGGTGGGGGCCGCGCTCCGCGCCCTGCTGAGCCAGCAGCCGGCCGTCATCATCACCAGCGGCGGCACAGGACTGAGCCCCACTGACGCAACACCTGAGCAGACCCTGCCCCTGCTGGACCGGGAAATCCCCGGCATCATGGAAGGCATCCGCAGCGCCGGGGCGGCCAAGACGCCGATGGCCATGCTCAGCCGGGGCCACGCGGGCGCGGCCGGACAGACGTTCATCGTGAACCTCCCCGGATCGCCGAAGGGCGTGATGGACGGCCTGGGCGTGCTCGATCCCATTCTTGGACATCTTTGCGACCAGCTGGAAGGCAGTCATGGGCACTGAAACTGGATTTGAAATCGTGCACGCCGTGCTGAGTGCCGAGCCGATTTCCGTGGAGCAGGCCATCGCGGCGGTCGAGTCGGACACCGCAGGGGCGGTGGTCAGCTTCAGCGGCGTCGTCCGCAACCACGACGGCGGCAAGCAGGTTTCCCGGCTCAGCTACAGCGCCCACCCGACGGCGCACCAAGTGATGGCTGACGTCGTCGCCGCGCTCGTGGCGGAGCACTCGGTCCCGGCCGGCAACCAGGCGCTCGACGGATCCCCGGCTGCCGGTGCCGCCGGCGCCGACGAACGGCGGCACCAGCCGGTGCGGATCTGGGCGGCCCACAGGATCGGCATGCTGGAGATCGGCGATCCGGCCCTGGTCTGCGCCGTCTCGGCAGCCCACCGCGGCCAGGCCTTCGAGGTCTGTGCCGAACTCGTGGACCGGATCAAGGCCCAGGTGCCGATCTGGAAAGAACAGTTTTTCGCCGACGGCACGGTGGAATGGGTCGGAGCGGGGGAGTAAGCACGCGTTGGGGGTTGCCTCTCAGCCGAGGGTGGTGACCGGCAGCAAGTTAGCTCGCGATCAGGAGGAAAGGACCCTGCGCCGGACCTCGGCCCGGTCCACCCCCAGTTCATTGAGGAGCGCAGCCGCAGGGTCATGTTCCTCGCGGTCCAGCAGCGACAGCAGAAGATTCGCGGTGGTGATCTGTCGTGACTTCTGGTCAATGGTGTACCGAAGCATGCCTTCCATCACGGACCGGGCACCGGAGCTGAAGGGCGGCTTTTTTCCCCGGCCAGGCATAGTGACGCGTTCAAAGCCTTGGGCATCTATTCCGATTGACGCGAGTGCCGTGCGGTCAAGCGCCGCTGCCGCTGCCCTTGCCTGATCGAGTGTGACCCCAAGAATGCCGGCCGGACCGGGATCGTGAAGCGCCCCTAGCAGCAGATGGTCAGTGGGCGCGTCAATCCAGCCTGACAAGTGAGGGGCTGGTGTGAACCGTCGGGTCGGCGGGCTTGTAACCCAAGGCCGCCGGTTCCGGAACGCAGCGGCCCCGGCGGTAGGGTTGATGGCATGACCGAACAACTCTCAGTCGCCGTGCTGGGCGCCAACGGGCGCATGGGCGCAGAGGCCGTGAAGGCCATCGATGCCGCCGCGGACCTGACCCTCGTCGCGGCCCTTGGCCGCAACGACTCCCTCGACACGCTTGTCAGCTCCGGCGCACAGATCGTGGTGGACCTGACTGTCCCTGATAGCACCGAGGCGAACGTCCGGTTCGCCGTCGAACACGGCATGCACGCCGTGGTGGGCACCACCGGCTGGGATGCCGACCGGCTCACGGGGCTGGAGGAGCTCCTCGCCGCCCGGCCCGGCGTCGGCGTGCTCATCGCCCCCAACTTCGCCCTCGGCTCGGTCCTGGCCTCCGCCTTCGCCGCCAAGGCTTCCAAGTACTTCGAGTCCGTTGAAATCATTGAACTGCACCACCCTGACAAGGTGGATGCCCCCTCCGGCACGGCTGTGCGCACGGCGCAGCTGATCTCGGCCGAGCGCGCAGCCGCTGGCGTGCCTTCCAGCCCGGACGCCACCGCCACGGAGCTCGATGGCGCCCGCGGCAGCGACGTCGACGGTGTCCGCGTCCACAGTGTCCGGCTCAGCGGCCTGGTCGCGCATCAGGAGGTCCTGATGGGCGGGCCGGGGGAGCAGCTGACCATCCGCCACGACTCCTTCGACCGCGCCTCCTTCATGCCCGGAGTGCTGCTGGGGATCCGCAACGTCGCCGCACACCCCGGTCTCACGGTGGGACTCGACGGCTACCTGGACCTGGGACTCTGAGTCCGATGTCCGCCGCCTTGACAGCCCTGAAAGCCAACCGCACCAAGATCTGGGTGGGGGCCGTCACCCTGCTGCTTGTGTTCTACCTGGTGGTGTCACTTCAGCGTTCCGTGCTCCTGATGTCGGACCCCAGCCTCGTAGCGAAGGCGATCGGCGTCGCTTACCTGGTGCTGCCGGTCATCGGCGCCTGGGCACTGATCCGGGAGCTGCTGTTTGGCGCCCGCACCGAGAGGTTGGCGAAGATCCTCGAAGCCGAGGGTGGCCTGCCGGAGGACACTCTGCCCCGCACGCCCGCCGGCCGGATCATCCGCGAAGCCGCCGACCTCGAATTTGAGAAGTACCGCGCCGAGGCCGAAGCCGCCCCCGAGGACTGGCGTTCCTGGTTCCGGCTCAGCTGTGCCTACGATGCCGCCGGAGACCGCAAGCGGGCCCGCGCTTCGATGCGCGACGCCGTACGGATGTTCCGCGCCGGAGTGCAGAAGCCCTAGCCGAATTTAGCGCAAGCGCGTCGGCTGGCGGGCCAGGGCCGGCCGGTAGCTGCCCACCTGGTTGGCCGCATGGGTCACCCACTCCAGCGGCCCGCGCCACGCCAGTGACGCGAAGACCGCGCCAGTCACCAGCACCCCCACGGCCTGCGCCCAGTACACACCCTCCACGGTCCAGCCGGGCAGCAGCGGCTGATCGTGCAGGGCCGCCATGATGCACAGATGAGCTGTGTAGAGGCTCAACGTCATGGCCCCGGCTCCGCGCAGCGGGAGCAGCAGATCGAGTTCCAGCCAGTTGCCCAGCCGGCCCAGCAGAAGACACACGCCGATCACGGCGGCAGCTGTCCCCGAGGTGTGCAACAAATCCAGTGTGGTGCCGGCGTGCGGTGCACTGGTGGCCAGCCACCACGCTGAGCCTGACTGTTCGACGCCGGCAAGGTTGACCTGCAGCAGGCTCTCCAGCGGGTAGGCGGGATCGCCAATCTGCGCCTCGAGCGCCTGCCTGCCGCCCCAGTCCTCCATCATGACTATCCCCAGCCACTTGGAAATGACGGCCACCGCGGTTCCGGCGGCCAGCAGCAGGAACGGCACGGCTGCTTTGGACAGCGCCATCCGGCCGATCACCAGCCCCACGAGGAGATAGGCGATCCACTGCAGGACAGGGTAGTAGCCCGTGAGGAAGAGGTCGCCAAGCAGTCTTGCCGGTGTGGGCAGGTCCTCCCAGCTGGGGTTATGCCCCAGCCGCAGGGGCGGATCGGCGGACAGCAGCCAGGGCCGCAGCAGGTAGGCCAGGACAGGGGCTGCCAGGATCCAGAGGGCCGCGAGTGCGATCAGGCGTCTCACCCCGAGCCCGATGAAGGGCAGTACGCACACGAACAGGAGGGCATAGTGCACCAAAATTATGGCGATGTTGACTTCCAGCCCGCCCAGGGAGAGCCCGACGGCGCCGATCACGAGCGCCCGTAGGGCGATGCCCCGGCGGGCCGCCCAAAGCTCGGGGCCCTGGAGCGGCTGCTGCTTCCCGGTGGACAAGGCGAGGCCGACTCCGGCCAGCACCGCGAACAGTGCGGCTGCCCGTCCGGAAAACGCAAGCCCGATCCAGGTGGGCGTGAGCTGCGGGTCCGACTCAAAGGTCGCCAGCACGTGCGTGGCCATCATGGCCAGCAACGCCAGCCCGCGTGCGGCGTCAATGCCGGCCAGCCGGGCGCCGGAGGAGGGGCCCTTGACTGTCCGGGAAGCAGTGGTCGTTCCGCGCGCGGTCATCATCTGATCGTCTCATGTTCGGCCGGACCACAGCTCCAGCCCTTCTACGAAAGGGTCTTGTATTCGAATATATGTTCGAATACGATGGGCGCATGAACAACGCCTCAGAGTCTGCCTTCCTGAACCCGGAATTTGGGGACCGAGAATTCACAGGCCCAGATTTCCTAGGCCGGGAAGTTACAGGCCGACAATTTCCGGGCCCCGGCCCTTCGGGCCCTCGCCCGTCAGGCCCTGATCGGGCCAGCACCCCGCCCGGCGGACGGACCTGCGGTGGTGAGTCGGGGGCCGGTGTCCTCAAAGCTATGAGCCCCGGCGTCGTGGACTTCCTCTTCCGGCGCTTGGTCGCCGGCGAGCCGGCCGAGGACGTTCAGTGGGGCAGGGAAGGCACGGCGTTGGCTGTGCAACCGCCGGGAGCGGAGCTTGCCCGCCGGCTGGCCGAGACCGACATCGACGCCCTCACTCCAACAGAGTTGTTCCACTACGTGCGGGCGGCCCAGCGCCTTGCCGCTTGGGCGGAGGAACTTCGGGAAACCGCCGTCGGGCGTTACTGCTCGGCATCATCGGCACCCTCCGGCGGCGCCGCCGCGTCCACCTGACTGCCATCCAGGCCGCCTGTATGACCTGCCGTCCTGGCCGCCGGCGGGACCTGAGGGGCAAGGGCTGATCATCGAAAGAGGAGGTGCTTAGGATGGCAGGGTGACCACTGGCTCGATTACTGCGCTGACGCTGTCCGCCGTCCAATACGAGGCCCTGGAGGGCGGCATTGCCGCCAACGTGCCCGAACACATCCGGCTGATCGAAGACGCCGAGTCGCACGGAGCCCGGCTGGTAATCTTTCCCGAGCTCTCACTGACGGGTTACCGGCTGGACCTGCTGGAGGGGCCGGGGGAGTGGCTGAGTGCTGCAGACGGGAGGCTGGACGGCATCCGGGAAATCTGCCGGCGCACCGGAATAACCGCCGTGGTCGGAGCCGCGTTCCAGGAGGAGGACGGCACGCCGCGGTTGGCTTCCCTCGCAGTCCACCCTGGAGGCACCATCGAGACCAGTTTTAAGACGCACCTGCACGGTCCGGAGCAAGGTCTCTTCGTGGCCGGCAGCCACCCCGCCGTCCTTGAGATCGACGGCTGGAAGGTCGCCTTGGCAATCTGTTTCGACGCCGACCGCCCCGGCCACGCGGAATGGGCCGCGGAAGCCGGTGCGGACATCTATGCCGTCTCGGCTCTCTATACTGCCGGAGAAGACCACAGGCTGGGGCTGCACCTTGGCGCCCGCGCCATGGACAACCGGATGTTCTCCGTCCTGGCGAACCTGGCAGGCGCCACGCCGCTCGGAGCCTCCTGCGGTCTGAGCGGCTTTTGGGGCCCTGACGGGCTTCCGTTCCGGCAGGCGGCCGGCACCGGCACCGAGGTGTTGACCGCGAGCCTCCAGTACAGCGTCCTGGCGCGGTTTCGGCGGCACTGACTCCGGCCGGAGGGCCTAAACGTGACGTGTGGGCCGGCGACTTTGACGTTCGTCACACCATCGCCATTGTCCTAACATGCCGCGGACAAGGTAACGTTTTTCATATGGCTGACTCTGATATTCGCTCTTACACGTTCGGGACCCTCGTGACTGCCATGGTCACGCCATTCACAACGGACGGTGAGGTCGACTACCGGCAGTCGGCGGAACTGGCGAGCAAGCTCGTCGACGACGGCAATGATGCCCTCGTTATCTCCGGCACCACGGGGGAGACCTCCACGCTGGAAGACGACGAAAAAGAGAAGCTCTTCCGCGTCATCGTCGAGGCCGTCGGCGACCGCGCCAAAGTCATCGCCGGAACCGGAACCAACCACACCTCGCACTCGATCGAGATGGCCAAGCGCGCCGCCAAGGCCGGAGCACACGGCCAGCTGATCGTCACGCCGTATTACAACAAGCCAAGCCAGGCCGGCATTCAGGCGCACGTCGAGGCCGTGGCCGACGCCGCCGACCTCCCCGTCATGGTCTACGACATCCCCGGCCGCGCCGGCGTGCCCATCCTGCCCGAGACCATGATCCGGCTCGCCGACCACCCCAAGATCGTTGCCCTCAAAGATGCGAAGGCAGATTTCGCCGCGGTCACGCGCGTTCTGGCCAACACCGATCTTGATGTCTACTCCGGCGATGACGGCCTCACGCTGCCGTGGATGGCCGCCGGCGCCGTCGGGCTGGTCAGCGTCTCCGCGCACGTCGCGACGCGGCAATTCCGTGCACTGATCGATGCCGCACTTGCAGGCGATTTTGCTACCGCCCGCACCATACATTTCGAACTGGACCCCGTGGTCCGCGCAGTGATGACCCACATTCAGGGTGCTGTCGCTGCCAAGCAGGTTCTTAAGTGGCAGGGAGTCCTGCCCAACTCGGTTGTCCGTTTGCCCCTCGTGGAGCCGGGCGAGGCCGAGATCGCAACCATCCGCGAGGATTTGGCGGAAGCGGGCATGGTCTTTTCCTGATCCGGAGCCACTCCTGATCGTTAAGAGCCAGCCCGGCCTCCGCCTGGAAAGTAGTGCACTATGACCCAAACCGCCCTTCCCGGCCTGACCACGCCGCCCCGCCTCCCGAAGAACACCCTGCGGATCGTTCCGCTCGGCGGACTCGGGGAAATCGGTCGCAACATGACCGTCTTCGAGATCGATGGCAAGCTCCTCATCGTTGACTGCGGCGTACTCTTCCCCGAGGAGACCCAGCCCGGCGTCGACCTGATCCTGCCGGATTTCTCCTACATCGAGAACCGTCTCCAGGACATCGTCGCCGTCGTCCTGACCCACGGTCACGAAGACCACATCGGCGCCGTCCCCTACCTCCTGCGCCTGCGCGCCGACATTCCCATTGTCGGTTCACAGCTCACTTTGGCCCTCATCGAGGCCAAGCTGCAGGAACACCGGATCAAGCCCAACACGAAGATTGTCGTCGAGGGCCAGGTCGAGAAGTACGGGCCCTTCGAATGCGAGTTCGTCGCCGTCAACCACTCCATCCCGGACGCCCTGGCCGTGTTCCTGCGCACCTCGGGCGGCACCGTCCTGCACACCGGTGACTTCAAGATGGACCAGCTGCCGCTGGATGGCCGCATCACCGACCTCCGGCACTTCGCCAAGCTGGGCGAAGAGGGCGTGGACCTGTTCATGTCGGATTCGACCAACGCCGACGTCCCGGGCTTCACCACCGCCGAGAAGGAAATCGGACCCACCCTGGACCGGCTGTTCGGGCAGGCCTCCAAGCGCATCATCGTCGCCTCCTTCTCCTCCCATGTGCACCGCGTCCAGCAGGTCCTCGACGCCGCCGCCAACCACAACCGCAAGGTTGCTTTTGTGGGCCGCTCCATGGTCCGGAACATGGCCATCGCCGCGAAACTGGGCTACCTGGAGGTGCCGGCCGGAATCCTGGTCGACATCAAGAACATCGACAACCTGCCGGACAACCGGGTCGTGCTGATGTCCACCGGCTCCCAGGGTGAGCCGATGGCGGCCCTGTCCCGCATGGCCAACGGCGACCACCGCGTCGTCGTCGGCGAGGGCGACACCGTCATCCTTGCCTCGAGCCTGATTCCGGGCAACGAAAACGCCGTGTTCCGCATCATCAACGGCCTGCTGAAGCTCGGCGCCGACGTCATCCACAAGGGCAACGCCAAGGTGCACGTCTCCGGCCACGCCGCCGCCGGCGAGCTGCTGTACTGCTACAACATCCTTGAGCCGCTCAACGCCATGCCGGTGCACGGCGAAACCCGCCACCTCATCGCCAACGGCAAGATCGCCCTCGAATCCGGCGTGCCGGAGGAAAGCATCCTGCTCGCGGACAACGGCACCGTGATCGACCTTCGCGATCACCAGGCCGACATCGTGGGCCAGGTCGAGGTCGGATTCGTCTACGTCGACGGCTCCAGCGTCGGCGAAGTCACGGAAGCGGACCTCAAGGACCGCCAGACTCTGGGCGACGAGGGTTTCATCTCCATCATCACCGTCATCCACCGTGCCACCGGCAAGGTGGTGTCCGGGCCGGAGATCCACGCCCGCGGCGTGGCGGAGGACGACTCCGTCTTCGACGAGATCATCCCCAAGATCAACGAGGCCCTCGAAGAGGCCGTACTGAACCGCACGGACCACACGACGCACCAGCTGCAGCAGGTCGTCCGCCGGGTCGTAGGCACGTGGGTCAACCGCAAGCTGCGCCGCAAGCCCATGATCATCCCGGTGGTCCTTGAGGCGTAAGCCTCAGTTGGTTCACCGGGCGTAGATCCTTCACACCTACCGGGCGCATGCCTGGTGAACGGCCTTCCCGGCCAACCCGCAGCGTGAGCGCCGCGGGAGGCCGGGGAGGCCGTTTTTCCGTTGCGGCCGGCGGCAACATGATCCAGGATGCCCCGGAAATTCGGGGTTTTCGGCCCGGCATCCGGTACCGTGGCGGGTATGGCGACTCGTACTTCTTCCGCGCCTAGAGGAAACTCAAGCGGCAAATCAGGCAGTTCTCCCGGCCGGGGGTCCAGTCCCGCCGCATCCAAATCCGCCCGGCCGCGGGGCACCGCAGGTAGAACCGCAGCCACCGCGCGGACCCGGCAGTTGGCCGTAGTAGAGCCGCACCAGCCCTGGGTTGTCCGGGTGTTGGCCGGTGCATGGCTGGGCATCGCCCACGTGATCGGCGCCGGCATCAGGCGCGTCGGCCACGACGTCAGCGACCTCGCTCCCGAGGACCGCCGCGACGGTGCCGCCCTGTTCAACCTGGCCTTGGGAGTCTTCGTTGCCACCTTCGCGTGGTGGGGGTTCCAGGGCTGGTTGCCCGATGCCATCTTTGCGATCGTCAACGGCACTTTCGGCTGGATGTCCCTGCTGCTGCCGCTCATGCTGTTCGTGTGCGCCTTCCGCCTGTTCCGCCAGCCCGACGACGGCCGCGGCAACAACAGGATCGGCATCGGCTTCCTCATCATGACGTTCGCCGGATCCGGCCTGGCCCACATCATCGGCGGCCAGCCGACGGTCGCCGACGGCTTCGACGGCCTGCGCAGGGCCGGCGGCATGCTCGGTTACCTCGCCGCCGCCCCGCTCGCTGCCCTGCACACCGCAGTCCCGGTCGCGGTGTATGGCCTGCTGGCCTTCACTTCGCTGCTGATCGTCACCGCGACCCCCTTCGGCGCCATCCCCGGCCGCCTGCGGGACGCCTACGAGCACCTGATGGGCATCGACCTGCAGGACGACGACGCCGGCGACCGCCACGACCGCAGCTACCTGTACGAGAACGACGCCCCGGCACCGGCCAAGAAGAAGCGCAAGCGCCTCTTCGGCAAGGACCACGACGACGAGTCCGGCCTGGAAGGCTACGTCGGCGACGAAGCGTTCGAGCGGGCGGTCATCGCAGATGAGGAAGCAGCCGGCGAGGCGCCTTCTGCCAAGGGGGCGAAGGGCGCCAAGGCGGGCGCCGGTGTCGCGCCCGGTGTGCGCCGTCCCACCCAGGCCGAGATCGCCGTCGAAAAGATCAAGGCCGCCCAGGGCCTCGGCACCGCAGGGTCCATTGGCGAGAACGCCACCGAGGCCATCCCCCTGGTCACTCCGGGGATGGTGGCCGCAGGATCGCTCAATCCCACCGCCGCCGCGGCCGCCGCGAAGGTCCCCTCCAACCCGGTGGCGCCGGCACCGCTGCCCACCCCGATTCCGCAGCGCACCGAACAGCTCTCCCTGGCCGGCGACGTCACCTACACCCTGCCGGCGTCGGACGTGCTCACGCCCGGTTCCATCCCCAAGGAACGCACCGAGGCCAACGACGCGATTGTCGCCTCGCTCACCGAGACCCTCAACCAGTTCAACGTGGAAGCCCAGGTCACCGGCTTCAGCCGCGGCCCGACCGTGACCCGCTACGAAATCGAACTGTCCCCGGGCACCAAGGTGGAGCGGGTCACCGCCCTGTCCAAGAACATCTCCTATGCGGTCGCCAGCTCGGATGTGCGCATCCTCAGCCCCATCCCGGGCAAGTCCGCCATCGGCATCGAAATCCCCAACACAGACCGCGAAACCGTGTCCCTGGGCGACGTGCTCCGCAGCCAGAACGCCCGCCGCACCGACCACCCCATGGTCATGGGCGTCGGCAAGGACGTCGAGGGCGGGTACGTCGTGGCCAACCTGGCCAAGATGCCGCACTTGCTCGTCGCAGGTGCCACCGGAGCCGGCAAGTCCTCGTTCGTGAACTCGATGATCACCTCGATCCTGATGCGGGCCACCCCGGACGAGGTCCGCATGGTCATGGTGGACCCGAAGCGCGTGGAACTTACGGCCTACGAAGGGGTCCCGCACCTCATCACGCCGATCATCACCAACCCGAAAAAGGCCGCCGAGGCCCTGCAGTGGGTGGTCCGGGAAATGGACGCCCGCTATGACGACCTCGCCAATTACGGCTTCAAGCACATTGACGACTTCAACAAGGCCGTCCGGGCCGGCAAGGTCCACCCGCCGGTCGATTCCAAGCGCGTCATCAAGCCGTACCCGTACCTGCTGGTGATCGTGGACGAACTCGCTGACCTCATGATGGTGGCCCCGCGCGACGTCGAGGACTCGATTGTCCGCATCACCCAGCTGGCCCGCGCGGCCGGCATCCACCTGGTCCTGGCCACCCAGCGCCCGTCAGTGGACGTCGTGACCGGCCTGATCAAGGCGAACGTGCCCTCCCGCATGGCCTTCGCGACCTCCTCCGTCACCGACTCCCGGGTGGTCCTGGACCAGCCGGGCGCCGAAAAACTCATCGGCCAGGGCGATGCCCTCTTCCTGCCGATGGGAGCCTCGAAGGCGATGCGCGTCCAGGGCGCCTGGGTCACCGAGTCCGAGATCCACAAGGTGGTCGAGCACGTCAAGGGCCAGCTCAAGGCCGTCTACCGCGACGACGTCGCTCCCGAGGCGCAGAAGAAGCAGATCGACGACGACATCGGGGACGACCTCGAGGTCCTGCTCCAGGCCACCGAGCTCGTGGTCACCACCCAGTTCGGTTCCACATCGATGCTGCAGCGCAAGCTCCGGGTCGGCTTCGCGAAGGCCGGGCGCCTCATGGACCTGCTCGAGTCCAGGGGAGTGGTGGGACCCTCCGAGGGTTCCAAGGCGCGCGACGTGCTGGTCAAGCCGGACGACCTCGCCGCCGTGCTGGCCGCGATGAAGGGCCAGGACGGCCCGGTGGCCGCTGACTCGCAGACCGCGGCCCTGAGCGATAACGCCAACGCGAACATCGGCCAGGGTGGCTACGCGGAGGACCTCGTGGCGGCTGACCTGGAGAACCGCACCCAGGCGATCGACTACCACGACGGCGCCGACGGCGGCTCCAATGACGAGGACGGTTCAGAGGACGCCTGGTCGCTCACCGGCCGGTAGGGTGCAGAGACGGTAGCCTAGGAAGGTGAATAGCGCCGAAGCCAACGCCGGATCCGCCTCGCGGATCTGGAACCTGCCGAATATCCTCACGATGCTGCGGATTGTGCTGGTGCCGGTCTTCGTCTGGTTCCTCATCCTCGACGCCCCGGGACTGCAGGCGCAGAACGGCGTCTGGCGCTGGGCCGCCGCCTTCGTTTTCGCCGTGGCCATCTACACGGACAAGCTCGACGGCGACATCGCCCGCTCCCGCGGCCTCGTCACCGACTTTGGCAAGATTGCCGACCCGATCGCCGACAAGCTCCTGATCGGCTCCGCGCTGGTCATGCTCTCGCTGCTCCAGGAACTGCCGTGGTGGGTCACCATCCTGATCCTGGTCCGGGAGTGGGGCATCACCGCGCTGCGGTTCTTCGTTATCCGCTACGGCGTCATTCCGGCCTCGCGCGGCGGGAAGCTTAAGACGGTGGTGCAGACAGTGGCCATCTTCCTGTACGTCCTTCCGCTGGCATCCATGGCCCCGTGGCTGAGCGTTGTGGCGTTCGTCGTGATGATGGCTGCACTGGCCATCACACTGTGGACCGGGGGCGAATACGTCATTGAGGCCCTCAAGCTGCGGGCCGCCGGCATCAGGGCAGAGAAAGAACGGGTAAGGGAAAACGAGCAATGAACTATCCGGAGCCCAGTCATCCCAACCTGCACCCGAACCTGCACCGCCTGGCGGAACAGGCCGTCACCGGCGCCCTCGGCCGCGGCATGACTGCCGCCACCGCCGAATCCCTCACCGCCGGGATGGTCACCGCCGTGCTGGCCGACACGCCCGGCGCCTCCGGGATGCTGCAGGGCGGTGTGGTGTCCTATGCCAACAAGGTCAAGGCCGACGTCCTGGGCGTCCCCGGCGAACTGCTCGACGCCGTCGGCTCCGTGGACGGCCAAGTCGCCGCGGCCATGGCCGACGGTGCGCGCCGCATCTGCGGCGCCGATATCGGTGTGTCCACCACGGGCGTGGCCGGGCCCGAACCGCACGACGGCAAAGCGGTGGGCACGGTCTTCATCGGCATCGCCACAGCGGGGGGATCGACGTCGTACCCCTATTCGTTTGAAGGCAGTCGCGCCGAGATCCGCGCACTCGCGTGCGGTGCCGCACTGGAACGTCTGCTGGAGGCCCTATCTTCCGAAGGCTACCGGGCGTAAAGTTGCCGGGAACAAAAGTTGATTCCGAATAGTTGTTACATTGTGTCGCTTCCAAATAAGGGAGGCGCCTAGGATGAAGTCATCAGCAGAGTCCGCCCCCACCGGCGGACTCGACAGTACGAGGAGCAAGGCGATACAGATGGTAAAGCAGCCCGTATCCGTTAACGGCGTTGTCCGCTGGAAGGATGTGGGCCTCGCCGATCAGGCCAAGAGCGAACAGAAGGAGCGCAAGATGGTTGTACTTCGTCACGAAATCGGTGATGTCCTGCGCGATGTCCGCCAGCGCCAAGGCCGCACGCTCCGCGAAGTCTCGCACAGCGCCCGTGTTTCCCTGGGCTACCTGAGCGAAGTGGAACGCGGCCAGAAGGAAGCCTCCTCGGAGTTGCTGTCCTCGATCTGCTCGGCCCTCGATGTTCCGCTTTCGAGCATGCTCCGCGAAGTCAGCGACCGTGTTGCGGTCGCCGAGGGCGTCGCGGTTCCGGACACCGTCCCCCAGGAGTTCGCGCAGCGCTACGGCCGCGACCTCGACCGAGAGCTCAACTCCGACCTCAACGACGAGCTGGCGAAGGGCCTCCTTTCCGGAGCCCGCTAAACGCCAACTCACCCAAGACGCAAGAAAAGGACCTCCGGCTCAGGCCGGGGGTCCTTTGATGTGTTCGTCCCGGGGGAACCCGTCGCGTTCGTAGGTGGCATTGAGTTTCGCCATATACATGGCAAGGGCCTGCAGGTCCTCGGCCGGCCACTCTGCCAGACGTTCCCGAAACACCTCACGGCGGGCGTCCTGGACCTGGTGCATCCTTTCCTCGCCTTCAGGCGTCAGACGGATGGACTGCGCCCGGCCGTCCAGGGGGTCCGCCTCCTTCGACACCAGGCCGAGGCCCTCGAGGAAGGCGATCTGCCGGCTCACCGAAGGCTTGCCGACGCCGATGCAGGATGCGAGGTCAGTCAGCCTGATGGGGCCCTGCTTGCGGATCACGCTGAGCAGCCCGTAGGCGGCCGGTTCCATGTCCGGGTGGACCTGGCGCGAGAGCTGGTGGGAAATCGACCGGCCCCGGCGCCAGAGCAGACTCAGCTGGTTCTCGACGGCGTCCAGTGCGGCGTCCGTGCCGGCGTTTCCGGGAGAGGAATCTCCCGCGGACTCAGTTGGGTTGCTCATGGCAACCATTCTAGAGTCCTGGGCCGTGAGAGACTTTACCCGTGCGAATCAGTGACTTTTGGCGGCTTATGGACGACGAGTTCGGGGCCGGGTACTCCCGTGTCCTGAGCAGCTCGCTGGTCCTGGCTGGGGTCGGCGGACGCACAGCGGACCAGGCCCTCAGTGCCGGCGTTCCTCCCCGCCAGGTGTGGCTTGCCCTGTGCGACGTCCAGGACGTCCCGCCGGAGCGCCGCCTGGGCCGGGACGTCAAACCCCGCGACACCACCGGACCGCGCTGACGGCCGACACGCCGCTGGCGTGGGCCGACGCCTGACACGCCGCCCGCTTGTTCGAATATCTGTTCGGATAGCGATATGCTTTTTTTCAGAGCGTTTTCCACATAAGTGGGTGCCTCGACAACTTTGTCGGAGGGTGCCAGTAGCGTCAGTGATGACAGACGAAGGGCCCACAGGGCCACTCCACAGCGAGAAAGTATTAGAGGTGTGAATCATGGCCGCAGCCCCGGATCGCCAGAAGGCGCTCGACGCAGCGCTTGCCCAGATTGACAAGCAGTTCGGCAAAGGCTCGGTCATGCGCCTCGGCGATGAAGTCCGTGCGCCCATCGAAGTCATCCCGACCGGCTCCATCGCATTGGACGTCGCCCTGGGAATTGGCGGCCTGCCCCGCGGCCGCGTCGTGGAAATTTACGGTCCGGAATCGTCCGGTAAGACCACGGTTGCGTTGCACGCGGTAGCCAACGCCCAGCGCCAGGGTGGCATCGCCGCCTTCATCGACGCCGAACACGCCCTCGATCCGGAATACGCCGCGAAGCTGGGCGTCGACACCGACGCGCTTCTGGTCTCCCAGCCGGACACCGGCGAGCAGGCACTGGAAATCATGGACATGCTCATCGGTTCCGGTTCCCTTGATGTCATCGTCATTGACTCGGTGGCCGCCCTCGTTCCCCGCGCGGAAATCGAAGGCGACATGGGAGACAGCCACGTGGGCCTGCAGGCCCGCCTGATGAGCCAGGCCCTCCGGAAAATCACCGGCCGCCTGAGCCAGACGAAAACCACGGCCATCTTCATCAACCAGCTGCGCGAAAAGATCGGTGTCTTCTTCGGCTCCCCGGAAACCACCACCGGTGGTAAGGCGCTGAAGTTCTACGCCTCCATCCGCATCGACGTCCGCCGGATCCAGACCCTGAAAGAGGGCGCGGATTCAGTCGGTAACCGCACCAAGGCCAAAATCGTCAAGAACAAGATGGCCCCGCCCTTCAAGATCGCCGAGTTCGACATCATTTACGGCCAGGGCATTTCCCGCGAGGGCGGCATTATCGACATGGGCGTTGAGCACGGCCTGATCAAGAAGTCGGGCTCCTGGTTCACCTACGACGGCGACCAGCTGGGCCAGGGCATGGAGAACTCCCGCCGCTTCCTGCGCGACAACCCGGAACTGGCGGCCGAACTCGAACGCCTGATCAAGGAAAAGCTCGGCGTCGGCGTGAAGGCCCCGGCCGAAACCGAAGAGTCGCCGAAGCTGAAGGCCGTTGACGGCTTCTAACGCAGGAGCGAACCGTGGGTCAGGGTTCCGTCAGAGGAACCCTGACCCGGACGGCGCTGCCGACCCGCATGCCGATTCCCACGGTTCCCGTGGGTTCCGCAGGTCGTCCGGCTCAAATGCACCGTCTGCGGAACTGGATCCGGACGCGGACCCCGCAGCGGTCGCTCGCGCCATCGTGCTGCGGCAGCTGACGAATTCGCCCAAGAGCCGGCTGCAGCTCTCGCGCAAGCTGGCCGAGCGCAACGTTCCCGAGGACGTCGCCGAGGCCGTGCTGGACCGCTTCGAGGAAGTACGGCTGGTTGACGACGCCGAGTTTGCCGACATGTGGGTCCGCAGCAGGTCCCAAACGCGCAAGCTCGCCAAGGGGGCCTTGCGGCGCGAACTGGCGGACAAGGGCATCGACCCGGAGATTGCCGCCGGCGCGCTGGATCAGCTCAGCGACGCCGACGAAGAATCGGCGGCCCGTGAGCTCGTGGAGCGCAAACTGCGGGGATTCACCGGCGGTGAGGACCGTGCGGAGCGCGACAAGATCACGCGCCGCCTCGCGTCGATGCTCGCCCGCAAGGGATACCAGCCTTCGCTTGCCTTCCGGATTGTGGGCGAGGTGCTCGACGCCGTTACCGCCCGTGCCAGGGGCGGGGATTAGGGCCACCGGTCCGGGGTCTGCGCAGGCCTGGCCACCGCCCCTTACCCGTTACCCTTAACAAGTGAGTTTTACCATTCCTTCCCCAGCGGCCAGCACGACTTCTCCAACAACGCCTCCGGCAGTGCCGCCAGCGGCGCCTGCGACATTCGATGCAGACCCGGCTGCCGCAACGGAAAGTTCCGGACCGGCCCAGCCCCGCACTTACCAGGTGCGCACCTTCGGCTGCCAGATGAACGTGCACGATTCCGAGCGGATGGCCGGCATGCTCGAAGCCGCAGGCTACGTTCCGTCCGCCGGCGAGCTGGCCGACGTCGTGGTCTTCAACACCTGCGCGGTCCGGGAGAATGCCGACAACAAGCTGTACGGCAACCTCGGCATCCTCGCCCCGGTCAAGGCAGCCAACCCGGGAATGCAGATCGCCGTCGGCGGATGTCTCGCCCAGAAGGACCGGGAGACCATCCTCAAGAAGGCGCCGTGGGTGGACGCCGTGTTCGGGACCCACAACGTCGGTGCCCTGCCGGCGCTGCTGGATCGGGCCCGCCACAACAACGAGGCCCAGCTGGAGATCCTCGAATCGCTGGATGTCTTTCCCTCGACTCTCCCCACCAAGCGGGACTCCGTCTATTCGGGCTGGGTATCGATCTCCGTAGGCTGCAACAACACGTGC
The DNA here is from genome assembly GCF_056406615.1 of Arthrobacter sp. P1_B3. Lineage (NCBI taxonomy): Bacteria > Bacillati > Actinomycetota > Actinomycetes > Micrococcales > Micrococcaceae > Arthrobacter > Arthrobacter sp. P1_B3. The sequence continues at coordinate 78,224 of NZ_JBFTZV010000005.1, read as the reverse complement.
ACCTTCTGCATCGTCCCGGCGCTGCGGGGCAAGGAAAAGGACCGTCGCCCCGGTGAGATCCTGGCCGAAATCCAGGCGCTCGTGGACGACGGCGCCATCGAAGTGACACTGCTGGGCCAAAACGTGAATTCCTACGGCGTCGAATTCGGCGACCGGCAGGCCTTCTCCAAACTTCTGCGCGCGTGCGGTGACATCCCGGGCCTGGAGCGCGTCCGCTTCACCAGTCCGCACCCGGCCGCCTTTACCGACGACGTCATCGACGCCATGGCCGAGACCCCCAACGTCATGCCGCAGCTGCACATGCCCCTGCAGTCCGGCTCGGACAAGGTCCTCAAGGATATGAAGAGGTCCTACCGCTCCACCAAGTTCCTCGGCATCCTGGACAAGGTCCGTGAGAAGATCCCGCACGCCGCCATCTCCACGGACATCATCGTCGGGTTCCCCGGCGAGACGGAAGAGGACTTCCAGGCCACGCTCGACGTCGTGGAGAAGTCCCGGTTCGCCACCGCCTTCACCTTCCAGTACTCCAAGCGGCCAGGCACGCCTGCCGCGGACCTCCCGGACCAGCTGCCCAAGGCCGTGGTCCAGGAACGCTTTGAGCGCCTCACGGCCCTGCAGGACCGCATTGCCGCAGAGGAAAACGCCCGGCAGCTTGGCCGCCGCGTCGAGGTCATGGTGACAGCCCAGTCGGGCCGTAAGGCTCAGGAAACCCACCGGCTCTCCGGCCGGTCCCAGGACCAGCGGCTGGTGCACTTCTCCGTGCCCGCCGGCGCTGAGGTGCCCCGGCCCGGCGACCTGGTGACGGTCACCATCACGGAGGCGGCGGCGTTCCACCTCATCTCCGATCCTGCCTCGGCGGAGGACTACAGCCTGCGCCGGTCCCGTGCCGGTGACGCCTGGGACCGTTCCCAAGCCGATTCCTGCGGCGCCCCGGCTCCGGCCAGCGCGAAGGGTACCTTCGGCGTGTCGCTGGGCATGCCCAGCCTCCCGGTCCGCGGCCGTTAGCGCCGTGCCGGGCCCGCAGGGCACCGCCCAGGCCACCGCGGCGGCCACCGCGGAAGCCACGGTGCCGCAACAGGCTGCACGGCCGGCTGCGCCGCCGGTGATCGCCGTCGTCGGTCCCACGGGCTCCGGCAAATCAGACCTGGCCGTCGCCCTTGCCCTCGAGCTCGACGGGGAAGTCATCAACGCCGACTCGATGCAGTTCTACCGTGGCATGGATATCGGCACCGCCAAGATCACCGACGCCGAACGCCGGGGCGTGCCCCATCACCTCCTGGACATTCTGGACGTGACCGAGGAAGCGTCCGTCTCGGACTTCCAACAGCAGGCCCGTGCCTTGATCGACGATATCCACGGCCGGGGAAAACGGGCCATCCTGGCCGGCGGCTCGGGACTGTACGTCCGCGCCGCGCTCGACGTTCTGGAATTCCCCGGCACGGATCCGGACATCCGACACCGGCTCGAGATGGAACTGGCCACGGCGGGACCCGCGCCGCTGCGGGAACGCCTGGAGGCCGTGGACCCGGTGTCTGCGGGCAGGCTGGGTGACGACCGCAGAATCATCCGCGCCCTGGAAGTCTTCGAACTCACCGGCCGCCCGTTCAGCTCCTTCATGCCGGACCGCGAGTACTTCCAGCCTGCCATCCAGATCGGCCTCGACGTTGACCGGGAACTGCTCCGGGAGCGCCTGGCCCGCCGCGTCCACGCGATGGTGGACCAGGGGCTGCTGGACGAAGTCCGCCGGCTGGACGCCGCAGGCCTGCGCAACGGCAGGACCGCGCCACGGGCCCTCGGCTATGCCCAGTTCCTCAGGGTCCTCGACGGTGACTCCAGCCTGGAGCGGGCCGCGGACGAAACAATCATCGCGACCCGGCAGTTCGCGCGCCGCCAGCTGACCTGGTTCCGCGCGGATCCCCGGGTCACCTGGCTGGGCTGGCACGATCCTGACCTGGTGGCCGAGGCCGCCGCACTGTGCCGGGCGACGCCCGTCCTGCCGCCGGCGTAGCGTTCGGGTCTCGGTGCCGGAGCGGTCAGGGCGGAACGGTAACCTTGGACCATGGACGAATCCCAAGCCGGAGCCGCTGACCGTACTGCCGGCGATACCGAACCCCTCAGCGGTCTGAAGTTTTCCAAAGGCCACGGAACGGGCAATGATTTTGTCCTGATCGCCGACCCCAACGGCACACTCTCGCTCAGCCCAGAGCACGTCGCGGCGCTCTGCGACCGGCACCGCGGCATCGGCGGCGACGGCCTGATCCGCGCCGTACCTTCCAGGCTCCTGCCCGAGGGGCAGGAACTGTTGACCGCGCACCCGGACGCCGAGTGGTTCATGGACTACCGCAACGGCGACGGTTCGCTGTCCGAGATGTGCGGCAACGGAGTCCGCGTCTTCGTGCACTTCCTCATCGCCGAAGGCCTCGTGGACCTTCCCGCCGGCGAGTCCCTCGTCATTGGAACCCGGGGCGGTGCCAAGACAATCGTCCGGACCGCTGCGGGCTACGCCGTGGACATGGGCCCCTGGGAGTTCATTTTCCCGGGCGAGGCGACCGCACGGGCCATGGATTCGCTCGTCAGCGCCGAGGGGCTCGAAGTCGCACGTCCGGCCCTTTCCGTCAGCATGGGCAACCCGCACACAGTGGTGGCCCTGGCCGAAACGGCCGAACTCGAGGCCACACAGCTGTTCACGGCCCCCCGGGTGGACCCGACTCCGCCGCACGGCACCAACGTCGAATTCGTTGTACCGTCCGAACCGCTGGTCCACGACGGCACCGGCACCATCACCATGCGTGTCCACGAGCGGGGAGTGGGGGAGACCCAGTCCTGCGGCACCGGCGCCTGCGCCGCCGCCGTCGCGATTCGCCACTGGGCCGGCCAGGGCGCACCGGACGCGTGGAACGTCCACGTTCCCGGCGGCGTCGTCGGCGTGAAATTCTTCCTGGGCCCGGAGGGGCACGAACACGTCGAACTCAGCGGCCCGGCCGTGATCGTCGCTAGCGGGACGCTTTCCTGACCCGAAGGATCCGGAATGACTTCGACGTGCTCTCCCGGGTCACGTTGAAGCTGGAGTCGAGCTCAGCCGCCAGCCAGCGCTGCAGCGAGTCCGAACCGAGGTTCTTCTGGACCACGAGCCAGGCCGATCCACCCGGTGCCAGCCTGGGAATCCACAGGCGCAGGAGGGCATGAAGCTCATCCTTGCCGATCCGGATCGGCGGGTTGGACCAGATCGTGTCAAAGCGCACTTCGGGGTCCACGGCGTCCGGCGTGCTGGCGGTGACGTTGCTCAGCCCCAACAGCCCGGCGTTTTCGTTGGTGAGGGTCACGCAGCGTTCGTTCACGTCCACTGCGTAGACGTGTGCGTGCGGCGCCCGCAGGGCCATGGTCAGGGCGATCGGCCCCCAGCCGCAGCCGATATCCAGCAGGTTGCCCTGCGGCGCCGGAGCCGGGACGTCGGCGAGCAGCACGGCCGTTCCCTTGTCGATCCCGTCCGGGCTGAAGATCCCTGAGGACGTCTGCAGCCGGCGCGTCTCACCGGCAAGATCCACGGTGAGCGGTTTGCGGGTGAAGGGCCCGGCCGGCTGGGCGCTGAAATAGTGTGCAGACTCCATAATGGGCCAGATTAGTTGGCGGCCCGGCCCAATGGGAAACCGGGAGGGAGCGTTGGCGTCTGCTAGGCTAAAAAACATGATCTTGATCTCCAAGTAGCCGGCACGGGTCTTGTCCCGTCTTGTAGCGACTCTGTAGCGACGCAGGTAAACGCCTTCCGCTGAGTGCGCCATCGCAAGGGTGAGTCTTCTCACCCGCGGGCGCCCCGCACCACTTGGAATCCAGCCGCTTTGCTGAGCACCTTGTTTTCCAGCACCGTGTTTTGCTGGCACCGTGCTGCTTGGCCCGCTCCCGGGCCCGGCTCGGCGGACGGCACCTACCTCACTGTGTTTCCACAGGCAGCGTTTCCCACAGCCAGGCGCATTTGCCGCCTCTACCTTCACCCAGCCACCGCTCCGGACGGAGCCAGCCCTGCCCCGGCACCGTTGCCGCGGGCATTCCAGGAGGCCTGCATGACCCCCCGCCGTCAGCCCAGCGCGAATACCGCCCCACAGAGCAACAATCGGCACTATTCTGAAAGTGCCGAACCCTTGAAGGAGACCATGACCAGCCACCCCAACACCGGACCCGATTCAGCAGCCCAGGACATGAGTCCTGAGGAGATCCAGGCTGTAATCGACCGGATCCTTTCCAAGGACACCCCCGCCCCGGGCGCAGGCCGTGGCAGCGGCTCCGGAGCCGGCACCAACGGAGGCGCCGGTGCGGCCGGCGGCCCGACGTCGGTGCTCGGCAAGGCACAGGCCATCTCCCGCCTGGACGAGGTGTACACCAACTTCGACGGCGACCAGCAGGATCTTGAGGAACGCCACGCGCTGCGCCGCAAGGCTGGCCTGTCCACCGAACTCGAAGACGTCACCGAGGTCGAATACCGGCAGCTGCGCCTTGAACGCGTCGTCCTGGCCGGCCTCTGGACCGAAGGCACCCTCGCGGATGCCGAGAACTCCCTGCGCGAACTTGCGGCTCTCGCTGAGACAGCAGGCTCCGAGGTCCTCGACGGGCTCGTCCAGCGGCGGGCCAAGCCGGATCCCGGAACCTTCCTCGGCTCCGGCAAGGCGCAGGAACTGAAAGCCATCGTGATGTCCACCGGCGCCGACACCGTAGTGGTCGACGCCGAACTGGCCCCGTCCCAGCGGCGCGGACTGGAGGACATCGTCAAGGTCAAGGTCATTGACCGCACGGCCCTGATCCTGGACATCTTCGCGCAGCACGCGAAGAGCCGTGAAGGCAAGGCGCAGGTGGAACTGGCCCAGCTGGAATACCTGCTGCCGCGCCTGCGTGGCTGGGGCGAGTCGATGTCCCGCCAGGCCGGTGGCCAGGTGGGCGGCGCCGGCGCCGGCATGGGCTCGCGTGGTCCCGGTGAAACCAAGATCGAACTGGACCGCCGCCGGATCCGCACCCGGATGGCCAAGCTGCGCCGCGAAATCGCCGCCATGAAGCCTGCCCGGGAAACGAAGCGGGCCAACCGCCGTCGTAATGCGGTGCCCTCGGTGGCGATCGCCGGATACACCAACGCCGGGAAGTCCTCGCTGCTGAACCGGCTCACCGACGCCGGGGTCCTGGTAGAAAACGCCCTGTTCGCCACCCTGGATCCGACCGTCCGCAAGGCCGAAACCGCTGACGGGCTGGGATACACCCTGGCGGACACCGTGGGATTTGTCCGGTCCCTGCCCACCCAGCTCGTGGAAGCATTCCGCTCCACGCTGGAAGAGGTGGCCGACTCGGACCTGATCCTGCACGTCGTGGACGTCTCGCACCCGGACCCCGAAGGCCAGATCGCCGCTGTCCGTACGGTCTTCAGCGAAGTCGACGCGCGCAAGGTTCCGGAAATCATTGTCCTGAACAAGGCCGACGCCGCAGACCCGTTCGTGGTGGAGCGGCTCAAGCAGCGGGAGCCGCGGCACGTGGTGGTCTCGGCCCGCACCGGTGAAGGCATTCCGGAGCTGCTCAAGGCCATCAGCGACGGCATTCCTCGGCCGAGCGTGAAGCTGGAACTGCTGATCCCGTACAACCGCGGGGACCTGCTCAGCAAGCTTCACGAGACCGACGCCGAGATCCTCAGCCTCGACCATGAGGAAACCGGAACCCGTGCCGTGGTGATGGTGCGTGAAGGACTCGCCGCTGAACTGGATCCCTTCATCAGCAATGACTGAGGCAGCGGTGACCAGGGCTGAGGCCGAACCTTCGGACGTTGAACCTGCGGACGTTGAATTGCCCGACGCTGAACCCGCGGACGCGGGAACTGCAGACGCCGATTCGGTTGCCGGTGCGGCCGGCGAGGAGTTCGTGGTGAAACTTCTCGACCGTGCCGTGTCCGGCATGGGCGGCCAGAGCCGCGATGGCCAGCACGAAATGGCCCGGCAGGTGGCGCGCGCGATAGACAGCGGCGACCACCTGTTGGTCCAGGCCGGCACCGGCACCGGCAAATCGCTGGCTTACCTGATTCCGCTGATCGCCCATTCGCTGACCAGCAACAAGCCCACCCTGGTGTCCACCGCAACCTTGGCGCTGCAGACGCAGATCGTGGGCCGGGACCTGCCCAGGCTGCTCAAGACCATCACCCCTGCCTTGGAACGGCCCGTCAAGGTCGCCCTGGTGAAAGGCCGGTCCAACTACGTGTGCCGGCACAAACTCGAGGGCGGTTTCCCGTCCGAAGAACCTTCCGAGGGACAGCTGTTTTCCCTTGGCGAGGACACGAGCGTGCCGCATTTCGCTGCCGCGCTTGGCGGGCCGTCCTCCCAGCTGGGCAAGGAAGTCGTCCGCCTCCGCGAATGGGCCGAGGAGACCGCGACGGGGGACCGCGACGAGCTCATGCCCGGCGTCACGGACCGGGCCTGGCGCCAGGTCTCGGTTACCTCCATGGAGTGCCTCGGCGCGCAGAAGTGCCCGCTCGCGGCCGAATGTTTCAGCGAGCTGGCACGGCAGAACGCCGCCGACGCCGACGTCGTGGTCACCAACCACGCCATGCTCGCCGTCAGCGCCTTCGAGGGTCTGGCGGTGCTGCCCGAGTACGACGTCGTGGTGGTGGACGAGGCGCACGAACTTCAGGACCGCGTCACGGGCGCGGTCTCAGGTCAGCTCTCCGTGGCGATGGTGCACGCCGCCGCGTCCGGGGCCCGGAAACATACGGGCATCACCGTGGACGCGCTGAACAATGCCGCGGCCCACCTGGAGCTGGCCATCGACGGGGTCCCCAGCGGGCTGATGCCCAACGGCCTGAACAGCGGGCAGTTGGACTGCATCGACCAGCTGCGCGACGCGTGCCGCGCCGCCCTGTCCGATTCCAAGGGCGACAGCTCCACGACGGCCGACGGCGGACGCCAGCTGGCGCGCTCACGCCTGATGGTCATCCTGGAACTCTGTGAGCGCCTCCTGGCCGCGCGCGAAAACCGCGAAGTAGTGTGGTTCTCCCGCAACAGCAGCTTCGACCCGGTGCAGGGCTACTCCCAGCCGGACGAGAGCGCGCCGGCCCTGATCAATGTTGCCCCGTTGAGCGTCGCGGGGCGTTTGCGCGAGGGTTTGTTCGCGGACCACACCGTCATCCTGACCTCGGCCACACTGGCCATTGGCGCTGCCTTCGAGCCTGCAGCCGGAGGCCTCGGCCTCGTTGGCAATGGCGCCCCGAGCTGGACCGGAGTCGACGTCGGGTCCCCGTTCGACTATCCGAAGCAGGGTATCCTCTATGTCGCCCGGCACCTGCCCAAACCCGGCCGCGGGACTTCCCCCGAGGCCTTGGATGAGCTGGAGAAGCTGATCCGCGCTTCCCGTGGCGGTGCCTTGTGCCTGTTTTCCTCGCGGCGCGCGGCGGAGGAAGCCGCCGAGGCCATGCGGCCCCGGCTGGGCCTCAGCATCCTGTGCCAGGGGGAGTCGACCATGACGGCGCTCGTGCGGCAATTTGCCGACGAGCCGGACACCTGTTTGTTCGGCACAATGTCCCTCTGGCAGGGCGTCGACGTTCCTGGGGTGTCCTGCCGGCTGGTGGTTATAGACCGGATTCCCTTCCCGCGGCCGGACGACCCGCTGATGACGGCACGCTCGCGGGCCGTCGCCCAGGCGGGCGGCAATGGCTTCATGTCCGTCTCGGCCACGCACGCCGCCATTCGGCTCGCGCAGGGCGCCGGACGGCTGATCCGTTCGACGTCGGACAAGGGCGTGGTGGCAGTGCTGGATTCGCGGCTGTCCACGGAGCGCTACGGCGGATTCCTCCGCGCCGCGCTTCCGCCGTTCTGGCCCACCACCGATTCATCGATAGCCATGGCTGCCCTGGAGCGCCTGGCGAAGGACTCCGCGAACGGCTGAGTCCCACGTTGAAGCGGGAGCTGGCCGGGACTGAAGCCGGCGGCCTCGCCGGGGATGGTTAGAGGGAGCGGAGTACCGAGACGACCTTGCCCATGATGACGGCGTGGTCGCCGAGGATGGGTTCGTACTGGGTGTTTTGCGGCAGCAGCCAGGTGTGGCCGTCCCGCTGGCGGAATGTCTTGACCGTGGCTTCGTCGTCCAGCAGGGCGGCAACGATGTCGCCGTTCACGGCGTCACCCTGGCGGCGGACAACCACCCAGTCACCGTCGCAGATCGCGGCATCAATCATCGAGTCGCCAGCCACCTTGAGCATGAAGAGTTCGCCATGGCCCACGAGCTGGCGGGGCAGCGGCATGACGTCCTCCACTACCTGGTCCGCGAGGATGGGTCCGCCGGCGGCGATGCGTCCGACGAACGGCACCATTGCCGTGTCGGTGGCGCTGGCGAGCTCAGACACCGAGAGGCCGCCGACGGCCCGCAGGCCGCTGGACTTCCCGACACCCGAAATCGGTGTGGTCCCCTCGTCCAGGGTCAGCGGCATGAGCACTTCCATGGCCCGCGGGCGCTTCGGATCGCGCCGCAGGTAGCCGAGCTTTTCAAGCTGGGAGAGCTGATGGGTCACGCTCGACAGGCTGGCGAGGCCGACGGTGTCGCCGATCTCGCGCATGGAGGGCGGGTAGCCCTTGTCCGTGACGGACCGCTGGATGGTCTCCAGGATTTTCTTTTGCCGGACGGTGAGGCTCTTGGGGGCCCGGGCGGGCTGCGGGCTCCGTGAGGTGGCCCTGCCGCCGGTGGCTTGTGCTGCCATGTTCGCCAACGCCTTTCCGTTCCGCCCGGCTGCCGTGGCTGCTGTCACCGGGACCTTCCGGCCTGAAATGTCAGACCCTGCTGATCAACTACTAACGAATTCACACAGGGAGTTCGTTAGTGGTTGTCCTGTCCCTCAAAAATAGGCCAGCCGCAGGGCTTTTTCAAACATTTGTTCTAGCGAGTCTCGACATCGTTCGTTAGTAAGTGCTAAAACAGAACGAGCAAGGTTCGAATATGTGTTCGATTTCGAGGTTTCCACTTCGGATCCGCTGTTCGGTTCTATGTTCGAAGGTTCGGCCGGTTGGCGGCGAGTACGTGGAGTACGCCGGGCGGCACCGTATGGTCCAGGAGGGCTCAGTTCATGTCAGCTTCAAGCGCGTTTCAAGACACTTTTGTTCAGGGCGTCTTTGTTCAGGGCGTCACGAATCACAACCGCAGCGGGGCGGGGGCCGCGGTTTCCGGCCGCCGGCCGAAGCAGCCGCCGCTGCGGCTTACCCAGCGCGGACGCTTCGTCTTCTTCGGTGTCCCGCTGATCCTTCTGGCGGCGTTCATCCTGTCGCTCAGCGGATTCCTCAACGCTCCCGCGAAAGCAGCGGATTCCGCTGACCAGCTCTCGCTGACGCCGACTGTCACCGTGACGGTGCAGCCGGGGGAGTCCCTCTGGGCCATTGCAGGGTCGTTGGCTCCGGAGCGCGATCCCCGCGACGTCGTGGCCGATATCGCGCAGCTGAACAACCTGGACGCCGCCCGTGTGATGCCGGGCCAGCAGCTGTTCGTCCCGTCCAAGTAGTACCCGCCAAGCCAAGCGACATCCCCCAAGTGCAGTCGCGGACGTCACAGTTTCAGTGCCCGTCCCGCTACCACTTAAACTGGTCACGTGACTGACCAGCTTGAGCGCCTCAACCGACTGCCCCTCCGAACCAATCTGCGTGGCCTGCGTCCGTATGGTGCGCCGCAGCTGGACGTCCCCATCCTGCTCAACGTCAACGAGAACACCCATGGTGTCCCGGCCGATGTCCGCGCGGCGATCACCGAGGCCGTCAGCTCCGCCGCTGCCGGGCTGAACCGCTATCCGGACCGCGAGTTCACCGAATTGCGCGAGGCCCTCGCCGAATACCTTGGCCACGGCCTGGACGCGGAGAATATCTGGGCCGCGAACGGATCCAACGAAGTCCTTCAGCAAATTCTCCAGGCATTCGGCGGCCCCGGCCGGACGGCCCTCGGGTTCCCTCCGACGTATTCGATGTACCCGCTGCTGGCTTCCGGCACGGATACGGAGTACATCGTCGGTGCCCGCGCCGCGGACTATGGGCTCAGCGCGGAATCGGCGGCCCGGCAGGTGCGCGAGCTTCAGCCCAACATTGTTTTCCTGTGCTCCCCGAACAACCCGACCGGTACGGGGCTGGGGCTTGATGTCGTCGAGGCCGTTTATGACGCCGGCGAAGCCAGTCAAACCATCGTGATCGTTGACGAGGCCTACCACGAGTTCGCCCACGACGGCACGCCCAGCGCGCTCACCCTGCTGCCTGGCCGGGAGCGGCTCATCGTCTCGCGCACCATGAGCAAGGCCTTCGCCCTCGCCGGCGCAAGGCTTGGCTACATGGCCGCCGCACCGGAAGTCGCGGACGCCCTGCGCCTGGTCCGTCTCCCGTACCATCTCTCCGCCATCACCCAGGCCGCGGCCCTGGCCGCCCTGCGCCACCGGGGAGCGCTCATGGCCGACGTCGAGGACATCAAGCGCCAGCGCGACCGGATCGTGGCGGAACTGACGCGGCTGGGCCTGAGCCCGGCCGCCTCCGATTCCAACTACGTGTTCTTCGGCGGCCTGGAAAACCCCCACGCGGTCTGGCAGGACATGCTGGACGCCGGTGTCCTGATCCGCGACGTCGGCATCCCGGGGCACCTTCGCGTGACCGCCGGCACTGAGACAGAAACCACAGCCTTCCTTGAGGCGCTTGAACGCATCCTGAACGGCTCCGCAAAGCCGCAGGCCTAGACTTGGTGGGGAGCCCGAGCGCCCCGCCAGACTGCCCAACACCCTGCCTTCTTCCAAAGGACACATCTACATGAGCAACACGGGATCCACCGCCGCCGAGGGCCGGACCGCACGCATGGAACGGACCACCAGTGAGTCCTCGGTCCTGGTCGAGATCAACCTGGACGGCACCGGCGTTTCAGACATCAGCACGTCGGTCCCGTTCTACGACCACATGCTGACCGCCCTCAGCAAGCACTCCTTGATTGACATGACCGTCAAGGCCACCGGCGACACCCACATCGATGTCCACCACACTGTCGAGGACGTGGCCATCACCTTCGGCGAGGTTCTGCGGACCGCCCTGGGGAACAAGGCCGGGATCCGCCGGTTCGGCGAGGCGACCGTGCCCCTGGACGAGGCCCTCGCACAGGCCGTCGTAGACGTCTCCGGCCGTCCGTACCTGGTCCACGCCGGTGAGCCGGCAGGCCAGGAATACCACCTGATCGGCGGCCACTTTACGGGCTCCCTGACCCGCCACGTCTTCGAGGCGATCACGCTGCACGCCGGGATCTGCCTGCACATGAACGTCACTGCCGGGCGCGACCCCCACCACATCGTCGAGGCCCAGTTCAAAGCCTTTGCCCGGGCGCTGCGCGCAGCCGTCGAACCGGATCCCCGCGTCGAGGGCATTCCGTCCACAAAGGGTGCTTTGTGACCGGCCCGCTGCTTCGCGACGGGGCCATCATCGACCCCGCCGCCGCGACCAAGCCGGTGTCCCCGGAGGGCAAGCCCACCGTCACGGTGCTGGACTACGGCTCCGGGAACGTCCGGTCCGCCGTCCGCGCGCTTGAGCGGGCCGGCGCCGAGGTCATCCTCAGCTCCAAGCCCGAAGACGTCCTCAACGCCGACGGCCTCGTTGTCCCCGGTGTCGGCGCCTTCGAAACCGTCATGCGCGAACTCAAAGCCGTTGACGCCATCCGCATGATCGGCCGCCGTGTCGCCGGAGGCCGCCCCGTGCTGGCCATCTGTGTCGGACTGCAGGTGCTGTTCGAGGCCGGCGTCGAGCACGGCACGGAAGCCGAGGGCATGGGGGAGTGGCCTGGCAAGGTGGAGCTGTTGCCGGCCGACGTCGTGCCCCACATGGGCTGGAACACCGTCTCCGTCCCGGAGGGGTCCAAGCTGTTCGCCGGGGTCGAGGGCGAGCGCTTCTACTTCGTGCACTCCTACGGTGTCCAGCACTGGGACTTCGACGTCATCCAGCCGAGGATGGCGGCGCCCCTGGTGACCTGGTCCGACCACGGTGCCCCGTTCATCGCGGCTGTGGAAAACGGCCCGCTGTGCGCCACCCAGTTCCACCCGGAGAAGTCCGGCGACGCCGGCGCCCGCTTGCTGCGCAACTGGGTCCAGGGCCTGCGCCCCACGTCCCCGGAACAAACCGCAGCCCCGGAACGGACCGCCTAGATGTGGTCCCTGGTGCTCATGGGCGTCGCCGGCCTGCTGGTTGGCGGCGCGATCTCCTTCCGGCAGCAGAAAAGTCCGCTCTGGGTGCAGATCGTTTTCTACATCCTGGCCGGAATGTCGCTGCTGGCTGCCTACCTCCTGACCCTGCCGGCGGCCTGACGGCCCCGCTCCCAACTACCATCCCCAAGCTGAGGACTCCACGATGACCACCGAAACCCCGCTGCCCGTACTTGAGCTGCTGCCCGCCGTCGACGTCGTCAACGGCCAGGCCGTCCGGCTCGTGCAGGGCGAAGCCGGCAGCGAGACGAGCTACGGTACCCCGCTGGAGGCCGCCCTCAACTGGCAGCAGCAGGGGGCTGAGTGGGTGCATCTGGTTGACCTGGATGCCGCGTTCGGGCGCGGCTCCAACGCCGAGCTCCTGCGCGAGGTCGTCGGCCGGCTCGATATCAAGGTGGAGCTCTCCGGCGGCCTGCGCGACGACGAATCCCTCGAGAAAGCCCTCGACCTCGGCGTTGCCCGCGTGAACCTGGGCACCGCGGCACTGGAGAACCCGGAGTGGACGGCCCGGGTGATCGAACGCTTCGGCGACAAGATCGCCGTCGGCCTGGATGTCCGCGGCACCACCCTCGCCGGCCGGGGCTGGACCAAGGAAGGCGGGGACCTCTGGGAGGTGCTCGGCCGCCTCGAGGACGCCGGCTGCGCCCGGTACGTCGTCACCGACGTGACCAAGGACGGCACGCTCCAGGGCCCCAACGTCGAACTCCTGCGCCAGATGGTCGAGAAGACCGGCAAACCGGTGGTCGCTTCCGGCGGCATTTCCAGCCTTGAGGACCTCTTGGTCCTGCGTTCCCTGGTGCCGCTCGGCGTCGAAGGCGCCATCATCGGCAAGGCCCTCTACAACGGCAACTTCACCCTGCCTGAGGCCCTCGACGCAGCCGGCCGCCGCTAGGCGGTCAGTGCCCATGACGCACACCCACGATCCCCACGACTCCCATGACGCAGCGCAGCCGGGCACCGGGGCCGGTCCGGTCCGGCATCTGCCCGGACACATCGCGGCCGCCCTTGCCGGCGCCGGCGGGGCCACGGACTCCGCCGGCCAACCCTGGGCGGGCCGCAGTCTGTCCGGCGATGACGCAAAGATCCACAATTTCGAGGACGACGACGGCACCGCCGACGCCGGCTACCTGGCGGCGCTGGCCGGCCTCGCCGCGGGCACGGGCGACGAGGCGGCCGTGGTGGCCGCGCTTGCCACCGCCCGGGTGTTCGTGCCAATCCTCGCCCAGCTCGCCGAAGAGGGCGAGGCCGCGGCCGGGCCCCACGGGGACCAGCTGCACTCGGACAAACAGGCCGACATGGCCCTCGTGACGCTCAAGGCGCCGGACGGGCGGACCGCCATGCCGGTGTTCACGTCGGCGGCGGCACTGAAGGCGTGGCACCCGGAAGCCAGGCCGGTCGCCGTGTACGCGGCCCGCGCCGCCCTGTCCGCGGTCGCGGAAGGCGCCGAGCTGCTGGTGCTCGATCCCGGCTCCGACCTGACGTTCGTGGTGCGCAGGCCGGCGGTTTGGGCCCTCGCCCAGCAGCAGACCTGGACGCCGTCGTACGCCGATCCGGACCTCGCAGGGGCCCTCGGGGAGGGCGCAGTTAGCTTTCCGGCGGTCCGCCGTGTTGAAATTCATCCTGGGGGTGGAGTTGCCTCGGCCACGGCCGATGGCAGGCGGCTCCCCGGTGGGGGAGCCGGCCCGGAACTCCGTGTGGTCCTCTACCTTGAAGACGGGCTCGACGCCGCCGGCGTGCAGTCCATCGTCGCTGGCCTCAACAACGCCTGGGCCCGGAATGAAATCTTTGCCGAGCGGGTTGATTCGATCGAGGTCAAGCTGCAGCGCGCAGCACCATAGCTGACGGCCCAACGGGGGGACTTCCCGGTGCTGCCGTGGCAGTACCAGAAGGATGTAGTCCGTGAACTTCGCGCTTTACCGTCAGTTGCTGGCCGTCCGGCCCATCAGGCGGCTCCTGCTGGTCGGCATGATCGCCCGCATACCGCATTCGGCGGCCGGCGTCCTGCTGACCCTGCACATCGTCCTGACCCTCGGCCAGGGCTACGCGGCCGCCGGCGCAGCCGCCGCCGTGATGACGATCGGAATCGCTGTCGGCGCGCCGTGGCGCGGGCGCCGGGTCGACACCGTGGGGCTGCGTAAGGCGCTGATTCCGTCCGTCATCTCCGAGACCGTGATCTGGTCGATCGTGCCGCACGTGTCCTACGAGGCCTTGCTTCCCTTGGTGTTCGTCGGAGGCCTGCTGACCCTCCCCATCTTCAGCGTGGTGCGGCAGTCGCTGGGCGTGCTGGCCCCCGGTGAACAGCGCCGCACGGCCTTTACCCTGGACGCCATCGCCACCGAACTGGTCTTCATGATTGGCCCCGCTGTCGGAGCCGTCGTCGCCACCAGCGGGCACTCCGTCCTGGGCCTGACTGTAGTGGGAGTAGCCACGTCCGTCTCGGGACTCTTCCTCATGTGGTTCAACCCGCCCACCCGGAGCGCTTCCCCCGACGCCGCGCTCGAGGCGCAGGAACTGGAATGCGCGGAAGCCGCCGTCGTCGCCGCCGCGCCGGCCCATCTGCAGGAGGCCGCAGCCGAACTGGCACCCCTGGCAGCCGCCGCCGAGGAACGGCGCCAGCGGGGCTCCGGCCTGCGACACAGGGTCATCCACAACTTCAGCTGGTTCACCGCCGCCGTCGCCGCCGTATTTGCTGTCGCCGCCGGTGCCGGCATGGTCCTCAGCGGCACCGACGTCGGCATCGTTGCAGCCCTACAGACCGGCGGCCACGAGGCCGAAATCGGTATCGTGTTCCTCTTCTGGTGCGCGGCCTCGGTGGTGGGCGGCATCCTCTACGGCGCCATGCACCGGCCCATCTCCCCGATCCTCTTGCTGCTGGGGATGTCGGCGCTGACCATCCCGATGGCCTTCGCGACCGACGTCTGGACGCTCAGCCTGCTCGCGCTGCTGCCGGGCCTGCTGTGCGCGCCGGTGTTGTCGGCGGCCTCGGAAAAGGTGGCCGAACTGGTTGACGAAAGCCGGCGCGGCGAGGCGATGGGCTGGTACGGCTCATCGCTCACCGGCGGAGTGGCGCTGGGTGCGCCGCTCGCCGGGCTGTTCATCGACCTCATCGGCCCCTCGGCCGGCTTCGTGTCCGTGGGGCTGGCAGGAGTGGCCCTCTGCCTGGTGGGACTCGTCCTGCAGCACGTGCGGCGCCGCCGCCTGGCCCACGCCTGACCGTCCGCTGACGCCGCGTGCGGCACCGCAAACGAACCTCAGTGGTCCGCCCGCCGCCGCTTCATAGTGACGAAAGTACTTAGTTGACCGGGCCGGTGTACTTCTCGCCCGGGCCCTTGCCCGGAGCATCCGGGATGATTGATTCCTCGCGGAAGGCCAGCTGGAGCGAGCGAAGTCCATCGCGCAACGGTCCCGCGTGCTGGGAGCCGATTTCCGGCGCCGCCGCGGTCACCAGGCCGGCGAGGGCGGTGATCAGTTTGCGGGCCTCGTCCAGGTCCTTGAGGTCCTGGGCATTTTCCTCGGCGGCCAGGCCGAGCTTTACCGCGGAGGCGCTCATCAGGTGCACGGCGGCCGTGGTGATGACCTCGATCGCGGGGACTTCCGAAATGTCGCGGATCTGCTGCGAGACGTCGGCCTGGGGGGCTGCGGGCTCGAAGACGTGGGAATTGCTGTCTGAAGTGCTCATGCTGGTAAGCTTGTCACAGACCGACTAAATGTCGTTATTTTGCAGTGATTCAGGTTGTGCTTCTGGCTGAAGTTCGAGCCCGAAGATGGCGCCCGGCGACGCACATGTGCGTTGAACGGGTATCTTTCTGTAGAGTTGACTTTAGTTTGCAAGCGGAGTTCTCTCCCACCCGCGTCAGCCGCGAAACTTCCTTAGGGAAGCCCCTCCCTCACAGGAGACAAGGTTGCCGGGTACCTGGTCGGGCACTACCTCGGACTCCGGTCCGCAGGAAGTGCATGTCGCCCCGCTGAGGGCGGCACTCCGATCTCGAGGCCTTCGATTGCTCTGGCAATTGGGGGCCTTCTCTTTTTGCCGGTGGAATACCCCTCACGAACACAGGAGCTTTAACATTAGCGAGCCAAGAATCAATGAGCGTATCCGCGTCCCCGAGGTGCGGCTGGTCGGCCCTGCAGGCGAACAAGTAGGAATTGTCCGTATTGAGGATGCCCTGCGTTTGGCTGCCGAGTCCGATCTTGATCTCGTTGAAGTTGCACCGCAGGCGAAGCCTCCGGTGTGCAAGCTGATGGACTTCGGCAAGTACAAGTACGAAGCCGCTGTCAAGGCACGCGAGGCCCGGAAGAACCAGACCAACACGGTCCTGAAGGAAATCCGCTTCCGCCTGAAGATCGATACTCACGACTACGAGACCAAGCGCGGCCACGCGCTCCGCTTCCTCGGTGCCGGCGACAAGGTCAAGGCCATGATCCAGTTCCGTGGCCGTGAGCAGCAGCGCCCCGAGATGGGCATCCGCCTGCTCCAGCGTTTCGCCGACGACGTCGCCGAAGTTGGTGTGGTGGAGTCAAGCCCGCGGATCGATGGCCGCAACATGGTCATGGTGGTTGGCCCGCTGAAGAACAAGGCTGAAGCCAAGGCGGAGGCGCGCCGCGCAACGCAGCGCGCAGAAGCCAAGGCTGAGAACGAAGCCAAGGCTTCGGGACGCGTCGATGTCTCCGGTGGCAACGCCCCGCTGACCCAGACACTCTCCGACCTCCTGCCGGAAGGCTACGTCGTATCGCCGGAGGCTCCCGCAACGGAGGCTCCCGTCGAGGAAACCAAGGTCGAAGAAGCCCCGGTTGCAGAAGCCAAGGTCGAAGAGGCCCCGGTTGAAGAAGCCAAGGCCGAAGAGACCAAGGTCGAAGAGGCTCCTGCCCAGGAAGCACCGAAGACGCCTGCTCCGAAGGCAACCGAGAAGCCGGTGGAAGCCAAGGCTCCCGTGGCTCCGAAGGCAGCCGAGAAGCCGGTGGAAGCCAAGGCTCCCGAGGCTCCGAAGGCAGCCGAGAAGCCGGCGGTAGCCAAGGCTCCCGAGGCTCCGAAGGCCGCTCCGGCCAAGGCTCCTGAGGAAAAGGCAGCCGCTCCGGCTCCGGCGGCGGCACCGAAGCCGGTTGCTGCTCCGAAGCCGGTGCCGAGGCCTTCAGCGCCGAAGCCCGCCGCACGGCCGGCCGCCCCCCGGGCTGCCGCCAAGCCTGGCAGCAAGAAAACCAACTAGTTCACGGCTGCCGGACAGAAATGTCCGGCAGCAGGCAACCAGCATGCCGCCCGCAGGGGCGGCTGCACGAAAGAGCTGCAGACTTTTCTGCGGATACGTAAGGAGATCGGTTCCCATGCCGAAGATGAAGACCCACAGTGGTGCTAAGAAGCGCTTCAAGCTGACCGGTAGCGGCAAGCTGCGCCGCCAGCAGGCCAACCGCCGCCACTACCTCGAGCACAAGTCCTCCCGGCTGACCCGTCGCCTTGCCGGCGACAAGATCGTCTTCAAGGGCGACGCCAAGGTCATCCGGAAGATGCTCGGCATCTAAGTTCCAAGTTCTCTGACTGTTCGCCACCTGGCAGCAGTCAACTACCAAAAAGGCTTCTCAGGCCAGCCGGACCGATCCGGCAGTAGACGCTTGGGATCAGAATTTTCTAAGGAGTACGCACGTGGCACGTGTGAAGAGGGCGGTTAACGCCCACAAGAAGCGCCGG
Source organism: Arthrobacter sp. P1_B3 (assembly GCF_056406615.1). Taxonomy (NCBI): domain Bacteria; kingdom Bacillati; phylum Actinomycetota; class Actinomycetes; order Micrococcales; family Micrococcaceae; genus Arthrobacter; species Arthrobacter sp. P1_B3. Next base: position 60,336 of record NZ_JBFTZV010000005.1, on the reverse strand, counting down.
GTTATCCTCGAACGCGCAAAGGGCTACCGTGGACAGCGTTCACGCCTGTACCGCAAGGCAAAAGAGCAGCTGCTGCACTCGTTTGTGTACAGCTACGGTGACCGCAAGAAGAAGAAGGGCGACTTCCGCCGTCTTTGGATCCAGCGTATCAACGCCGCATCGCGCGCCAACGGCCTGACCTATAACCGACTGATCCAGGGCCTGAAGGCCGCTGAGGTTGAGGTTGACCGCCGCATGCTGGCCGAGCTTGCCGTTTCCGACGCCAACGCCTTTGCTGCGCTGGTCAAGGTCGCCAAGGACTCGCTGCCCGCCGACACGTCCGCTCCGGCCGTCCAGGCTGAGGCCGCTCCGGCTCCGAAGGCTGCCAAGAAGGCTCCCGCGAAGAAGCCTGCTGCCAAGAAGGCTGACGCCGAGGCCGCAAAGTAGTTCCTGCCGCCGTTGAAAACTGCGCCGTTCGAGAACCGGCTGCGAAAGCAACTAAGGTTCTTATATGAACGAAACCGGGCGCCCGCAAGACTTTCCACTTTCCAATCCTCGAGCTGATCGAGTGAGGAAGGTGGCACAACTTGCCGGGCGCCCGGCCCGTTTAAAGCGCAGCGAGTTCCTTGCGGAGGGGCCGCAGGCCGTGCGCGAGGCCCTGACGCTGCACCAGAAAAGGATTGCCGCGGGCGAGCCCGGCATTGTTTATGAGGTCTACGCGAGCGAGGCCTGCCTCGACCGGCACCCGGATCTGGAGGCCCTCGCGGAGGGCACCACCGCGTACCTCGCCACCGACGAGGTGCTCGCCGCGATGGCGGACACGGTCACCCCGCAGGGCATTCTCGCGGTCTGCGGTTTCCTGGACGTGAGCCTCGAGCGGGTGCTTGACGCCGCGCCGCGGCTCATCGCGGTCCTGTGCCAGGTCCGCGACCCCGGCAACGCCGGCACCGTCCTGCGCGCGGCCGACGCCGCCGGCGCCGACGCTGTCATCCTGACCGCATCCAGCGTCGACATCTACAACCCCAAGGCCGTGCGCTCGACGGCGGGATCCCTCTTCCATCTGCCCGTGGTGCTCGGCGCTGACGTGGCGGAACTGGTGGCCCGCTGCAAGGAACGCGGCATCGGAATCCTCGCGGCGGACGGCCAGGGCCAGCTGAACCTGGACCGTCTCCAGGACGAGAACGCGGCCCGCCGCCTGGGAGCCGCCGCGGCCGAGTCGGTCTACGCGCTGGAGAACCCCACGGCCTGGCTCTTCGGCAATGAGGCGCAGGGTCTGTCCGAGGAAGAGATCGCGCTGGCGGACCACAGAGTGGCCGTGCCGGTCTACGGGGGAGCGGAAAGCCTGAACCTCGGCACTGCAGCCACCGTCTGCCTGTACGCCAGCGCCCGTTCCCAGCAGGCGCGCTAGGGGTCGGCCCAGGGTTCAGCAGGGAGCAAGCACGTCCGGCAGCCGGCAGGGCAACCAACGGCAGGGCAAGCAACGGCAGTGTGACCAACGGTGGTGTAAACGACGGCGGGGCCCACCGAATGGTGGGCCCCGCCGTCGTGCTGTCACTGCCGCTCCACACACAGTGTGCAGTCAGTGCCTTGAAGAATTATGTGGTGGTCTTGTTGCGTCCTGTGATGGCGCCGTAGATGAGGGCAGCCGCTATGCCACCGACAATGGCCAGCAGCCAGGAACCGAGATTCCAGAATTCCATCGTGCCGCCGCCGAACAGCAGGTCCCCGATCCAGCCGCCGACAACTGCGCCGACGACGCCGAGCGCGAGGCTGGTAACCCAGCCGCCGCCGACCCTGCCGGGCACGACTGCCTTGACGATTGCACCTACTATGAGTCCGAGAATGATCCAGCCAAGAAAGCCCATGTCTCCTCCTACATATTCGTCGGCATCCAAATTGTGAATCCCGAATATGGCTTCAAGCTAACATAGGGCCGATTGCTTGTCAGCAGGGGACTACCCAATCGTTACGTGGCTGCGTTGGTCACTGTCGCGGTTCGGCGGCAGCCTGGAAACGGGTACGGTATTCCTTGTGGGCGCTGGGTTCTTCCGGTGTTCGCATACACCCCCGAAGAACCCCACAAGGAGAAGCTCACGTGGCTGCAAATGGCGGTACCAAGGCGATTCTCGCGGCACTGGCCGCAAACCTGACCATCGCCGTTTTGAAGTTCGTCGCCTACTTTCTGACGCTGTCCTCGTCCATGCTGGCCGAGGCGATTCACTCGCTCGCAGACTCCGGCAACCAGCTGCTGCTCTTGGTCGGCGGCAAGCGCGCGCAGCGGCAAGCCAGCCCCGAGCACCCGTTCGGCTACGGCCGCGAGCGTTACATCTACGCCTTCATCGTCTCGATTGTGCTTTTCAGCGTCGGCGGCCTGTTCGCACTCTATGAGGCCTGGGGAAAGATCCAGCACCCGCACGCCATTGAAGGGGACTTCTGGTGGGTGCCGCTTGCCGTCCTGATTGGCGCGATCATTGCCGAGTCCTTCTCGTTCCGGACAGCGATCATCGAATCCAACCACCTCAGGGGAAAGCAAGGCTGGATCAAGTTCATCCGCAATGCCAAGCAGCCGGAACTCCCGGTGATCCTGCTGGAGGATTTCGGCGCCCTCGTGGGCCTGGTGTTCGCGCTCTTCGGCGTGGGCCTGACGCTCCTGACCGGGAATGGCATCTGGGACGCCCTCGGCACCGCGATGATCGGTCTGCTGCTCGTGGCGATCGCTGTGGTGCTGGCCATGGAAACCAAGTCCCTGCTGCTGGGCGAGTCGGCCACCCGCGATGACGTCGCCAAGATCCGCAGCGCGATCGAAGGCGGCGGCACCACCATCATTCACCTCAAGACCATGCACCTTGGCCCTGAGGAGCTGCTGGTGGCGGCCAAGATCAGCATCGGCCGCTCGGACTCGGGCCAGGACATTGCGAAGGCGATTGATGACGCAGAGGTCCGGATCCGCGAAGCCGTCCCGATTGCCCGGGTCATCTACCTGGAACCGGACGTGCAGCGCGTCAGCGCCCCCTGAGCCGCATGGCGGTCCAGCCCGGCCCCAAATAAGACAACGGCCCTAAAGACAACGGCAGTCCCTAAAGAAAACGGCAGTCCTGTCCAGTTCACCACTGGACAGGACTGCCGTTCTTTTCGAGCATGTCCGCCTTTGCCCTACCGTCGTGCCTGGGCCAAGGGGCCGGCTAGGAGGCCAGCGGCCGCCTGCGTTCCACGGCGCCGCTGATGGCAGCGACCCCGAGCCCCAGCACGGCAAGGACCGCACCTACGAGCGCGGGCGCGACGTAGCCCCAGCCCCAGGCGATCACAAGGCCGCCCAGGAAGGCGCCCAGGGCGTTAGCGACGTTGAGCGCCGCATGGTTGAGCGAGGAGGCCAGCGACGGCGCGTCGGGGGAGGCATCCAGAAGCCTGGTCTGCAGGGCCGGCACCAGCATGGACCCGGCGGCGCCAACCACGAACACCATGACCAGAGCGGACCAGGCCCAATGGACGCCAACGGCATAGACCACGAGTGCCACCGCCGTGGCGGGCAGCACCCAGTAAATCGTGCCCATGACGGACTTGTCGGCGATCCTGCCGCCAACGATGTTGCCCACCACCATGCCCACGCCGTACAGTGCCACGACCAGCGGCAGCCAAGGCGCTGGGAGACCGGCCACGGAGGTCATGGTGTGCGCAATGTAGGTGTAGGTCGCGAAGAAACCGCCGAAGCCGACGATGCCGACCAGGATCGCAAGCCACACCTGGAGCCGCTTGAGCGCGCCGAGCTCACGGCGGAAGCTGGCGTCTGCGTGCGGTTTCTGGAACGGGACGAACTTCCACAGCATGGCGAGCGTAATGATGCCGATCAGGCCGACCAGCAGGAACAGGAGCCGCCATCCGTAGCTCTGGCCAAGCCAGGTTGCGAAGGGGACGCCGATGACGTTGGACACCGTCAGCCCCGCCATGACCATCGAAATGGCCCAACCACGCTTGGTCGGCGCCACCAGGGAGGCGGCAATCACGGCCGCGACCCCGAAGAAGGCGCCGTGGGGCAGACCCGCGGCGAACCGGGACACCAGCATGGAGCCGTAGTCCGGGGCGAGGAAGGAACTGAGGTTGGCGATGCTGAAGAAGAGCATGAGTCCCAGGGCCAGGTACTTCCGCGGGAGTTTGGCCCCGACGGCGGCCAGCACGGGCGCGCCGATCACGACGCCGAGGGCGTAGGCCGAAATAAGGTGACCGGCCTCGGGCGTGCTGATGTTCAGGCCCTGTTCGATCTCCTTGAGCAGGCCCATCATGGTGAATTCTGTGGTGCCGATGCCAAATCCGCCCATCGCCAGGGCAATAATGGCCAGGGCAACATGGCGGGTGCCGGTCTTGGACGGCGCCGGGGCGTATGTGGTGGTTGTCATTCGTCTTTTCGGGGAGATTTTCCGGGAAGGGTCCGGAGGGGATCGGACAGATAAATATGCTTTAAAGAACGGGGAGGGGGCGCCGAATATTCCGCAACTGGTTCGGGCGGCCGCCTCCACCATTGTCCCCTACCCGGCCGCTCGCGGTCCCCGTCCCCGTTTCCCCGCTTCCGACCCGTTCCCCGTGCTCGCGACGCCGGACCCGGCGCCCGTCTTAGACTGGGGGGCGTGACTGGACTCATTGGCGTTGTTGGCGGCGCAGTAGTGGACTCCCTGGCCGAACCGGGCATGCTCCTGGTGGCCCGGCGCACGGCGCCGCCGCAGTTTGCCGGAATGTGGGAGTTCCCGGGCGGAAAGGTGGAGCCAGGCGAAGCAGCCGAAGACGCCCTGCACCGCGAGCTCCGGGAAGAACTGGGCGTGCTGGTGCGGCTCGGGTCCGAGCTGCCGGCGGAGGCCGCCACGGGCTGGCCGCTCAACGAAAAGGCGGCGATGAGGGTCTGGTTCGCCGAACTCGCTGAGGGAGAGCCCCGGCCGCTGGAAGACCACGACGAACTGCGTTGGCTCGATCTCCGCAACCCGGCGGAGGTCCTGGGCCTGCCGTGGATCCCGGCGGACTTCCCCATCGTAGAAGCCCTCCTGGCCGCAGTCCGGGCCACCGGGCCGCGCGGAGTGGGAGCCGGGATTAGCAGCTGACCCGGACGCGCCGACGGGTTTTGGATGCCCGCCTCTCGCCAAACCGTCAGGCATGTGCCTACTCTGAACGCAATCGAGAGGAGTGGCCGTGCAGGTCGGTGTCGGACGAGAGCAGCGAGCCGGGGAACGCCGCGTTGCGGCCACACCGGAGACGGTCCAGCAACTGACAGCCCTCGGGCTCCATCTCCTGGTGGAGAGCGGCGCCGGCACCGAAGCAGGGTTCGTGGACGCCGCCTTCAAAGAGGCTGGCGCCACGGTGATCTCCGACCTCCCGTTCGAGGCCCTCGACGTCCTCCTCCATGTGCGCCCGCTCACCCCGGAGACCGCGGCCCGGCTTCGGCCCGGCACGGTCACCATCGGCCTGGGGTCGCCGGCCTCGGAACTGCCGACTGTCCGCGCGCTGGCCGCCGCCGGGATCACCTCGTTCGCCCTGGAACTGCTTCCGCGGATTTCCCGGGCACAGTCCATGGATGCGCTCAGCTCGCAGTCCCTGGTGACCGGCTACCGCGCAGTGCTCGAAGCCGCCGTCCGGTACCCGCGGTTCTTCCCGCTCTATATGACCGCCGCGGGGACCATCCCGCCGGCGAGGGTGCTGGTCCTCGGGGCCGGTGTCGCCGGTCTGCAGGCGATCGGCACGGCGAAACGGCTCGGCGCCCGGGTGTCGGCCAACGACATCCGGGCCGCCTCCGCCGACGAGGTCGCCTCGATGGGGGGCACTTTCATCAACCTGGACGTCGATGCGGCGGCCGAAGGAACCGGAGGCTACGCCCGCGCCCTCGGCGAGGACCGGGCGCAACGCCAGCGCAGCCTCCTCGCCCCGCACGTCGCTGCAGCGGACATCCTGATCACGACAGCGGCCATCCCGGGCCGGGCCGCTCCCTTGCTGGTGACCACCGCTATGGTGGCCAGCATGCGGGCCGGATCGGTCGTCGTCGACCTCGCCGCGGAGTCCGGAGGCAACGTCGAAGGCGTGATCGCCGGCCAGGACGTCCAGGTGCCGGTCGACGGCGGGTCGGTCACGCTCGTGGGCCTGCAGGACGCTGCATCCGCCATGCCGTCCGACGCGTCCCGGCTTTTCGCCCGGAACGTCAGCAACTTCCTCGCCCTCATGACCGAAGGCGGTGCAGTGGCTCCGGACTTCGACGACGACGTGGTCGCCGGAACGTGCCTGACCCACGGCGGCGCCGTGCGGCATGCCCCCAGCGCTGCAGCACTGGAAACGGAGGCATGATGGGCCCGGTCGCGGTGCTGACAGTGGTGGTGCTCGCGGTGTTCGTCGGCTTCGAAGTCGTCTCCAAGGTCACCAGCAAGCTGCACACACCTCTCATGTCCGGCGCCAACGCCATCCACGGCATCATCCTGGTCGGCGCCATCATTGTGGCCGGACAGGCCAGCGACCCGTGGGTGCTTGGCATCGCGCTCCTGGCCGTGGTCCTGGCAACCGTCAACCTGGTGGGCGGCTTCGTGGTCACGGACCGGATGCTTGAGATGTTCAGCGGACACAAGCGGGCACGCACACCCGCCTCAACCGGCGCCGCCACAGCCGGCGGAACCGCGGGAGCAGGACACCCCGGTGACGGGGGCTCCGGCGGCGGCGTGGCGGGGGAGGGCCGATGAGTCTCCTGACCCCCGAATGGACGGCCCTGCTCTACCTTGCGGCTGCCGTCTGCTTCATCCTGGCGCTCAAAGGCCTCAGCTCGCCGCGGACAGCTCGCCGCGGCAACGCCATCGGTGCCGCCGGGGCGCTCCTCGCCGTCGTCACCGTGTTCTTCTCGGCGCGGCTGGAAAATATTCCGCTCATCCTCGTGGCCATTGCCGTCGGCTCCGCGATCGCCGTCCCCGTGGCCCGGCGGGTGCAGATGACCCAGATGCCCCAACTGGTGGCGCTCTTCAACGGCGTCGGAGGCGGGGCCGCCGCACTCGTGGCCGTACTGGAACTTGGCCACAACGAGGATCCATGGGTCCGCCTGGCCGTGGTCTTCACCATGCTGGTGGGCGCGGTGTCCTTCGCCGGCTCCGCGGTGACTGTGGGCAAGCTGCAGGAACTCATCAGCACCCGCCCGCTGCTGTTTCCCGGCATGCCCTGGGTCATGGGGGCCGTCCTGCTGGGGGCAGTCATCTCGGGTGGGCTCGTGGTCCTGACCGGGTCGCTCGGCTTCTCGCTCGCGCTGCTGGGCCTGGGACTCGCTGCCGGGCTGCTCCTGGTGTTGCCCGTCGGCGGGGCGGACGTGCCGATCGTGATCTCCCTGCTGAACGCCTTCACGGGACTGGCGGTGGCAGCGTCCGGTGTGGTCCTGGGCAATGTCCTGCTGCTCGTCGCCGGGACGCTTGTTGGCGCCAGCGGCACAATCCTGACGAAGGTCATGGCCTCGGCCATGGGCCGCGGAGTCGCCGGCATCCTCTTCGGGGCGTTCAAGGGCGGCTCGACGGCGGGTTCCACCGCCCTGAGTGACCGGCCCGTACGTTGCTCGTCGCCGGAGGACGTTGCCGTCCAGCTCGGTTACGCCCAGCGGGTGGTGATCGTTCCCGGCTACGGACTCGCCGTGGCGCAGGGCCAGCACACCGTGGCGGAACTTGCCACGGCGCTGGCTGCCCGTGGCGTGGAGGTGGTCTTCGCCATCCACCCCGTGGCCGGACGCATGCCGGGCCACATGAACGTGCTGCTGGCCGAGGCCAACGTGCCGTACGAGTCGCTGCGGGAGCTGGCCGAAGTCAATCCCGAGTTCGCGAACACGGATATCGCGCTGGTGGTCGGCGCTAATGACGTCGTCAACCCGGCGGCCAAGTCCTCTCCGGGTTCGCCGATTTACGGGATGCCGATCCTGGAAGTGGTGCAGGCCCAGCAGATCGTGTTCCTGAAGCGGTCGATGCGCCCGGGATTTGCCGGCATCGAGAACGAGCTCCTGCATGATCCCAAGACCACGCTCCTGTTCGGGGATGCCAAGGATTCGCTCGCCAGGGTGCTGGGCGCGGTCAAAGCGCTCTAGGTTCACTGCGCTCTAGGTTCACTGCGCTCTAGGTCAAGTGGCTTCAGGTTCACTGCGCTCGAGGCAAGACGCGCTGCGGTGGGGCGGGCTTCAAAACAATGTGGGCTGGGCTGTGTTGGCCTGGGCTGAGCTGGTGAGGCCAGCATGCCGGGCGCCTGCGTGCCCGGCCGTGTCCGGGATGCTTCCCGCCGGGTACTGGGCCTCTTCCTGGCGGGCGTCGTCGTCGGTGCCGCCGTCCAGATCCCTGTGGCTGAATCCCTGCGAGCCGGAAAAGCCGTGCAGGCCCTTGAAATAGCGGATGCGGCCGGCCAGCCAGGCCCGGTATTCCTTGGACGCATAGGACCCGCTGCCGTACAGCCGGCGGTACTTGCCGGCCAGTTGCGGATGTTCGCGGGCGATCCACTGCATGAACCATTCACGGGTGCCCGGTTTCAGATACAGTGCGCCGGCCGTGACACCGGTGGCGCCGGCCGCCGCCAGGGCGCCGAAGAGGGAGTCGAGGGCGTCGTCGCTGTCCGATAGCCACGGCAGGATGGGCATGGCCATGACCCCGCAGGGAAGGCCGGCCTCCCGCAGCCGGGAGATGAGCTTCAACCGTGCCCGCGGCCCGGGCGTGCCCGGTTCCACGGCCTCGGACAGTTCTTCGTTGGTCATGGCCAGCGAAATGCCCACCCCCACCGGCACCTGGGCCGCGGCATGCTTCAGCAGTGGAATGTCCCGGGCCAGGAGCGTGCCCTTGGTGAGTATGGACAGGGGAGTGCCGGAATCGGCGAGGGCACCGATGATGCCGGGCATGAGCTGATAGCGGCCCTCGGCGCGCTGGTACGGGTCCGTGTTGGTGCCGAGGGCCACATGCTCGTGCTGCCAGGAGGGCTTGGCCAGCTCCTTGCGCAGGATCTCGGCGGCGTTGATTTTGACCACAACCTGGCTGTCAAAGTCCAGGCCGGCGTCGAAGTCCAGATAGGTGTGGCTCTTGCGCGCGAAGCAGTAGACGCAGGCATGGCTGCAACCGCGGTACGGGTTGATGGTCCATTCGAAAGGCATCCGCGAACCGGCAACCACCTTGTTGAGCACCGATTTGGCGGTGACCTCATGGAAGGTGATCCCGGCAAACTCCGGGGTGGACACGGACCGCACCAGCCCGGCCAGCGGCAGCAGGGCCGGTGCGGCTGGCGAATCGGCGGAAAGGGCGGCCGGGGAATCGCCGCGCTCAAGTGCTTGTGCGTCCCATCTCATGCCTATATTCGAATGTATGTTCGACTAAATGTCAAGGATGCCGCCTGGTCGCCGCGCGCAGCCTTAGGGCGCGTTGCTAGGCTGGGGCGATGATTCTCCTGACCGGGTTCGAGCCGTTCGGCGGCGAGACGGCCAATCCGTCGTGGGCCGCAGCCGGTGCGGCGGCACGGCTGCTCCAGTCCGAAGGGCTGGATGTCCAGGCGGTGGAACTGCCTTGCGTCTTTGGCGCCTCGGCCAAGGTATTGACCGAGACCCTCGAGCGCTTCCGTGCGGAGCTTGTGCTGTGCGCCGGCCAGGCTGGCGGGAGGGCGCGCATCTCGCTGGAGCGGGTGGCCATCAACTGCGATGACGCCCGGATCCCGGATAACGCCGGCAACCGGCCCGTGGACGAACCCGTGGTGCGCGACGGGCCGGCGGCTTATTTCACGTCGCTGCCCGTCAAACCGGCGCTCGCGGCGTTGACGGCCGAGCAGATCCCGGCGGAAGTGTCCCAGAGCGCCGGGACCTACGTCTGCAACCACGTCTTCTACGCGCTCATGCACGCCCTGCGGCTCCGTCCGGGGACCAGGGGAGGGTTTGTCCACGCTCCCTACGCGGACACCCAGCTTCCGGCCGGGAGCAGCACCCCGTCGCTGCCAGCGCACCAGATGGCGGCGGCGCTCGCCGTCGTCGTCCGCACCGCGCTTGCGACGACGGCGGATCTCAGGCTCGCCGCCGGCGCAACGCACTAGCGGCGTGCCATCCGAGGGATCAAGCGGGCAGCGGCCGCCGTCGGCGACACGAGCAGTTACTCAAACAATTACTCGAGCAGTTCCCAGACGACGCCGATCGTGGCGGTGACGCTCGACTCGCCGGCCTCAACGGTGAGCGAGTCGGACGCCACCGCCCGCTGCATCTTCGCCACCGGGACCGGCGCCTGGAAACCGGTGTGCTGGGTAAGGGAAAGGACCCTGCCCAGGCCAGCGCCGGAGAGTGCGGCGTAGTGGGCGGCGGTGTTGCGGGCGTCCTGCCAGGCGGCCTCCCGGGCACGCGCCTCGACGGCGGCGGAGTCCGCGAAGCCGAGGCTCAGCCCGTTCAGCCGGACGGAGTCGCCGCCGGCCGTAACGGCAGCGGCAAGGATCTGCGAGGACGCGGACAACGCTCGGATCCTGACGGTGAGCGTGCTGGAGGCCAGATAGCCGGTCACGGTCTGGCCCTGGCCATCCTGCCAGTTCAGCTCGGCCCGGACGTTCAGCCCGGAGGTAGACATGTCAGCGCTGTCCACCCCATGTTGCCGGAGCTCCGCCGTGATGGCGGCCGATCGTGTGCCGGCCTCGGCGTAGGCCTCGACCACGGTCTCGCGGCGGCATTCAACGCCGATCGACACGGTCAGGAGGTCCGGCACCGCCTCGGCACTGCCGGTTCCTGTGACCGAGATGGTTCTGGGGGTCTCTGTCATGTCAGGCCTCATAACGTTCGGGGGCAGAAACGCCGATACTGCGTTTTCTTCGTTGGATCCGTGGAGCGGTCCCGGGCATGCCGGGCCGGGGGTAGCCGCCTGCTTCCAGACCGGCGTGGCGCTCGAAGAAGTTGGCGCTGCCCGGATTGCCCGTCCGCCAGAGGGACCAGCCCGCGGCGATGAAGTACAGCGGAAGGAAGGGCCACCCAAGGCACCAGGCGTACTGGGTACTGTGGCGCTCCTCGTGATCCAACAGCGCCGGATTGGCGCGGGCGGATTCCGGGCCGGCGCGGAACACGATCACGTTGCCCACGGTGAAGGCCGCGGCAAACGGAAGCCGCCAGCGGTAGCGGCTCGCGATCAGCAGTCCGCGCGGACCGGAGCTGACGGGCGTCCGGGCGCCGGCTGCCAGCAGCAGGCCCAGAAGGGTGGACCCGTTCAGCAAGTTGGCGATCTGGCGCAGCCGTTGTCCGGACGTCATGAGGCCATGGTAGCCGGGGGTGTGCCCGACGGTCAGGGAGCCGCAGAGACTAAACGGCCAGGGACGCCAGGACGCCGGGTGGGTGGGGCGGCCGCGGGACGTGGAATCCCGCTGGAACCGTCGCGTTGGCACGCCTTGGGCCGCGACGTCCGCTTAGTCTTGCCGGCTAAAGACAATTTCTCCATCCACCCAGGTCGACTCGATCGGGAGCCCGATGATGTCGTCGGCGGAAACCAAGAGTGGATCGTCGGCCCATACCGCGAGGTCGGCCTTGTTGCCGGGCCGGATGGTTCCTTGGTCATGGTCTCCTTGGGCCTCGGCGGCCCAGACCGAGAAGCCCTTGAGCGCTTCGAGCGCTGTCAACCTCTGTGAAGGTTCAAAGACGGGCGCATCGGTCCGGCCCGGGATCCGACGCAGGCGGGCCCATGCCATGCCGATGCGCGCGTCGTACTGAGCCACTGGCCAATCCGAGCCCAGCGCAACCGGAGCGCCTGAATCTATGACGTCGCGGATCCTCCAGGCCCGTTTCGATCGCTCGACCCCCAAACGACTGGACCATGAATCGGATCCGTCCGCCTTTCGCCACTGCATGTGCAGGGGCTGCATTGATGCTGTGATGCCCGCCGCGGAAAGACGTGCAAGATCCCTATCCGCAAGGCATTCCAGGTGCTCAATGCGGTGCGGAGCTCCTCGGCGGGACCGCACGCCGGCCGAGACATAGGCGTCGATCGCAGCACCGATGGCTCGATCACCGATAGCGTGCGTCGCGACTTGAAATCCTGCATCGCCATATTGTTTGACGGTTGCAGCATAGTCCGCCGGGTCGGGCCAGAATGATTTCAGTCCGCCGCCCAACGTGTCCGGTTCATAGAGCCAACCGGTTCCCGTATCGATAACACCATCAAGCAAGAGTTTGACGAGCCCACCGCGCCAGCGGCGACCCTGTCGATCCTTCGACAAAAGGTATGACCGCGCTTCCTCGGCAGCCAGGCCAGGGCTGTGCTCGAGTGCGCAAACCAGCCTGACCGGCAGACCCGGTCCGGTGCTATCGATCTTGTCGATGAAATCGAGCGAAGCAGTATCGCCATCCATGATCGTTCCCGAGGTAATGCCGGTTCTCGACAGGCAAGAGATCAGCTCCCGTGCCCTCTCAACGGCCTGCACTGCAGAAAGAGCCGGCGCGGTGGATCCCACCAATTCGTAGGCAGTGGATTCCCGCAACTCTCCGGTTGGGTTGCCTGCCTCGTCAACAACAATCTCTGACATGTCGCAAAACCGGCGCCCACCCGTGATGCCACTCAATCTCAGAGCTTCTTTGCTCGCCAGCGCGGTATGAAGATCAAACAGGAGAATGTACGTCGGCAGGCCGTAGACCGATTCCTCAATCAGGTCAGCGGATATTCGCCTTCCTGCAAAGACGCCGTAGTCAAGGTTCCATCCCCGGACCCACCCCGCTGAGTTCTCCGAAAGCACTCTGGCTGCTTCGGTGCGCAGGGCGGCGAGGAAACCGTCGAAAGTAGACACTGAGCCGAGATCGACGCCGACCGTGATTTCCGACCCTTGGATGGGATGGATGTGCCCGTCAATGAGCCCCGGCGTGATTGTCTGGCCGTTCGCATCGTGCACTTGGGTGCGTGGACCGCGATGTTCGCCAAGAAGGTGTTTGCCACCAGCGGCGAGGATCCTGCCGTTCGCGATGACGATTGTGCTGGCAGATGGCTGCCTTGGATCGAGTGTGTGCACCTTGGCATTGACGATGACAGTGTCCGCGGTTCTGAGGTTAGATGGCATCAGACTTCCCATGATTTTGAGTATTGAGCGTGTTTGCCGACGACTGTTGACGGGATCAGGGGTGCGTACCTCCGGAGGGGGCCGGAGGTACGCACCGGGCGTTGTAGGGGCGCTGCCTTATGCGGGTGTCAGAACCTCGAGGCGCTGAATTGTTTCGCGCGTGAAGCGTCGGGGTCCGAAGTGCTCCAGGCCGGGGGTTGGAAATGCGCTCCGCCGTACATCGGGTATGACAGGATCCCCTGCTGGTCGTGGAGCTGTGCCCAGGGCCGGTTGATGCCGTGGGTTCCGTAGCGGCGGACCTGTGTGACCCGGTCGAGATCAAGGACTCCGTAGAGGATTTCCTCGCCTCCTCTGGCGTGCTGCATGATGGTGCCTTCCGGGTCCACGATGACGCTTTCCCCGACTGCTGATGGGTCAGCGCCGTTGACGTTGACGACGTAGACCTGGTTTGCGAAGGCATTGGCACGTGACATCACGATTTCCATTTCCCTGTCCCGGGTCGTGGTCAGGGTGGGCTGGATGATGACTTCCGCTCCGAGCCATGCCAGTTGCCGGGCGACCTCGGGAAAGCTTCCATCGAAGCAGATGGCGAGGCCTACGCGTCCCCGGTCCGGGATGTCGAAGGTCACGAACGAACCGCCCGGCGTCGTTGTTTCGAACGGACGCCAGGGAAAGAGCTTCCGGTACCGGGCCACGATCTCGCCTTCGGGGGAGACAGCGATTGCCGTGTTGTAGGTGTTTCCGCCGTCGGTTTCCAGCAGGGATCCGGGCACGAGCCAGACCCCCAGGCGGCGGGCCAGCTCCGCGATCCGGTCGGTGAGCGCGCTGGGGATGGGGCCGGCCGAGCGGGTTTCGCCCTCAGGGTCCGGGATCAGGAATTCCCCGGGTGCTGCGAGCAGAAGTTCGGGTGCGACGATGATGTCGACGTCAGGTCCGAGCTCTTTGGCGGTTTCGGCCTGGGCGGCGAAGCGTTCCCAGGTTGCTTCGACGTCGTAGGGAACGGGTTTCGTTTGGATTGCTGCAATGGATAGGACGCGCATTTATGCCTCGGTTTCGCTGCTCAGGATGGATTGCAGTTCGTTGCGGGTGGAGAAAGTTCCCCGGGGGATCGTTTGCCCGTAAAAGTAGGGCCGGAGTCTGGGGCGGATGATGGCAATGACCAGAACACCTAGCGCCAGGGCGCCGATTCCGAGCCAGAACACGGTTCCGATGCCAAGCCAGGAGAGCCCGGCGTATTCGGGGGACATCATGTCGACGGCGCTGTACGCAAACGCTCCCGTCATCAGAAGGGCGCCCAGACCCGGAAGGATGCCCTTCAGGACAAGGGCTGAGGCGGACGTGCGCATCTGGGGAGCAAAATACACGACGCAGGCCAAGGCCGTCGCGGCGTAGTAGGCGGCGATCATCAGGCCGACTGAAAGTATGGCCAGGCCGATGAAGTCGGCGCTGATCGCTGTCAGAAGCAATGTCACGGCAATGCTCAGGAGCGCCCACCAGAGGATTGACGTGGTGGGTGTCCCCCTGGACGTATGCATCTTCGTGGTGGCCGCGGGCAGTGCGCCGTAAGTTCCCATGCTGAGCCAGGACCGGGGGTTGCTAACCGCGACCGTCATTAGGGCCGCCAAGGCCGAGATGCCGACGGCGAGGATGATGATCTGCCCGAAGAAGCCGCCGGTGGCTTGGGGGCCGAGCACAGACAGGACGTCCGAGACGGTTGCGGGGTCCGTGATGCCTGCGATCCCGGCAAAGCCGACGGCGGCCGTCGCGGTCACGACGTAGAAGAACAGAAGTATCACGGTGGTGATGACCACGGCCCGCCCGGGTGTTCCTTTGCGGTCGGTCGTTTCCTCATTGACCGCGATCAGCGCGTCCCAGCCCCAGTAGATGAACAGACACAGGATGACGCCGTGGACCAGGCCGGAGAGATCGCCGGAGGCAAAGGGATTGAACCAGTCCAGCCTTGGCTGCTCCGCACCTTCCGCCGCGGTGCCGGCGGCCATGGCAGTAAAGGCCCCGATGCAGAAGCCGCCCAGGGCAATCAGCTGCAAGGCAATCAGCGCGTATTGGAGCCACGCGGAGAGTTCAATTCCCCGGGCCGCCACAACGCCGCTCAGCGCGATCAGCCCGCACGCGATGGCGGCGATGATGACCGGTTGGGAAGCTGCCCAGCCGAGCCCCAGGAAGGTCAGAAGATACGTCGTGGCAACCTGCGCCAGGGCCGCGCTGGAGATGAAGGTGGCAATCTGGGGGACCCAGCCACCGAAAAACCAGCCCGTCCCCGGGCCGAAGACACGCGAGATCCACACGAATACCCCGCCACAATCAGGCATTTCCCGGTTGAGATCCCGGAAGGCGAAGGCCGTGAACAGGATCGGCACGAATCCCAGAAGGAACGCCGCGGGTGTGCTCGACCCGACCGCCAGGACAACGAAACCCAGGGTCACCGCGAGGCTGTACGCCGGGGCCACAGCGGCAAGACCCAATGCCACCGTCGGGCCGATACCGATCGATCCGGCCTTCAATCCCTTGCTCGCAGCGGCAACCGGAACGGCGGGGGGTGGGACGGTGGGGGGTGGAAGGGGATGTGACACGGAGACTCCTCATCGAATCAAAGTTATTTGAATCACATTCAAATTTGAATGCCATTCAATACGGGTCTAGACTCGTTGTCAATAGGCATCGGGCCAAAGGGGGAGTGGCAATGGCAAACCTCAGCAAGAGGGAAGGGCGCCGCAGGGAGATTGCGGCGGCAGCACAGGCCGTCGCCGCCCGTGACGGCGCAGAAGCTGCGACGTTGCGCGCGATTGCGGCGGAGGCAGGCATGGCCCCAAACGCCGTGCTGTATTACTACGGAAGCCTGGCCGAGATCACCGCGGCAGCCGTCCACGCCTCTTCCGCCAGATTTCTCACGCGGCTATCGGAGGCAGCGGACACCGGCATGAGTCCGACCGTCAGGCTCGCCGCCGTCATCAGCGCAGGCACGACGGCAGGGCTGGAGGATGATGCCTTCCGGATTCTTTACGAGTACTGGACCCATTCGCTCAGGGACGCGGAGCACCGACGGATCCAAGAGGAACTCACCCGCACCCAGCAGCTGATTTATGAACGGATCATTGCCGATGGAACGCAGGCCGGTGAGTTCTTTCCTGTCCTTGAACCGGCGAAGATTGCGCGTACCCTTGTGGCCCAGGAAGACGGTCTGGTCATGGATGTTCTCGCCGGCACCGCCAGCAGCGATGATGTGCTCGACCTGGTCGCCAGTCTTGCTTCGGCCCTTCTGGGCCTCGACCGGAACACGCTCCTCGATCACATCATTAGTCGCAACTTCTCCAACGCGCCTTAGTTTCCGGCGGTACCTGCACGCACTTTGTCCGTGGGCACGCCGTTGGCGTCAGCAGTCAGCCGGCAGCGGCGCTATTGCGGGACAAGGCCCTGGTGTGCCAGCTACCGTTTGCGGCGCTCGACGGTTGCGTCAACCGCGTCGAGCAGGGCGTCAACGCCCAGGAAGAAGACCTCGCGGTCACGCAGCGCGAGCAGCTGCTCCCGCAGCGCATTGATCTGCGGATGCGATGCCGACGTCACGGCCAGAGAGCGACCCATCCACGATCCGTGCTCCTCGGCCGCCACGCCCTCACGCATGCTCAGCCCGCGGGCGATACCGGCCGCATAAGAGAGGACGTAGGTCGACTGGGCCGCGTAATGCCGCACGATGTCCTCACCCTCAAGTCCGGCGACGCTGAGCCCATCGAGGATGAGTTCGACGATTTCGAGCTCCGCGGGACCCCCCGTGCTCAGCACGATCGCCTCGGCACCGATCGCCGGATATTCGGTGAACAGGTCGATCGTGGCAGTGGCCAGCTGCGTCAGGCGCGTGCGCCACTGCTCACGCGGGGCCGTCACGCGCTCAAGGCTCATCGCGAACAGCCGGTCCAGGAGCGACCCCATGAGGTTGTCCTTGCTGCGGAAATGCCGGTAGATCGCCGTCGGATCAGCGCCGAGCAGCGCACCCAATTCCCGCACCGTGACGGCCGTAGCGCCCGGCCTCGCCGCGATCTGCAGCCCGGCAGCAATGATCGTCTCGGCGTCGAGCCGCGGCTTAGCCCGCGCCGTCGCGCGCCGCTCAGCGAGAGGATTCGCCACTTGACCCACTCCTTCTTGCTGTCGGCTGACAGCAGTACATCACAATCACTGGCGGCGGATGTTTCTCCGCGCCGGGAAACGCGAATTCACCGTCCCCCAGCTACCAGTATGGCGCGGTCCCCAACGAAGTCAACTTTGTAGTCAACACCGTTGACATGGTTGCTGATTCGTGACTAATGTCACTGGGGATCGACCAGAGGTGCAACGACGCACCGCAACCCAGGAGGCTCACTTGGCGACAAAGACAGACTTGATCTTTACGGGCGGATGGACCTTCACCGCCGCATCGAACACGCCGGAACGGCTGGGAGTCGCAGTATCCGACGGCCGCATCAAGGCGATCGGGCCCGACGTCGAGATTCTCGCGGCGGCCACGGAGCAGACCCGGGTCGTCGACCTGGACGGCGCCCTCCTGATTCCGGGCTTCCAAGATGCGCACGTTCACCCGGCGTCCGCCGGAATGGAACTTCTGCAGTGCAATCTCAGTGGTGCGGAGAGCGCGGCCGACGCGCTTGAAACGATCGCCGCGTATGCCGCAAAATACCCGGGCGCGGAGTGGATCCTCGGCGGTGGCTGGTCGATGGACCATTTTCCGGGCGGCACGCCGACCCGGCAGGCGCTCGATCGGCTCGTGCCGGACCGCCCTGTGCTGCTCTTCAACCGCGACCATCACGGCGCTTGGGCCAACACCCGGGCCTTTGAACTCGCCGGCATCCACGCGGGGACCGCGGATCCTGCAGACGGCCGAATTGAGCGCGAGTCCGACGGCAGCCCGGCAGGTACGGTTCACGAAGGCGCGATGAACCTGTTTGACCACGTGCGGCCCGCCGCGCACCCCGATCTCGTCTACGCCGGGCTGCTCCGCGCCCAGGAGGAGCTGTTCGGATTCGGCATAACTGGCTGGCAGGACGCCGCCGTCGGCGCCCTGTTCGGCGCATCCGACACGCTCGAAACTTACAGCGCGGCCGTCTCCGAGAAGACGCTGCGCGCTCACGTCCGTGGAGCCCAGTGGTGGGAGCGCGATTCCGGCCTTGAGCAGCTGCCCCGCCTGACCGAACGCCGGGCAGACGTCGCCGCGCGGCTTCCGGGCGACGCGTTTTCGGCCGGGACTGTCAAGATCATGGTGGACGGGGTAGCGGAGAACTTCACGGCCGCCATGACGACCCCCTACCTGGACAATCACGGCCACTGCACGGACAACGCCGGGCTCTCCTTCATCGACCCGGAGCGGCTCAAGGAGTACGTGACGGCACTCGACGCGGCCGGTTTCCAGGTACATTTCCATGCACTCGGCGACCGTGCCGTCCGCGAGGCCCTGGACGCAGTCGAGGCCGCCCGCCGGGTCAACGGCCCCAGTGGTAACCGGCACCACCTGGCGCACCTGCAGGTAGTCAGCGAGGCGGATGCGCCGCGGTTCGCCGAACTCGACGTCGTCGTCAACATGCAGGCCTTGTGGGCCTGCCACGAAAGCCAGCTGGACGAGCTCACCCTGCCCTTCCTGCCGGCCGACGCCGAATCGCGCCACTATCCCTTCGGCGAACTCCTCGCCAGCGGGGCGCGCCTGGCCGCCGGCAGCGACTGGCCGGTATCGAGCGCAAACCCCATCGAGGCGATCCACGTCGCAGTCAACCGGGTGGCACCGCACTCTCCCTCCGGCCCCCTCGGCGACCCCAGCCAACGGCTCGACCTTGCCACAGCACTGACCGCGTACACGGCCGGCAGTGCCTATGTGAACCACCGGGACCACGACACGGGCATGATCGCGCCCGGCTACCTCGCCGACCTCGCCGTGCTCCGGCCGAACCCCTTCGAGCTGGCCCCGCAGGATCTCCACACGACCGCCGTCACCTCGACCTGGGTGCGCGGCGAACAGGTCTACGCGGCCGCCAGCAACACCAATCGATAGCACTGGAGGACGTCATGACCATAGAACCTCAACCACCCCTCTCCGCCGCGCGCCGTCCCCGTGGCGTTCCGGCCCGGCGTTCCCTCGCCGCCACCGCCGTCCTCCTCACGGGTTTGCTGGCGTTGGCCGCCTGCACGGGCGGCGCGAAGACCCCAGTGAGCGGAGCGGCGAACTACGAGCTGACCGCCACGACGCCGGCACCGGCGGGGGAACTGGGCTCCTTCACCTGGTCGATCTATGCGGAGCCCGCCTCCCTCGACTACGCGCACGCCTTCGACTACCCGGACAATCAGGTGCTCAGCAACGTGTGCGAGTCCCTGTTGCGCTGGAACGCGGACCTCAGTGTCTCGCCAGGCCTCGCGGAGAAGTGGGACAACCCGACGCCGACCACCTGGGTGTACTCCATCAGGCCGGGCGTCACCTTCCACGACGGCACGCCCCTCACGGCGGCGGACGTAGTCGCATCCCTCCAGCGCCATCTTGACCCTGCAGTCGGCTCATATTGGAACAGCTCGTACACCAACGTGTCCTCCATCGAGCAGACCGGCGAGATGCAGGTCACCGTCACCACCACGATTCCCGATTCACAGTTCAATCTCTCCATGGCAGCCAGCCCCGGCACCGTGGAGTCCGCCGCCACACTCGCCCGGGACGGCGCCGACTACGGCAACTCCACCGCCGGCGTCAACTGCACCGGCCCGTTCTCGCTCGGGAAGTGGGACTCGGGCGAGGCCATAACGCTCGAGCGCTACGACGCCTACTGGGACAAGAACCTCGTGGCCAAGTCCCAGCAGGTGAAGTTCGTGTTCCTGTCCGACCCGAACACACGCGTCAACGCCTTCAAATCCGGTGAGGTCGACGGCGGCTGGATGATCCCGTCGAACGCCATCGGAGGCCTTAAGTCCTCGCCGAACGGCAAGATCTACTTCGGCACCAGCACCGCGATCGCGAGCGAGATCGTCACGGACATGTCCGGCCCGCTCGGCGATGTGCGCGTCCGGAAGGCACTCATGATGGCGATCGACCGCCCAGGACTGGTTGCCGCGGCGGAACAGGGCCATGCCAAGGTGACGGACGCCCTGACCTCCCGCTCGGTCTGGAACGGGGCCCGGAAGGAGGTCTCTGACGGGGCATACGCCGGCCTGGAGAGCTACCCGCTGGATGTCGCCGCCGCCACAAAGCTTGTCAGCGACGCCGGGGCGACCGGCAAGGAAATCGTCATCGCCACCTCCCCGCTCTCCGCCGGAGCTGACGTCATCGCCCAGGCCGTCTCGTCCGCCGCGACCTCGATCGGCCTCAAACCGCGCATCGACTCGATTTCGCCCGCCAAGTACACGACACTGTTCTCCGACGCGGCCGCCCGGAAGGGCATCGACCTGCTGTACACCCAGTGGTATCTCTCGACCGCGGACCCGCTCGACATGTTCGGTGTCCTGCGCACCGGCCAGTTCAGCAACTACGGTGGATGGTCGAACCCGGAATACGACGCCGTCGTCAACAAGGCGGTTGGCATCGCCGATCCCAGCGACCGCGCCCGGGAAGCCGACAAGGCCCAGCACATCGTCAACGACGAGCTGCCGTGGCTGCCGCTCTATGAGGTGCCGACGACCGTGTGGCTGGGCTCCCGGATCACCGGGGTGTCGCCGTCGATCAATTACATGTACTTCCCGTGGGCGGCCACCATCGGTGCGCAGACATGACCATCGCCCTCATCCTGAAAAAGCTCGGCGCGCTTGTCCTGACCGTCTTCGTGGCCTCGGTCCTGGTCTTCTTCTCCATGTACCTCGTGCCCGGTGACCCCCTCGGTTTCCTCCTGCGCGGGCGCAGCCCTAGCCCGGAGGCCATCGCCGCGGTGACCGCACAGTACGGGCTCGACAAGCCGGTCCTGGCGCAGTACGTCGACTGGCTGGTCAATGTCCTGCACGGGAACTTCGGCCGGTCCTTCCAGTACCGCGAGGACGTCAGCACCCTGCTCGCCTCCCGCGCACCGACGACACTTGGGCTGATCGTCCTGGCCGGGCTCATGATCGCAGTGCTCGGTCTCGCGGCCGGTATCGTCTCGGCCCTCGCTCGCGGGAAGGCCGCGGACCGGATCATCCTCACCGCGTTGACGGGGCTCGCGGCGATCCCTTCCTTCGTCGGCGCCATCGTGCTCATCGCGCTCTTCGCCGTGCAGCTCGGCTGGTTCCCCTCATTCGGCAGCGGAACAGGGTTTCTGGACACGCTTTATCACCTCGTGCTCCCGGCCCTCGCCCTCGCTCTCGCCTTTGTGGCGCTCGTGGCACGGGTCACCAGATCCTCGATGCTGGATCAGCTCGGCCGGGAGCACGTGGAGGTCGCGGTGAGCCGCGGCGTCGCCCGCGGCGCCGTCGTGCGCCGGCACGTGCTGCGCAATGCGCTCGGGCCCATCCTCACGGTGAGCGGCGTCCTCGTCGCCGGCCTGCTCGTCGCCAGTGCCGTGGTGGAACAGGCCTTCGGGCTCTCCGGCATCGGCTCCCTGCTGGTCCAGTCCGTTGACCGGCTCGACTTCCCCGTCGTCCAGGTCATCGTGCTGCTCATTGTGCTGATCTTCGTGACCGTGAATACGGCCGTCGACCTGCTCGCTTCCGCCATCGACCCCCGCAGCAAGGCAGGTGCAGCAGCACGATGACCACGTCAACGTTCACCCGTACCGGGCTCCGCCCGTTCCGCCTCCCGGCAGGCAACGCCCTTTTCCTAACCAGCATCGTCATGGTGGGCATCATGGTCGCCGCCGCGGCAGCCGCGTCGATCATCGCTCCCTACGACCCCGACTTCGTCGACCTCGGAAACGTCCTGTCCGACCCCACGGCCGCGCACTGGCTCGGCACCGACGCCGCCGGCCGTGACACCCTGAGCCGGATGATGTTCGGCGCGCGGACCTCGCTGCTGGGCCCGCTTCTGGTCGTGGGGCTCTCGACGCTCCTCGGCATCGCGCTTGGGCTCCTGGCCGGTTGGTTCGGCGGCTGGATCGATTCGGTCCTGGGCCGGGTCTTCGACCTGCTTTTCGCGTTCCCCGCCCTGCTGCTCGCCATCCTTGCGGTCGCGCTCTTCGGCAAGGGGCTCACGGCGCCGGTGATCGCGATGATCATCGCCTACACCCCGTATGTAGCGAGATTCGTCCGATCGCTCGTCATCTCCGAACGCGCCCGGCCCTATGTTGCGGCCTACCGGGTGCAGGGATTCTCCGGTGGGTGGATCGCCGTCCGGCGGGTACTTCCCAATGTCATGCCGACCGTCGGGGCACAGTCCACCCTGAACTTCGGGTATGTGCTCGCTGACCTCGCGGCCCTGTCATTCCTTGGCCTCGGTGTGCAGCCACCGACGGCCGACTGGGGCTCAATGATCAACGACAGCCGGGGTGCGTTGCTGAGCGGCCAGGCGCTGCCCGCCTTGGTGCCGGCGATCGCCGTCGTGCTGGTCGTGATTGCTGTGAACGTCATCGGGGAAGAGCTCTCCGATCGAATCGGCGGAAGGCTGCCCTCATGACTTTGCTGGAGATTTCCGAGCTGACCATCGATTTGGCGGGCGGATCGGCTTCCCGCCTGCTGGACGGCATGTCCCTGCGCGTTGAAGCGGGAGAGACTGTGGGGCTCGTCGGGGAGTCCGGGTCAGGCAAGTCGCTGACCGCCCGGACCGTGCTCGGTCTCCTGCCGGCGGGCGCCCGCACCGGTGGATCCGTGCTTCTCGACGGAACGGACATGCTCCGCTGTTCCCCGGGGGAGGCCCTCGCGCGGCGACGCGGCACCGTCTCGATGGTGTTCCAGGATCCGCGTTCGGGGGTGAACCCGGTCCGGCGCATCGGTGACTTCCTCACCGAATCGCTCCGGCTGTGTCACGGCTGGTCGAGGCCCGATGCGGACAAGAGGGCGCTCGATCTGCTCCGTTCGGTCGGTTTGCCGCGGCCGGAGTCGCACCTTTCGCAGTTCCCGCACGAGCTCTCCGGCGGGATGCTGCAGCGGGTCATGATCGCCGGCGCTCTCACTACTTCGCCCCGCCTGCTCGTCTGCGATGAGCCGACGTCGGCGCTCGATGTAACGACCCAAGCGGAAATCATCGCCGTACTCAGGCAGCAACAGGAAACGCGCGGCATGGGAATGCTGTTCATTACGCATGACCTGAACCTCGCCTCGGCGCTGTGCGATCGGGTCTACGTGATCCACGCGGGGCTGATCGTCGAGCACGGCAACGCGCGGGCCGTCTTCGCGAACCCTCAGGCCGAGTACACGAAGCGGCTGATTGCGGCGACGCCGAGCATCACCTCCGCCGTTGCCCGGCCGGTGTTGGCCGATGCGAACGGCCCGAACCCCTTGGACGCACGCGTTGACGCCCCCGACCCGCGCACTCCGGCGCTCGAGGCCCGCGGGCTGACCAAGACATACTCGATTCGCGGCGCGGAGGACCTCCGCGCCGTCGACGACGTGTCCTTCTCGGTGGACCGGGGCGCAGCCCTGGCGCTCGTCGGCGAATCAGGCTCGGGCAAGTCCACACTGGCGAGAATGCTCGTGGGGCTGGAGCGTCCCGATGCGGGTGACATCCTTGTCGACGGGGTCTCGCGGTCCCAGCGCCCCGGCGGCCGCGAGGAAAGGCTGGGACGCGCCCGGGCCGTGCAGATCGTCTTCCAGGACCCGTATCTGTCCCTCGACCCCCGTATTTCGGCCGGGTCCGCGATCGAGGATGCCGTCCGCCTGCACTCGCCCTCGCGCCACGCCGACGCCCGGGCGCGTGTGCTGACGCTGCTCGATCAGGTCGGGCTCGCCGCAAAGCACGCCCAGGCCCGGCCGCGCACGCTCTCCGGCGGGCAGCGCCAGCGGGTCGCTATCGCCCGGGCCCTGGCAGCCTCACCGGAGGTCCTCGTGCTGGACGAGGCCACCAGCGCCCTCGACGTCTCGGTCCAGGCCCAGGTTCTCGACCTCATCGACGAAATCAGGCGCGAACGGGGGCTGACCCTTGTGTTCGTCAGCCATGACCTCGCCGTCGTCCGGCGCGTGTGCGAAACAACTGCCGTGATGCGTCAAGGCGCCGTGGTCGAATCCGGCGCAACGGCTGAGTTGCTCGAACACCCCCGGCACCCTTACACGCGGCTCCTGATCGACTCCATCCCGAAACCCGGCTGGAGCCTCGATGCCATTGCACGGTGAGGCTCCAGCCCGGATCCCCAAAGCCATGTCCGTAGGCCCGCCCCTCTGCTGCCGGACGGTCCACCCCCACCACACACCATCGGAGCGACGCCATGACCACTTACGACACCGCCGAATCATCGACCAGCCGGCAACAAATCACAACGGCGCTCGACGGCGCCTCCCGGGCGCCCTACTGGCTTGATGACCCGGCCCGTCCCCAGCCCCTGGCCGCACTGGCTTCGGACACCACCACGGATCTGGCCGTCGTCGGAGGCGGCTACACCGGGCTCTGGACGGCACTCATGGCCAAAGAACGTGACCCCGGCCGCCGGGTGGTGCTGCTGGAAGGAAACCGTATCGGTTGGGCCGCGTCCGGCCGGAACGGCGGCTTCTGCGACGCCAGCCTGACCCACGGCGAGGCCAACGGGGAAAAGCACCTCCCCGACGAATCAGCACGCCTCCATGAACTGGGGATGGAGAACCTGCAGGAAATCTCAGACGCGATCAAGAAGTACGGCATCGACTGCGGCTTCGAATGGACGGGGACTCTCAACGTCGCCACAGAAGACCACCAGGTCGCGTGGCTGCGGGCCGAGAAAGGCAAGAACCCGGACGTCCTATTCCTGGATGAAACGGCCATCCGCGCCGAAGTGGACTCTCCCGTCTACAGGGCCGGGCTCTGGGACAAAAAGGGCAGCGCCATGCTCAACCCCGCCCGGCTTGCCTGGGGCCTGCAACGCGCCTGCCTGGAACTCGGCGTCGAAATCTACGAACACACGCCCGTCCGCGGCCTCACCCGCACCCCCCACGGCGTCCGGCTTGCAACGGACGCCGGAACGGTCACGGCCGCCGACGTGGCGCTGGCCACCAACGTCTTCCCCTCCCTGCTCAAACGGACCCGCCTGCACACCGTCCCGGTCTACGACTACGTGCTGATGACCGAGCCGCTCAGCGCCGAACAGCTGGCCGCCATCGGCTGGTCCAACCGGCAGGGACTGTCCGACCTGAACAACCGCTTCCACTACTACCGGCTCACCGAGGACAACCGCATCCTCTTTGGCGGTTACGACGCGGTCTACTACTTCGGCCGCACCGTCAAACCGGAATATGACCAGCGCGAGCAGACCTTCGAACGGCTTGCGGCACATTTTTTCGCGACGTTCCCGCAGCTCGACGGCGTCAGCTTCACCCACAAGTGGGGCGGAGCCATCGATACTTGCAGCCGCTTCTTCTCCTTCTTCACCACCGCGCACGGCGGACGTGTCGCTTACTCCGCGGGTTACACCGGACTGGGCGTCGGGGCCACTCGCTTCGGGGCCAGCGTCATGCTGGACCTGCTCTCCGGATCCACCACCGAACGCACCCGGCTCCGCATGGTCCGGAAGCGCCCGCTGCCCTTCCCGCCCGAGCCGCTGGCCTGGCTCGGCGTCAAGATCACCACCGCGGCGATGGTCCGCGCAGACCGGAACCAGGGCCGGCGCGGGCCGTGGCTGAAACTCATGGACGCGGTTGGAATGGGGTTTGACTCCTGATGAGACTCGAACTGATTCCCGGCGCTCCGGTGGACACGACAGCGCTTTCCTTGCTGCACGAAGAAGTGCAACCCGGGAAGGTAGCCTCCGGCGCACCGACCACGGCCACCCATGCACTGGGCAGCTTTGCAGACCTGGCACTCGGTGTCTGGGAAATGTCTGCCGGCGGCATGTACGACGTCGAGGCGGAGGAACTCTTCATCGTCATCGCAGGGAGGGCCACCGTGGAAATCCACGGGGACGACCGCGGGGCGGGCAGCGCGGCCCTCTCGCCAGGAACACTGATGCGCCTGGGCGCGGGCATGCGCACCACCTGGACCGTCCACGAACGCCTGCGCAAGGTCTACCTCAGCCCCTAGCGACCCACACACTCTTGTAATCCAGCTCAACCACTGATTGAAGAAAAGGTGATATCCGTGACCAAGCTAGCTGAGCAG
Source organism: Arthrobacter sp. P1_B3 (assembly GCF_056406615.1). NCBI lineage: Bacteria > Bacillati > Actinomycetota > Actinomycetes > Micrococcales > Micrococcaceae > Arthrobacter > Arthrobacter sp. P1_B3. Next base: position 34,184 of record NZ_JBFTZV010000005.1, on the reverse strand, counting down.
CGGAACCGGACCGATTTGAAGGCCGCAGCGCGGGACAATCTCTGGCTGCACTTTTCCGCCCACCCCCAGACGAACGACGAGCTGCCGATGATCGTGCGCGGCGAGGGCGCCTACATTTACGACGACAAAGGGCGCAAGTACCTCGACGGACTCGCGGGCCTGTTCACAGTACAGGTGGGCCACGGCCGCACGGAACTGGCCGACGTCATGGCCCGCCAGGGCTCCGAACTCGCGTTCTTCCCCCTGTGGTCGTTCGCCAACAAGCCCGCCACGGAACTGGCCGAACGCCTGGCGCAGCTCGCCCCTCAGGGCCTGAACAAGGTGTTCTTCACGAACAGCGGCTCCGAGTCGGTGGAGTCGGCATGGAAGCTGGCGAAGCAGTACTTCCGGCTGACCGGACGGCCGCAGAAGCACAAGGTCATCTCGAGGTCCACGGCGTACCACGGCACCACGCACGGCGCCCTGTCCATCACCGGGATCACGGATCTGAAGGTTGATTTCGAGCCGCTGGTGCCCTCCACGCACCGTGTCCCCAACACCAACTTCTACCGGGCCGCGCAGCACCCAAACGACCCTGCTGCCTATGGGCTGTGGGCTGCCAACGAAATCGAGGCCGCCATCCTGGCCGAAGGCCCGGAAACCATTGCCGCCGTCTTCCTGGAGCCGGTGCAGAACGCCGGCGGCTGCTTTCCGCCCCCGCCGGGCTACTTCCAGCGGGTGCGCGAAATCTGCGACCAGTACGACGTCCTGCTGGTCAGCGATGAGGTCATTTGTGCGTTCGGGCGGCTCGGCACCTACTTCGGTGCCGAGAAATTCAACTACGTTCCGGACATCATCACCTGCGCCAAGGGCCTTACCAGCGGCTACGTGCCCATGGGTGCCATGATCTCCTCGGACCGCCTCTTCGAGCCCTTCGCAAAGGGCGATGCCTTCTTCAAACACGGCTACACGTTCGGCGGCCATCCCGTTGCCGCCGCCGTGGCGCTGGCCAATCTGGACATCTTCGAGCGCGAGGGCCTCAACCAGCACGTCCTGGGGAACGAGGATGCCTTCCGCAACACCCTCGAAAAGCTCCTTGACCTGCCGGTCGTGGGGGACGTGCGCGGCAGCGGCTACTTCTATGGCATCGAACTGGTCAAGGACAAGGCGACCAAGGAAACGTTCACCCCGGAGGAAAGCCACCGGATCCTCAAGACCTTCCTCTCCAAAGAGCTCTTCGAAAACGGCCTGTACTGCAGGGCCGACGACAGGGGGGACCCCGTCATCCAGCTCTCCCCGCCGTTGATCGTCGGGCAGTCCGAGTTCGACGAAATGGAGCAGATCCTGCGGCACACGTTGACGGCCGCCGAAGCCCTGCTCTAGCCCGGCAACGGGGACGGTTCCCACCGCCCCGCTCTGAACGACCTCTTGTCGGCCAAGAGCGCCTCCGCCGCGCAGGCGCTTCGCCGACGTCAAACAAGAAAAGGAAGACACACATGCACCAGTTCATCTCCGGGCAATCCCAGACCGGCACCTCCGGCCGCAAACTGGATATTGTCGATCCGTCCACCGGTGCAGTGGTGGAAACGGTCACCCTCGCGAGTGCCGCCGACGTCGACCTCGCCGTGGCTGCCGCGCGGGCCGCATTCCCGGCATGGTCCACCACCACCCCGGGTGAGCGCTCAGCGGTGCTTTCCCGTTTCGCCCGGCTGCTGGAGGACCAGGCGGAGGACTACGCCCTGGCGGAAAGCCGTCAGACCGGCAAGCCGCTTCGTCTTGCCCGCGAGTTCGATATCCCGGGGACCATCGACAACGCGGACTTTTTCGCCGGGGCCGCCAGGAGCCTTGAAGGCAAAGCCACCGCGGAGTACTCCCCGGACCACACGTCCAGCATCCGCCGCGAACCCATCGGCGTGATCGGATCGATCTCGCCGTGGAACTATCCGCTGCAGATGGCGGCGTGGAAGATCCTTCCTGCCATCGCCGCCGGAAACACCATCGTCCTTAAACCGGCCGAAATCACTCCACTGACTACCCTGATGTTCGCCCGGACCCTGCAGCAGGCGGGCCTGCCGGACGGTGTGGTGAACATCATCGTCGGTGACGGGCCCGAAGCCGGCGCAGCACTCATGCGCCACCCGGAGGTCGACATGGTCTCCTTTACCGGTTCCACCAGCGTAGGCCGGACCGTCCTGGAAGCCGCCTCCACCAACTCCAAACGGGTCCATCTGGAGCTCGGCGGGAAGGCGCCGTTCGTCGTTTTCGAGGACGCCGACCTCGAGGCAGCCGCCCACGGTGCCGTCGCCGGAAGCCTGATCAACACCGGACAGGACTGCACGGCCGCGACGCGGGCCATCGTGCACCACAGTGTCTACGAGGAGTTTGTTACCAAGGTCGCTGAGCTCTACCGGGGAATCCGGGTGGGAGCGCCGGCGGACGAGGAGACCGACATCGGGCCCATGGTCTCCTACGCCCACCGGGACCGGGTGGCCTCGATCGTGGACCGCGCCCGGGGTTACGCCACAGTGGTCACCGGCGGCGTAATCCCCGGCGGAGACCTGGCCGCGGGCGCCTTCTACACCCCCACGCTGATCATCGACGCCGCGCCGGACAGCGAAATTGTCCGCAATGAGGTCTTCGGTCCCGTACTGACGGTGCTGCCCTTCGCCACCGACGACGACGCCATCGCCTTGGCCAACGACACCCCGTACGGGCTCGCGGCTTCGGCCTGGACCCGCGACGTGTACCGCTCCCTGCGGGCCAGCCGCGAGATCAAGGCCGGCTGCGTATGGATCAACGACCACATCCCGATCATCAGTGAAATGCCCCACGGCGGCGTGAAGGAGTCAGGCTTCGGGAAAGACATGTCCGCCTACTCGTTCGACGAATACACCCAGATCAAACACGTCATGTTCGACATCACCGGAATCGCCCACAAGGACTGGCACCGGACCATCTACCGGCTCCGCTGACGGCTGGGGACGGCCAAGGCGCGGACGAGGGTGGCGCGGGCTCCTGAAGCGACATTGCCTTGGGGCCGACGCCCGTCTACTAGACTGGGGACAGTGACCCTAAGCCTTGCCGAGAACCCGCGCCGTGCCCTGTGCCCGTGCCGTGTGCTGTGGCATGATCCGACTCGTAGCTAAGAACAGTAGATGACTGAAACTTTGCCGGGCGCCGCCGTCCCGAATCCTTTGGATGAAGCCGCCATTACCGCTGCCGTAGACCAGGCCGTTGCCGCCATCGCCGCTGCCGCGACCCTCGATGAACTCAAGGCCGTGCGCCTCGCGCACACGGGCGAAAAGTCCGCGCTGAGCCTCGCCAACCGTGAGATCGGGGCGCTTCCCAAGGACCAGAAGGCCGCCGCCGGCAAGCTCATGGGCGCCTCCAGGGGACGCGTCAACAAGGCCCTCGCGGACCGGACGGTAGAGCTCGAGGCCGAGAACGACGCGCGGATCCTCGTCGAAGAGACTGTGGATGTCACGGCGGCACCGCGCCGGCGCCGTGCCGGTGCACGCCACCCGCTGTCCACGCTGCAGGACCGGGTGGCGGACATCTTTGTCGGCATGGGCTGGGAAATCGCCGAAGGGCCCGAGGTCGAGTCCGAGTGGTTCAACTTCGATGCTCTGAACTTCAAGCCGGACCACCCCGCCCGCGACATGCAGGACACGTTCTTCGTCGAGCCGCCCGAAGCCCACCTGCTCATGCGCACGCACACCTCCCCGGTGCAGGTCCGCTCCATGCTGGAACGGGAGCTGCCCATCTACGTGCTGTGCCCGGGCAAGGTGTTCCGCACGGACGAGCTCGACGCGACGCACACTCCCGTGTTCCACCAGTTCGAGGGCCTGGCCATCGACAAGAAGCTGAGCATGGCGGACCTCCGCGGCACCCTGGAGCACTTCGCACGCCAGATGTTCGGTGCGGAAGCCCAGATCCGGCTGCGCCCCAACTATTTCCCGTTCACCGAGCCGTCCGCAGAGCTCGATATCTGGCACCCGGGCGCCAAAGGCGGCCCCAGCTGGATCGAGTGGGGCGGCTGCGGCATGGTCAACGCCAACGTCTTGCGCGCCGCGGGCATCGATCCGGACGTCTATTCCGGTTTTGCCTTCGGCATGGGCATCGAACGCACCCTCATGTTCCGCAACGAGGTTGGCGACATGCGCGACATGATTGAAGGCGACGTACGTTTCAGCGAGCACTTCGGGATGGAGATCTAAACAGTGCGTATCCCACTTTCCTGGCTGCGCGAATTCGCGCAGGTACCGGCCGAAGCAACGGCCGAAGACGTCATGGCCGAGCTCGTCAAGGTCGGACTCGAAGAAGAAGCAGTCCACCGCCCCACGGACACCCTCCAGGGTCCGATCGTGGTGGGCCAGGTGCTGAGCATCGTCAAGGAACCCCAGACCAACGGCAAGACCATCAACTGGTGCCAGGTCCGGGTTGTCCCCGAGGGCCAGCAGCAGACCCTGACCGGCGACGGCATCGACCCCTCCGGCGTGCAGGGCATCATCTGCGGCGCCCACAACTTCGTCGAAGGCGACAAGGTGGTGGTCACCCTCCCGGGCGCGGTGCTGCCGGGCGACTTCCACATTTCCGCGCGCAAGACCTACGGACACCTCTCCGCCGGCATGATCGCCTCCGTGCGTGAGCTCGGCATCGGCGAGGACCACGACGGCATCCTGGTGCTGTCGAGGATCGGGCTGGATCCCGAAATCGGCACCGACGCCATGGAACTGCTGGGCCTTTACGACCAGGCCGCGGAAATCAACGTCACCCCGGACCGCAGCTACTGCTTCTCCATCCGCGGTGCGGCCCGTGAATACGCGCACGCCACCGGCACCGCATTCACGGACCCGGTCTCCAAGGTCCGGGTCCCGGAGGCGCTGTCCGGCGGCTACGGCGTCAAGCTCAACGACGACGCCCCCATCTACGGCAAGCCCGGCTGCGACCGTTTTGTGGCCCGCACCGTGCGCGGTGTCGATGCCACCCGGCCCACCCCGCCGTGGATGACCTCCCGTCTCCGGCTCGCCGGCATCCGGTCCATCTCCTTGCCGGTGGATATCTCCAACTACGTCATGCTCGAGCTCGGGCAGCCGAACCACTGCTATGACCTGGACAAGCTGGCCGGCGACATCGTCGTCCGGCGCGCCACGGCAGGGGAGAAGATCACCACCCTGGACGAGAAGGAGCGCACGCTCGACGTCGAGGATCTGCTGATCACGGACGAATCCGGGCCGATCGGAATCGCCGGCGTCATGGGCGGTGCCCACACCGAGGTGTCCGATGCCACCACGAACGTCCTGGTTGAGGCCGCGCACTTCGACGAAGTCTCGATCGCCCGCGCCCGCCGCCGCCACAAGCTGCCATCCGAGGCGTCAAAGCGCTTCGAACGCGGCGTGGACTGGCAGGTGGCCGATGTCGCCGCCCAGCGTGTGGTGGACCTGCTGGTCGACCTCGCCGGCGGAACGGCCGACGAAGCCGGGACCGACGTCGGGACCGCGCCGGACGCCGTCACCATCGAACTGTCGGCAGAGTACGCGGCAGCCCGGATCGGGATCGACTTCACCGAGGAACAGATCCTGACCTCGCTCGAAGACCTCGGCGCCGTGGTTGCCAAGACCGGCAACGGCTACACGGTGACGGCCCCGAGCTGGCGCCACGACCTCGAGACGAAGGACGACCTCACCGAGGAAATCGCCCGGCTGGTCGGCTACGACAAGATCCCGGCCACCCTGCCGGTGGCGCCCCCGGGCCGTGGCCTGACCCGCGTCCAGCAGCAGCGCCGCCGCCTGATCCAGGCCCTCGCCGACGCCGGACTCACCGAGGTGCTGGCCTACCCGTTCGTCTCCAAGGCCGCCAATGACACCTTTGGCGTCCCCGTCGAGGGCGCGGAGCGCAAGGCTCTCAAGCTGGCCAACCCGATCAGCGAGGAGCGCGGCTTCCTGCGGACCTCCGTCCTGCCGGGCCTGATCGAGGTTGCCAAGCGCAACCACTCCCGCGGTTTCCGCGATCTCGCCCTCTTCGAGGCCGGTCTCGTGTTCCTGCCCGGGGACCAGCTTGGCACCGCCGCGATTCCGCCGCTCGGCGTCAAGCCCAGCGACGAGGTACTGGACGGCTTGTACGACGGCGTCCCGGACCAGCCGCTGCACCTCGCCGCTGTGCTCACGGGGCACGACTCTCCTGCCGCCCCGGCCCACAGCCCGCGGGCGTGGGACTGGGCGGACGCGGTGGACATCGCCCGGATCGCCGGGGACGTGCTCGGCGTCGAACTCCTGGTCACGCAGGGCCGGCACCAGGCCTTCCACCCGGGCCGGGCAGCGCAGCTTGAACTGCGCACCGGCGAAGTCGTGGGCTACGCCGGCGAGCTGCACCCGAAGCTGCTGGCGGCACATGACATGCCGGCCCGTTCCGTGGCGCTGGAACTGAACGCCGACGCCCTCTTCGAGGCGGCTGCCGACGTGATCGTGGCCCGGCACATCTCGACGTACCCCGTGGCCACCCAGGACGTGGCCCTCGTGGTGCCGCAGGACGTCCCGGCGGAAGAGGTGCTGGCGGCCCTGCGTGAAGGCGCCGGCGAGCTGCTCGAAGACGTTGCACTGTTCGACGTCTACGCGGGCAAGGGCATCGAGGAGGGCAAGAAGTCGCTGGCCTTCAGCCTGCGCTTCCGCGCCAACGACCGCACCCTGACGGCCGACGAGGCCTCGGCGGCGCGTGAAGGTGCCGTTGCCGCTGCCCACGAACGCTTCGGAGCGGTGCAGCGCTGAGGACTGCGCTGGTGACAGCGCTGGCTTTCTGAAAGGGGCGGGTCATGGCACCACACCTTGTTGTGCGTGCCTGCCCGCCCTTTGGCGTTCCAGGAGACCGCGGTGTGCCGCGGCCTCCTGCGGAATCCCCGGCTGCGTCGGAGCTGGAACGCGACTCGCGTTCCCTGCTGGACGGGGCCGAGCTCGAGCGGGCCCGGGCCATGACCCCGCGGACCCGGCAGGACTTCCTCGCCGGCCGGCTCGCGCAGCGGCGGTTCGCCGCCGGCCTGCTCGGCGTCCCGGCGTCGGACCTCACAGCCTGGTACAGCTGTCCACGCTGCGGCACGGGCTCGAACATCTCACACGGCAAGCCCGGCTACCAGCTCCGCGGCGAGGCCGTGCCGCTGCTGCTGAGCCTGTCCCGCGCGGCCGGCTGGACGCTTCTGGCCGGGCTCGTGGACCCGGATCCGGGCCAGCGCCTGGGCATCGACGTCGAGGATCCGGCCCGGGCGGACTTCGATGGGTTCGACGATGTCGTGTTGACCCCGGCCGAACAACTGCACCTCGCCGGCCTGGACGGCATCGCTCTGCTGCGCGGCCGGGCACGGCTCTGGGCGCGCAAGGAGGCGTGGCTCAAGATGCTGGGCACGGGGCTGCAGACGGCGCCGGACACCCTCGACGTGCTCGCCCCGACCGTGGACGGCCGTGCCGGGCTCCGGGACCTGCCGCCGGCCGAGACAGGACTGCCCGCGGACCTCGTGGCCGCCGTCGCCGCCGCGGTCCTTCCCTAGTCCTTCCCTCAGAGCCTGGGCGGTGCTGCCTGCGGGAGCGGCGGGAGGGTGTGGTCAAACAGCCACGGGTGCAGCAGGGCCTCTGCGTCGAGGCCTGTCGTGTGGGCGGCCGCGACGATGAAGTCGGCAGTGGTCACGGTGCCGTGGCGGAAGCGGTCCGTCCAGTCGTGCAGCAGGGCGAAGAATGCGAGGTCGCCGCAGCGAACCCGCAGTGCGTGCAGGGCCAGGGCTCCGCGTTTGTAGACCCGGTCGTCAAACATCAGCTCCGGGCCGGGATCGCCCACCATCAGGTCCTGCGGGGCAGCGGCGAGCTTGCGCCAGGCGGCGCGGGCGCGGGCCGCCACCGACATGATGCCGGCCTCTTCAGACCAGAGCCATTCCGCGTAGCAGGCAAAGCCCTCGTGCAGCCAGATGTCTTTCCACGTCGCAGTGGTGAGCGAATTCCCGAACCACTGGTGGGCAAGTTCGTGGGCGACCATCCGCTGCGAATCCCAGTCCTGCCGCAAATGATTTGGGCCCAGGATGGACAGTGTCTGCGCTTCCAGCGGGATCTCCAGCACGTCTGAAGTGACCACCACGGTGTACTCCGGGAACGGATACGGGCCAAAGCAGTTGGTGAAGGTCCGCATCATGTCAGGCTGGCGGGCCAAGGCGGCCCGGGCGCCCGCCGCCAGCGCCGCCGGAACGGCCACGTACTGCGGCACATGCCCCGACGGCCGCTCGGCGTTGAGCGTCAGGAGTTCGTAGCGACCGATCTGCACCGTTGCGAGGTACGTGGCCATGGGTTCGGCCTGCTCGTACACCCAGCTCTCGCGGCTGGCCCGGCTGGTGCGGGAGAGCAGCACGCCGTTGCACACGGCCCGGTAGTTCGCGTCGGTGGTCACCGTGATGAGGTAGCTCGCCTTGTCCCGCGGGTGGTCATTGCAGGGGAACCAGGAGGCGGCGCCGTTGGGCTGGCCGGCGACCAGCACACCATCGGAGAGCTCTTCCCAGCCGACTTCGCCCCACAGGCCGCGGCGCGGCGCAGGGTAGCCCTCGTAGCGGATGTCCAGGGTGAAGGCCTCGTTGGCGAGCAGCGGACCGTCGGGGTAGATGACGAGCTGCTCGGCCCGCTGGGTGAACCTGCGCACCCTGCGTCCGTCGAGCTGGATCTTCGTGGCCCGCAGTCCGGCCAAGTCCAGGACGATCGCCGACGTCGGGAGCTGGGTGACGGCGTGCAGGACGGCGCGCCCGGCAAGACGGTTGCTGCTGACCCGGTAGTCCAGATCGAGTTCATAACGGGTGACGCGGTAGGCGTTGGTCCCGTGGCCCGGCATATAGGGGTCCGGTGCGCCGGCTGCCGGGCCGGTTGCCCGGCTGATCTCGCGGCTGATTTCCCGGCTGATTTCCCCGCCTGTGGCGGCGGCGCCGCTGCTTGGTGCGCTGGTGCTCAATGGACGGACCTTCGGGTTGTGGTGCGGGTGGACGTGCGCAGGCCGGGCCTACCGGGGCCCGGCGGGCGGCGCGGGCCCGTCCCACGGGCTGACCGGATTGCCCATCCAGTACGTCCCGGCGGGGACGGTTTCGCCCCGCATGACGAGGGACGCGGGACCCACCGTGCCGCCGCTGCCGATCCTGGCCTGCGGCAGGATGACGCCGTGCGGCCCCATGGTGGCTCCGTCATCGAGCGTAACAGTGTCGATGCTCATGACACGGTCATGGAACAGATGGGTCTGGACGACGCACCCGCGGTTGACGGTTGAGTTCCTGCCAAGGGTGACCAGGTCCGCCTCGGGCAGCCAGTAGCTTTCGCACCAGGTCCCCGCACCGATTTTCGCGCCGAGTGCCCGCAGCCACCACACGAGCGCCGGAGTCCCGGTGGCCGCCCGCGCGAACCACGGGGCGCTGACCATCTCAATGAAGGTGTCCACCACCTCGTTCCGCCAAATGAAGGAGCTCCACAGCGGGTGCTCGCCGGGGCGGATGCGGCCCACCAGCAGCCACTTGGCCGCTACGGCACTGCCCGCGGCTGTGGCCCCGGCAAGCAGGACCACCACCCCGCTCAGGACGGCGGCGATTCCATAATTGAAGACTGTCGCCATCGCGTCGAACGCGAGCATCACGCCGACGGCGATCGCGACTGTCAGCATGACCGGGACGAACCGGCACAGCTCCCACAGGGCGCGCGCGACCTTCAGCCTCCGGGGCGGCTGGTAGGTCCGGGTGTCGTCGGAGGCGATGGCGGTGCGCCGCAACCGCACGGGCGGGCTGCCGAGCCACGATGTGCCGGCCTTCGCCTTGGCCGGCGTCGCGGAGAGGACCGCCACGAGCGAGTTCTTGGGCACGTTGCGCCCGGCCGCCGTCATGCCCGAGTTGCCCAGGAAGGACCGTTTGCCGATCTTGGCCGGGGCAATCCGCATCCATCCGCCGTCGAGTTCGTAGGACGCCACCATGGTGTCGTCGGCCAGGAACGCGCCTTCGCCCACGGTGGTCATGCTCGGGATCAGCAGCACTGTCGAGGCTTCCACGTTGCGGCCGACCTTCGCGCCGAGGAGCCGCAGCCAGACCGGCGTAAAGAGGCTGGCGTAGACCGGGAACAGCAGATCCCGGGCCAGGTCCAGAACCCTCTCGGTCGCCCAGACCTGCCATCCGATCCGGCTCCTGACCCGGTAGTAGCCTTCTGCGAGGCCGACGCTGAGGAGCCTGGTCGTGGCCAGGATCAGCAGCAGGTTGGTCAGGAACCATGCCAGCGCTGCCAGGGGGATCGAGAGCACAATGCCGGGGAGGGCTGCGGGCAGGGAGGAGCTGCCCTGGATGAAGGCGAAGATCACGAAGGCCGCGACGGCGGCGGAGACATAGGGGATGAGCGCCAGCATGGCGGATGCCGCGGCGAAGCCGGCAAACCACAGCCGGCCCATCAGCCGGTGCTCGGGCGCGGAGTCCGGCCACGAGTGCCGCGCCTTGCCGCGGCGCTCGGCCGGTGACCCGGCTACCAGCTGCCCTGCCTTGACCTTCCCGATCACCGCGGAGCCCGGCTCCACCTGCGCGCCGGCACCCACGGTGGCGCCCGGCATGAGCGTGCTGCGGGCGCCGACGCTTGCGCCGGGGCCGATCCGGATCGCGCCGATGTGGACACGGTCGCCGTCGATCCACCAGCCGGACAGATCGACTTCAGGCTCGATGTTGGATCCGGCGCCGAGGGACAGCAGACCCGTGACGGGCGGCAGCGAGTGCAGCTGGACGTTCTCGCCGATCTTCGCGCCCAGCGCCTTCGCGTAGTAGGGCACCCAGGGCGCGCTGGCCAGGCTGATGGCGCCGGCGAGGTCCTGGATCTGTTCCGCGAGCCAGAGCCGGAGGTGCACCCGCCCGGACCGCGGATACGTGCCGGGCACGACGTTGCGGAGCAGGAGGCGCGCGGCGGCAACGGAGAGCAGCATCCGCCCGGCGGGGCTGACAAAGACCAGCCAGGAAGCGCCCACCCACCACCACGAGACCGTTGGCGCGGCGCTGAATCCGGCGAAGGCGGCCAGAAGATTGTTCGCGGCCATCAGGTAGGTCAGCCAGCGCATGCCGACGAGGATGTGCAAGGGAACGCCCAGGAGCGTCTGGAAGGCCTGGGACTTGCGCGCGGTGGGCCGGACGGTGCGCTCCTGGGCGGCGACCATTCCGCCCTCCGGCAGCGACTGCCGTGCCTCGTCCACCAGGGCGCCCACCCGGGGCGTCGCGTAGATATCGGCCACCGTGATGGTGGGGTAGCGGACGCGCAGGGCTGACACGAGCTGTGCAGCGGCCAGCGATCCGCCGCCGTAGGCGAAGAAATCGGCGTCGAGGCTGGTGACTGGGCTTCCCAGTACCGCGCTCCACTGCTCCACGATCCACTGCGCGTCATCGGGCAGGTTCAGCGGGGCGCCATCGGCCTCGACAGCTCCGGTTCCGCTCAGCGGCCAGGGCAAGGCGTGGCGGTCCACTTTGCCGCTGGTCTTGGTCGGCAGCGAATCGACGAGCGTCAGCAACGGGATGAGGGGCGCCGGCAGGCTCTCGCCCAGCAGTTCGCGCGCGGCCGCGAGGTCGATGTCCCGGCCCGAAACGGCGGCAAGGTAGCCGACCAGGATCTGGTTGCCGGCAGCGGTGGTCTGCACCGCCGCCGCGGCGCCGGCGACGTCCGGCAGCGACTGCAGGGCGGCGTCGATTTCGCCGAGCTCGATCCGGCGGCCGCCAAGCTTGACCTGTTCATCGGCGCGGCCCTGGAAAATGAGGCCCTCTGTTTCGTACTTCACGAGGTCGCCGGAGCGGTAGGCGCGCGGCCAGCCCAGGGACGGCATGGGGGCGTATTTTTCGGCGTCCTTGACCGGGTCAAGGTACCGGGCCAGCCCGACGCCGCCGATGATCAGTTCGCCCACCTCGCCTTCGGCGACGGGCAGCGAAGAGGCGTCGACGACGGCGAGGTCCCAGCCGTCCAGCGGCAGGCCGATCCGGACGGGGCCGGGCGCGCCGAGCCGCGCGGCACAGGCGACCACGGTGGCCTCGGTGGGCCCGTAGGTATTCCACACCTCGCGTCCTTCGACGGCGAGCCGCTCGGCAAGGTCCGGCGGACACGCTTCCCCGCCGAAGATGAGCAGCCGGACACTTTCCAGCGATTCCACGGGCCAGAGCGCGGCGAGCGTGGGGACGGTGGAGACCACAGTGATGCCGTGGCTGATCAGCCACGGGCCGAGGTCCATCCCGGTCCGGACCAGCGCCCGGGGTGCCGGAACAAGGCAGGCACCGTGGCGCCACGCGAGCCACATTTCCTCGCAGGAGGCATCGAAGGCAACGGACAGGCCGGCCAGCACCCGGTCCTGCGGGCCCACCGGATCGCCCTGCAGGAAGATGCGGGCCTCGGCGTCCACGAACGCGGCGGCCGAGCGGTGCTGGACCGCGACGCCTTTGGGTGTGCCGGTGGAGCCGGAGGTGAAGATGACCCACGCGTCGTCGTCGGGGCCTGGCGGCCTGGCATCGGGGAACGGCCGGGGGTGGTTGCTGTCCGTGACGATCTTCCCGCCGGCGCGGAGGATGGCGGCCACCCTGGCCTCGCCGAAGACCAGTTTGGCCCGCTCATCCGGATCGTCGGCGTCCACCGGGACGTAGGCCGCACCGACCAGCATTACCGCCAGGATCGAGACGTAGAGTTCGTTGGTGCCCGACGGTATCCGGACGCCGATCTTGTCTCCGGCGCCCAGCCCGGCGAGGTGCAGTTTCCGCGCGGTTGCCCGGACTTCGCCCATAAGCTGGGCGTAACTGAGCGAGCGGTGCCCGTCGTCGAGGGCGGAAGCGTCCGGGAACCGGGCGGCGGTATCGCGGAGGATGTCGATGAGCGTCCGCTCCGCCGGGGCGGAGCGTGCGCCCGGCAGCTGCGGCTCGTAGACGGTGGCGCTGGCAGCCGGAAGACTCTGCACCGTACCGGCGTCGGGGGCTTCACTCGGGGTCAGTCGTTGCTCGGTCACTGGCGCATTGTCCCTGCAGGAGATGAACGGATGGTGTTGCTGTGCGGCCTAGGAGACCGTACGGCTTAGGGGACCAGGATGACTTTGCCGGTGGTGCGGCGCTGTTCAAGGTCGTCGTGTGCACGCGCTGCCTCGGCGAGGGAGTAGCGGGCGCCGATCCTGACCTTGAGGCTGCCTTCGGCAGCGGCGGCAAAGACTTCGTCGGAGCGCCAGCGGCGTTCCCGGGCGTCGCGCAGGTAGTGGGCCATGGTCGGCCGCGTGAGGTAGAGCGAGCCGCCGGTGTTGAGCCGCTGCGGGTCGAACGGCGGGACCGGGCCGGAGGCTCCGCCGAAGAGCACCAGCATGCCCCGGATGCGCAGCGACGCCAGGGAGGCGTCGAAGGTGTCTTTTCCGACGCCGTCGTACACGACGTCCGCGCCGGTGCCGTTGGTCAGATCCCGGACGCGCCCCGCGAAACCTTCATAGCGCAGCACATGGTCGGCGCCGGCGTCGCGGGCCAGCTGCTCTTTCTCGTCCGTCGAAACGGTGGTGATGACACGGGCGCCCCTGGCCTTGAGCAGCTGGATCATTAGGAGTCCGACGCCGCCGGCGCCGGCGTGGAGCAGGACCGTGTGGCCGGACTCGACCTTGAAGGTGGAGTTGATCAGGTAGTGGGCGGTCACCCCCTGCAGCGGCAGGGCCGCGGCGGTGAAATCGTCCAGGCCGTCGGGAACCGGGAGGGCCTTGTCCTCGTCGACGAGTGCATAGCCGGCGTAGCAGTCAGCGCCCTCGGCCGTGGCCACCCGGTCGCCGGGAGCGAACCCGGTGACGGCATCGCCGACCTCCTCCACGGTGCCTGCGGCCTCGGAGCCGGGCGTGAAGGGGTAGCTGACCTTGTAGATGCCGCTGCGCTTGTAGGTGTCGATAAAGTTCACGCCCGCGGCGGCGACCTTGACGAGCAGCTGGCCGGGCCCGGGAACGGGACGAGCTGTTTTGTCGAGCTCCAGGACCTCGGGGCCCCCGGCCTGGCGGGCGACGATTGCGTGCATCATGTGGCTCCTTTTCCGGGCGGGAAAGTCTGTCCCGGTCCCTGGGTCCATCCTAGGGACACCGGCGGTAACCATGAAGGGGCGTTCCGTAACCGACCGTCACGTGATGCTTCACGTGCCAGCGTCCGGACGTGGCGGGTCCTGCGCGGACGCCGCCTGATGCGTCCCTTAGTAGCGGCGGGTGACCGTTGCCATCGGGCATTCGAAGTGCCGGCCCGCGGCGAGTCCGACATCGTTGAGGTAGCGGACGATGATGGCGTACGACTGCATCAGGGTGGTTTCCGTGTACGGGACCTGGTGCTTGGCGCAGTACTCGCGGACGATCTTGGCGGCCTTGTCCAGCTGGGGGCGGGCCATGTCCGGGAACAGGTGGTGTTCTGCCTGGCGGTTAAGGCCGCCGAGCAGGATGTCCATGAAGCGGCCGCCCGAGATATTCCGGGACGTCAGGACCTGGCGGCTGAAGAAGTCCACCCGGCTGTCCGCCGGCAGCACCGGCATGCCCTTGTGGTTCGGCGCGAACGACGCGCCCATGTAGAAGCCGAACACGGCCAGCTGGACGCCGATGAAGGCGAACGCCATGCCCAGCGGCAGGAAGGAGAACGCGAGAACGGGCAGCAGGCTGAGCCGGACGGCGAGGATCGGAATTTCAACCCAGCGGTGCGTGACCTTGGCGCGGCGGACGATGAATTTCACGGAGTCGATCTGGAGTCCCAGGCCCACCAGGAACAGGAGCGGGAAGAAGAACCAGCCCTGCTTGCGCGTCAGGAACGCGAGGCGCCCCTGGCGGTCGGCTACGGCTTCGGGGTGGAAGGCGATGGGGCCGGGCGCGATGTCCGGGTCCTTGGAAATGACGTTCGGGTGGTTGTGGTGCGCGCCGTGCTTCTGCTCCCACCAGGAGTAGCTGATCCCGGCCACGGACGTGGCGAGCAGCCGTGCTGCCCAGTCGTTGGCGCGGCGGGACGCGAAGATCTGCCGGTGCCCGGCCTCGTGGGCCAGGAAGCTCAGCTGCGTGCACAGGATGCCCAGGGCGGCGGCGATCAGGAGCTGGAACCAGCTGTCACCGATCAGCGCGAACCCGAACCATGTCGCGGCCATCAGGAGGGCAAGCACCGAAAACACGGTGACGTAGAAGCCGACTCGGCGTTCCAGGAGACCGGCAGCCTTCACGGTTTTGAGCAGTTCCGAATAGCTGAGAACGACGGCGTTGGGTTGCCTGACTCGCGATTTGGGGCGTACTGAATCTAGAGGAGGAGGAGTGAGCGTAGTGGTCATAGGGAGCCTGCCTCGTTGCTGTTTACGGGCAACGTTGCAGCTGACATTTGCAGCTGCACGGTCTGGATCACCCTTTACCAAGCATACGCCCCGGGGGTTCCCGGACACGGCCGCATCCATGCATAAATATCGGCATCTATGCATACTCTTGCTGTATAGTCGTGCTTATGACTATTTCTGTTGCCGTTTCCGGGGCGAGCGGTTATGCCGGCGGCGAGGTCCTGCGGCTCCTCGCCGGCCATCCCGACGTCACCATCGGCGCCATCACGGCCCACAGCAACGCCGGTTCCAGACTAGGGGAATTGCAGCCGCATCTCCATGGTCTGGCGGATCGGATCCTCGAGGACACCACCGTGGATAACCTGGCCGGGCACGACGTCGTGTTCCTGGCGCTTCCGCACGGAGCGTCCGCGGAGATCGCGGCGCAGCTGCCCGCCGGGACCCTGGTTATCGACGCCGGCGCGGACCACCGCCTCGAGGACCCGGCGGCCTGGGAGAAGTTCTACGGTTCCGCGCACGCCGGAACCTGGCCCTACGGTCTCCCGGAACTGCCCGGTCAGCGCGACGCCCTCCGCAGCGCCACCCGGATCGCCGTCCCCGGCTGCTACCCGACCTCGGCCCTGCTGGCCCTCATGCCCGGCTTCAGCAACCAGCTGCTGGAAGGCGACGACGTCGTGATCGTCTCCGCATCCGGCACCTCAGGGGCCGGCAAGGCCGCCAAGGTCAACCTGATCGGCGCCGAAGTCATGGGCTCCATGAGTCCCTACGGGGTAGGCGGGGGACACCGGCACACCCCGGAGATCGAGCAAGGACTCTCCAAGGCGCTTGGCGCTCCGGTCACCGTCTCCTTCACGCCCACCCTGGCGCCAATGAGCCGGGGGATCCTCACCACGGCGACAGCCAAGGTCCGGCAGCAGCCAGGACGCAGCGTCACTGCCGCGGAGCTGCGCGCGGCCTGGTCCGAGGCCTACGACGACGAACCGTTCGTCCACCTGCTCCCGGAGGGGCAGTGGCCCTCCACCAAGTCGGTCCAGGGCTCGAACCACACGGTCATGCAGCTGGCCTTCGATGAGCACACCGGCCGCGTGATCGTGTGCTGCGCCATCGACAACCTGACCAAGGGGACCGCCGGCGGGGCCGTGCAGTCCATGAATATCGCCCTCGGCCTGGCGGAATCCGCCGGCCTCAACCTCCAGGGAGTCGCACCGTGAGCATCACCGCACCGCAGGGATTCCGCGCCGCCGGCGTGACGGCAGGGCTCAAGGCTTCCGGCAAGCCGGACGTTGCCCTCGTGGTCAACGACGGTCCGTCCAAGGCCGCCGCGGCGGTCTTCACGTCCAACCGCGTCGCCGCGGCCCCCGTGCACTGGTCCCGCGAGGTGGTCAAGGACGGCCGCGTGGACGCCGTTTTCCTCAACTCCGGCGGAGCGAACGCCTGCACCGGGCCCCAGGGCTTCCAAAACACCCACACCACCGCGGAGAAGACCGCCGAAGCCCTCGGCGTCTCCGCCACCGACGTCGTCGTCTGCTCCACCGGACTGATCGGCGAACAGCTCCCCATGGAAAAAATCCTGGCCGGGATCGGTTCCGCCACCGCCGCTCTGGCCGCCGACGGCGGCCCCGCGGCAGCCACCGCGATCATGACCACGGACTCCGTCTCCAAGCAGGCCGTCTTCTCCGGCACCGACGCCGAAGGCACACCGTTCACCATTGGCGGCATGGCCAAGGGCGCCGGCATGCTGGCCCCGGGCCTGGCCACCATGCTGGTGGTCCTGACCACGGACGCCGACGTCCAGCCGGGCATGCTCGACGCGGAACTCCGCAACGCCACCCGGGTCACCTTCGACCGCGCGGACTCCGACGGCTGCATGTCCACCAACGACACCGTGGTGCTGCTGGCGTCCGGGGCCTCCGGCGCCGTGCCGTCCGCCGTCGACTTCCGCACGGGCCTGACCCAGGTCTGCGCCGAGCTGGCCCGCAAGCTGATCGGCGACGCCGAGGGTGCCAGCCACGACATCGCGATCCGGACCTTCAACGCCGCGAGCGAGGGGGACGCCGAAATCGTCAGCCGCGCTGTCGCCCGCTCCAACCTGTTCAAGACGGCGATTTTCGGCAAGGACCCCAACTGGGGCCGCGTGCTGTCCGCCGTCGGTACCACCGACGCGGCGTTCGATCCGGACCAGCTGAACGTGTCCATGAACGGCGTGCAGATCTGCCGCAACGGCAGCATCGGCGATGACCGGAACCTGGTGGATCTCGAACCGCGTGAGGTCCTGGTCGAAATCGACCTGCAGGCCGGCGGGGCCGAGGCCACGATCCTCACGAACGACCTCACCCACGACTACGTCCACGAAAACAGCGCCTACTCCAGCTAATCCGCCTGGAAGGACGAGCAGTAAGGACGAACAGCATGAACACCCAGACCCGCGAGACGACATCCCAGTCCGACGCCCGGGACAAAGCCGCCACGTTGATCGAGGCGTTGCCTTGGATCCAGCGCTTTGCCGGCAGCACCATGGTGATCAAGTACGGCGGCAACGCCATGGTCAACGACGAGCTCCGCCGCGCCTTCGCCGAAGACGTCGTGTTCCTGCACCACGTCGGCATCCACCCCGTGGTGGTTCACGGCGGCGGCCCGCAGATCAACGCCATGCTCAGCCGGCTCGGGATCGAATCCGAATTCAAGGGCGGGCTCCGCGTCACCACACCCGAGGCCATGGACGTGGTCCGGATGGTCCTCACCGGCCAGGTGGGACGCGAACTCGTGGGCCTGATCAACTCCCACGGCCCGTACGCCGTCGGCATGTCCGGCGAGGACGGCGGACTGCTCCGCGCCGTCCGCACCGGCACCGTGGTGGACGGCGAGGAGGTGGACCTGGGCCTCGTCGGGGAAGTGGTGGGCGTCAACCCGGAAGGGATCGTGGACATCCTCGCGGCCGGCCGGATCCCGGTAGTCTCCACCGTTGCCCCGGAGATCTCCGCAGACGGATCCACCACCGGGCAGGTACTTAATGTCAACGCGGACACGGCGGCGGCGGCGGTCGCCTCGGCCCTGGGGGCATCCAAGCTGGTCATCCTGACCGATGTCGAAGGCCTCTACGCCAACTGGCCGGACAGGTCATCGCTCATCTCGTCGCTGACGGCTTCGGAGCTGCGAGAGATGCTGCCGCGCCTTGAGTCCGGCATGATCCCGAAGATGGCGGCCTGCCTGAAAGCGATTGACGACGGCGTCGAGCGCGCCCACATCGTGGACGGCCGCCTGCCGCACTCGATGCTCCTGGAAACATTCACGACCGCCGGCATCGGCACCCAGGTCGTCCCCGACGAGGAAAGCAAATGAACCAGATCGAAACTGCACCTTCCACGGATCTCGAACACTCTCCGGTAGCCGACCTGGTCCACTCGCGCGCCACCGGCGCGCAGTGGCTCTCCCGCTACTCCTCCTCCCTGCTGGGCGTCTTCGGCACCCCGCAGCGGGTCCTGGTCCGCGGCGCCGGCTGCCTCGTGTGGGACGCCGACGGCAAGGAGTACCTGGACCTGCTCGGCGGCATCGCCGTGAACGCCCTCGGCCACGCCCACCCGTTCGTCACCTCGGTGATCTCCAGCCAGCTGGCCACCCTGGGCCATGTCTCCAACTTCTTCACGAGCCCCACCCAGATCGCCCTGGCGGAGAAGCTGCTGGAACTGTCCAAGGCACCTGCCGGGTCCAAAGTGTTCTTCGCCAACTCCGGTACCGAGGCCGTTGAGGCGGCCTTCAAGCTGGCGCGCCGGAACACAGGCCCGGACGAGACGCCGCGCACCAAGATCATCGCGCTCGAAGGCGCCTTCCACGGGCGCACCATGGGCGCCCTCGCGCTGACGGCGAAGGAAGCTTACCGGGCGCCGTTCGCGCCGCTGCCAGGCGGCGTCGTGCATGTCCCGTTCGGTGACATCGATGCCCTCCGCGCCGCCGTGGACGACACCACCGCCGCCGTCTTCCTCGAACCGATCCAGGGCGAGGCCGGCGTCCGGCCGCTGCCCGCCGGCTACCTGTTGGCCGCCCGCGAGGCCACCAGCGCCGCCGGCGCCCTGCTGATCCTCGACGAGGTCCAGACCGGCATCGGCCGCACCGGCAAGTGGCTGGCCAGTGAGGACGCCGGGATCGTGCCCGACGCCGTGACCCTCGCCAAGGGCCTGGGCGGCGGCTTCCCGGTCGGCGCGCTCGTGACGTTCGGACCGGAAACGTCCGAGCTGCTGACCGCCGGCCAGCACGGCACCACCTTTGGCGGCAACCCGGTGGCCACTGCGGCCGCCCTCGCCACGCTGCACGTCCTCGAAAACCAGGACATCCTGGCCCACGTCCGGGGCGTGGGGGAGCACCTGCGCGCCGGCCTCGCCGGAATCGCCGGCGTCACCGAGGTCCGCGGGGAGGGGCTGCTGATCGGCTTCGACCTCGACGCCGACGTCGCCCCGGGCGTCGTCACCGCCGGGCTTGACGCCGGTTTCATCGTCAACAGCCCGGGCCCGCGCACCATCCGGCTGGCACCGCCGCTGATCCTGACCACCGAACAGGCCGACCGCTTCCTGGCGGCACTGCCCGCGTTGCTCGAGACCGCAAAGTCCACTGCCGAAAAGTCCGCCGAACAGCCCGCCACTTCAAGTAACAACGCCGCAAAGGACGCCAAGTGACCGCCGTCGTGACCGCATCAGTGCCCACCCGCCACTTCCTCAAGGACACGGACCTCACCCCGGCCGAACAGGCCGAGGTCCTCGAGCTCGCCGTCCGGATGAAGGCCGCGCCCTACAGTGTGCAGCCCTTCGCCGCGGCAGGCAGCGGCCGCCAGACCGTGGCCGTCATCT
This sequence comes from Arthrobacter sp. P1_B3, assembly GCF_056406615.1. Classification (NCBI taxonomy): domain Bacteria; kingdom Bacillati; phylum Actinomycetota; class Actinomycetes; order Micrococcales; family Micrococcaceae; genus Arthrobacter; species Arthrobacter sp. P1_B3. The sequence goes on along the minus strand of NZ_JBFTZV010000005.1, from coordinate 14,071 downwards.
TCGACAAGACCTCCACCCGGACCAGGGTCTCCTTCGCCACCGGCATCGCGGACATGGGCGGCAACGCGCTCATCATCAACCCCGGCGAGGCGCAGATCGGGCACAAGGAATCGGTCGAGGACACCGCCAAGGTGCTCGAACGCATGGTGTCCACCATCGTGTGGCGCACCGGCGCGCATGCCGGGCTTGTCGCCATGGCCGCGAACTCCCGCGTTCCGGTCATCAACGCCCTGTGCGATGACTACCACCCGTGCCAGCTGCTGGCCGACCTCTTGACCGTCAAGGAGCACAAGGGCTCGCTCAAGGGCCTGACCATGGCGTACCTGGGCGACTCGGCCAACAACATGGCCAACTCCTACCTGCTGGCCGGCGTCACGGCCGGCATGAACGTCCGCATCGCGGGACCGGCAGGGTACCTGCCGTCTCCGGAGATCATCGCCGCCGCCGAGGACCGTGCCGCGGAGACCGGCGGCTCCGTGCTGGTGACGGTCGACGCCGTGGAGGCCCTCCTGGGCGCCGACGTCGTCGCCACCGACACGTGGGTGTCCATGGGCCAGGAGGCGGAGAAGGAAGCGCGGATGAAACTGTTCCGCGACTACTCCGTGGACGCCGACGCGATGAAGCTCGCGGCGCCGGACGCCGTCGTGCTGCACTGCCTGCCGGCCTACCGGGGCTACGAGATCGCCGCGGACGTCATTGACGGCCCGCAGTCGGTGGTCTGGGACGAGGCTGAAAACCGGCTCCATGCCCAGAAGGCGCTGATGGCCTGGCTCATGCACCGCTCCGGCCTGGCTGTTGTTGACGGGCTCGCGCCAGTTGATGGGCTGGCACCGGTGGACGGCTTGGCCTGATGTCCGTCCAGCCAGCCTCTCCGGGGGCCAGCCCGGCCACCAAGACAGCCCGGCAGGCGCGGATCACAGCGATTCTGACGGGCGAGTCGGTCCGTTCCCAGGCTGAGCTCGCGGCGCTGCTCGCGGACGACGGCGTCCAGGTCACCCAGGCCACGCTCTCCCGCGACCTCGTGGAACTCGGCGCCGTCCGGGTCCGCGGCAAGGACGGCGTGCTGGTCTACGCCGTCCCGGGGGAGGGCGGCGAACGGGCGGCCAAGAGCGGCGTCACGCAGGAAATCCTCGACGCCCGGCTGACCCGGTTGTGCGGGGAACTGCTCGTCACCGCCGAGGCCTCGGCCAACCTCGTGGTGCTCCGGACCCCGCCGGGCGCCGCAAACTTCCTTGCCCTCGCCATCGACCACTCCGTGATGCCCTCGATCCTGGGCACCATCGCTGGGGACGACACCGTCCTGCTTGTCACCCGGGACCCCCTGGGCGGCGCCGACATCGCCGCACGCTTCCTGCAGTTCGCCGAGGAAGCCGGCCAATAAGCCGCGCAACGCCCCGGGCACAACCGGGCTTGTGACAGGCTTGCAGCAGAGAGATTTTTCCCACACTTACAGCATCACCAAACAACTAAGGAGCATTTCCGTGACTGAGCGTATTGTTCTGGCCTACTCCGGTGGCCTGGATACTTCCGTAGCCATCGGCTGGATCGGTGAAGCCACCGGCGCCGAGGTCATCGCCGTGGCGGTCGACGTCGGACAGGGCGGCGAATCGCTGGAGACCATCCGCCAGCGCGCGCTGGGCTGCGGCGCCGTCGAAGCCTACGTCGCCGACGCCAGCGACGAGTTCGCCAACGAGTACTGCGTGCCCACGCTGAAGGCCAACGCCCTCTACCAGGGCCACTACCCGCTGGTCTCGGCCATCTCCCGCCCGGTGATCGTCAAGCACCTGGTCAAGGCCGCCCGCGAATTCGGCGCCACCACCGTCGCCCACGGCTGCACCGGCAAGGGCAACGACCAGGTCCGCTTCGAAGTCGGCATCCAGACCCTCGGCCCGGACCTGAAGTGCATCGCACCGGTCCGTGACCTCGCCCTGACCCGCGACAAGGCCATCGCGTTCGCCGAGGAAAAGGGACTGCCGATCGAGACCACCAAGAAGAACCCGTACTCGATCGACCAGAACGTCTGGGGCCGCGCCGTTGAAACCGGCTACCTCGAAGACATCTGGAACGCCCCCACCAAGGACATCTACGACTACACCGCCACCCCGGAATTCCCGCCGGCGCCGGATGAGGTCACTATCTCCTTCGAGGCCGGCGTGCCGGTCGCGATCGACGGCGTCAAGGTCACCCCGCTGCAGGCCATCAAGGAACTCAACCGGCGCGCCGGCGCCCAGGGCGTCGGCCGCATCGACGTCGTCGAGGACCGCCTCGTGGGCATCAAGTCCCGCGAGATCTACGAGGCCCCCGGTGCCATGGCGCTCATCACCGCGCACAAGCACCTCGAGGACATCACGATCGAGCGCGAGCAGGCCCGCTTCAAGGCGACCGTCGGCCAGCGCTGGGCCGAGCTGGTCTACGACGGCCAGTGGTTCTCCCCGCTCAAGCGCTCCCTCGACGCCTTCATCGAGGACACCCAGCGCTACGTCACCGGCGACATCCGCATGGTGCTCCACGGCGGCCAGGCGATCGTCAACGGACGCCGCTCCGAGACCTCGCTCTACGACTTCGACCTCGCCACGTACGACACCGGCGACACGTTCGACCAGTCGATGGCGCGCGGCTTCATCGAGCTGTGGGGCATGTCCGCCAAGGTTGCCTCCGGCCGCGACATCCGCGTCGCAGGTCAGTAATGGCGTCCGCCACCAATGAAGGCGCGCTGTGGGGCGGCCGGTTCGCCGGCGGCCCCGCGGACGCCCTCGCCGCGCTGAGCAAGTCCACGCACTTCGACTGGCGGCTGGCCCGCTACGACATCGCCGGGTCCAAGGCGCACGCCCGCGTGCTGCACAAGGCCGGGCTGCTGGATGACGCCGAACTTGAGGGCATGCTTGCCGCACTGACCCGGCTGGATGAGGACGTCGCCTCCGGCGCCTACCTGCCGGCGGAGTCGGATGAGGACGTGCACGGTTCACTCGAGCGCGGCCTGATCGAGCGCGCCGGCACCCAGCTCGGCGGCAAGCTCCGCGCCGGCCGGTCCCGCAACGACCAGGTGGCCACGCTGGGCCGGATGTTCCTGCGCGACCACGCCCGGATTATCGCCCGCGGCGTGCTCTCAACGATCGACGCACTGGTGGACCAGGCCAAGGCGCACCAGGGGGTGGCCATGCCCGGCCGCACCCACCTGCAGCACGCCCAGCCGGTCCTGCTCAGCCACCACCTGCTCGCTCACGCCTGGGCGTTGCTGCGTGACGTGCAGCGGCTCCAGGACTGGGACAAGCGCGCCGGCGTTTCGCCCTACGGTTCAGGTGCCCTGGCGGGCTCCTCGCTGGGCCTGGACCCGGAGGCCGTCGCAGCCGACCTGGGCTTTTTCTCGGCGACGCACAACTCGATCGACGGCACCGCCTCCCGCGACGTCTTCGCCGAGTTCGCCTGGATCACGGCCATGATCGGCGTGGACCTGTCCCGGGTCTCGGAGGAAGTGATCCTGTGGGCCACGAAGGAGTTCTCCTTCGTCACCCTGCACGATTCCTACTCCACCGGCTCCTCGATCATGCCGCAGAAGAAGAACCCGGACGTGGCGGAACTGGCACGCGGAAAAGCCGGCCGGCTGATCGGCAACCTGACCGGGCTGCTGGCCACCCTGAAGGGGCTGCCGCTCGCGTACAACCGCGACCTGCAGGAGGACAAGGAGCCGGTCTTCGACGCCGCCGATACGCTGGAGGTCCTGCTCCCGGCAGTGTCCGGCATGATCGCGACGCTGAAGTTCAACACCGAACGGATGGAAGCGCTGGCACCGCAGGGCTTCGCGCTGGCGACGGACATCGCCGAATGGCTGGTCCGCCAGGGCGTTCCGTTCCGCGAGGCGCACGAGCTCTCAGGCGCCGCGGTGAAGCAGGCCGAAAGCCGCGGCGTCGAGCTCTGGGACCTGACGGACGAGGAATACGCCGCCATCTCGGAGCACCTGACGCCAGAGGTCCGCACGGTCCTGTCCACTGAGGGTTCGCTCAACAGCCGGAACTCCCAAGGCGGCACCGCACCGGCCGCCGTCGAACGCCAGCTGCTGGCCCTCGACGGCGAGCTCGCCGGCGTGCGGACGTACGCGGGGTAGCACCGGTCTCTACGCGCGGGGGCCCTCTGCGGATGGGGCCCTCGCGGCGGTTAAGGTAGGCACATGAGCGAACCGTTCCGCCAAATGCTGCGTGCCCTGCCCGATTTCCCGGAGCGCCTCCCGGACTTTGACCCGGACTCCGCGCCCGCGGACCCGGCAGAGCTGTTCCGGCTGTGGCTGGACGAAGCGCTGGCGGCCGGGGTGCCGCAGCCCAACGCGTGCAGCCTGGCCACCGCCGATGGGCAGGGCCGGCCGTCGTCGCGGATGCTGATCCTGAAGGACATCGACGCCGACGGCTGGCACTTCGCGACCTCCCGGGAATCCCGCAAGGGCCAGGAGCTCGCGGCCAACCCGCACGCGGCGCTGAACTTCTTCTGGCAGCAGCAGGGCCGCCAGGTGCGGGTGGCCGGGGACGTCGTGGAGCTGTCCGCCGAGGCCTCGGCCGCGGACTGGCAGGCCCGGCCGGGCGCCGACGGCAGCGAAAATGAAAACACAGACTGGCAGCTCTACGCCATCCGGCCCCGCGAAATCGAATTCTGGCAGGCCCGGCACGACCGCCGGCACATCCGGCACCGCTACGCGCCCCGCTGACCGGGTTCCACTCAGTTAATCCGACTTAATTGGGTGGCTCGGTTTAGGATGGGCGCCATGACCTCAATCACACCAGAGAACCTTCGGGCAGATCTGCACCGTGCCGCCGACGTCGTGGCCGGAATCGCAGCGAAACTGACGGAACAGGACATCAAAGCGCCGTCGGAATTGCCCGGCTGGAGCCGCGGGCACGTGCTGGCCCACATCTGCGGGATTGCCAACGCGATGGGCCGCCAGCTCGAATACGCCGCCCGCGGCGAGGGCGTGGAGCTTTACGACGGCGGCTTCGAGGGGCGGAACCGCGCCATCGGGATGGCGGCCGGCCACAGCCTCGCTCAGCACCGGGCCGACCTCGACTCAGCGTTGGGCAGGGCCCTGCGCGCCTTCGACTCCCTCGATGCGGCCGGCTGGCGCGAGCCCATCACCTACCGCGGGGGAGTCGTGTTCGACGGCGGCCTGGCGCTATGGCGCGAACTCATCATCCATGCGGCCGATCTCGGCACCGGCCACGGACCGGAAACCTGGAGCCGCCCCTTCTGCGGGCACCTCTTCGATTTCCTCTCAGCCCGGGTGCCCGAGGGCCAGCGCTTTGTGCTGCAGCCGCTCGGCCTGCCCGCGGTGGCCATCGGGAGCGGCGGAACCTCGACGGTGATCAACGGCATGCTCACGGACATCGCCGCGTGGCTCGCCGGCCGCACACCCACCCTCGGCAGCCTGCGCGCTACCGCCGCGGCCGACGGCGTTGACCTTCCGGAACTGTTGCCCTGGCCCGCCGGAGTGCCCGTCAACAACTAAAGTCCCTGGTCCATGGCCGGCCATCCCCCGCCCGGCGCGGTGCCCGGGTCCGTGCAGCCTTAGGCCTAGGGCCGTGCCGTTGCGAGGGCGAGTTCGCGTTCCCGGTCCAACAGGCTGCCCTTGACGGCCAGCCCCCAGCGGAATCCGCCCAGGGTCCCGTCGGTGCGGATGACGCGGTGGCAGGGAACAAACAGGGCCGCCGCGTTGAAAGCGCAGGCACTGGCCGCCGCCCGGACGGCCTTGGCGTTGCCGGAGAGCTCCGCATACTCCGTGTAGGTCACCAGGCGCCCCGGGGCGACCGTGCGCAGCACATCCCAGGCGTGGCTGCGGAAAGGTCCGGACTTCTGCAGCACCGGCACGGCCATGGCCGGTTCCGGATCGCCGGAGTAGAACGCCTCCACGGCCGCAGAGATGGAGCCCAGGCCGGCAACGGTCTCGAATTCGCCAGGCAGCAGGTCCGCGTGGATCTGCCCGGTCAGCTCACCGGGAACGGCGGTCCAGCCCGAAGACAGGACGGCGCCGTCGCGGGCAATGATGGTGAAAGGACCGTCCGGGGTGGACATGGTCAACAGCTGGGCTTTCATGGTTTCGCTTTCTTCGGAGTCTGCTTTTGAGCTGGAGACGGCGCGCGCGCTGCGGCCTGGGCAGCCGCTGCTGCGCGCCAAAGGTGCATGGTGGCGTAGGACCGCCATGGGCTGACCTCACGGAAATCAGTGGTCAGGGCGCCGTCGGGGTTCTGGGCGAGTGAGCGGATGCCGTTGCGGACGGCGGCATCGTTGGCCAGGAACACATCCGGCGCGCCGATAACCCGCATCGCGACGTATCCCACGGTCCACGGCCCGACGCCGGCCAGCGGCAGGAGTTTGGCCTCCAGCCCGTGCACGTCATCGCCGTAGCCGAAGTCCAGGTCGCCCGAAGCCATCGCCGCGGCGGCGCCCCGGACGGAATCGATCCGCCGCTGCGGGCCGCGGAGCAGTTCGAAGCCGGTCTCCGCAATCTGGGCGGCCGTCGGGAACAGCCGGTGGAGACCGTCGTCGGGCACCAGGCTCGCGCTCCCGGCCACGGACAGCTGGACCAGGGCGGTCCGCGCGGCGGCCACTGTGATCTGCTGGCCGATCATGGCCCGGATCAGCAGCTCCTGCGGATCCACGGCGCCGGGCATCCGCATGCCGGGTGTGCGCGCCACCGTGGCGGCCAGGCGGGGATCGGCGGCGAGGGCGGCATCGATGGCGACGGGATCGGCGTCCAGGTCCAGCAGGCGGCGGACCCTGCTCAGCAGGGCGGCCAGGTCCCGGAGATCGACGGCGCCGATGGTCAGCACGAGCGGACGCCCGGCCGCGCCGGCATCGTAATCCACCCGGAAGCGGGCATCGCCGTGCGTCAGCTTCAGGGTCCGGGCGTAGGAACTGGAAGTACCTTCCTCGATCCCGGGGATGGCACGGACGGCGAGGAAGTCGAAGACGCCGGGGTCGAACGGTTCGCGGTACGGAAGATTGAGCGTGAGCGCGGTGGTCGCTGCGGGGGAGCGGTGATGCCGCGCAGTAGCCCGCAGCGCGGAGGGCGTCATCGCAAAGACCTCGCCGATGGTCTCGTTGAACTGGCGCACGCTGCTGAACCCGGCGGCGAAGGCGATATCCGAGACTTTCATGCCGGTGGAGACCAGCAGGGTGCGGGCGGTCTGGGCGCGGCTCGCCCGCGCCAGGGACAGCGGACCGGCGCCGAGCTCGTGGCTTAGGATCCGGTTGAGCTGGCGCGAGGAGTAGCCGAGCCGGGCCGCCAGCCCCTCGACGCCGTCGCGGTTGATCACGCCGTCATTGATGAGCCGCATGGCCCGGCCGGCGATATCGGAGCGCACGTTCCAGGCCGGAGTGCCGGGCACGGCCTCGGGTAGGCAGCGTTTGCAGGCCCGGTAGCCGGCGTCGTGCGCGGCAGCGGACGTTTCATAGAACGTGACGTTGTCCGCCTTGGGCGTCCGCGCTGGGCACGAGGGCCGGCAGTAGATGCCGGTGGTCCGGACAGCGGTATAGAACTGCCCGTCGAAACGGGTGTCCCGGGCGTCGATTGCCCGGTAGCGCTGCCAGAAGTCCATGACCCCATCCTGCCAGCTTCGCTGGACACCTGCTAGCGGAATTCGGACACGGCCGTGTGGTCCTCCGGCGGCGTTTGTTAAAGTCTGAGCATGACGTCGAGCCCGCCTCCTGCCCGGCCCGGCACGGGTACAGGTACCCAGCCCGGCACGGTGACAGGCGCGGCCGCGCCGCTCCGGGAGCTGCTCTCGGCCGATGCACGGCACGTGGCGCCGCTGATCCTCGGCGCCGTGTTGACGCACGACGGGGCCGAGGGCTCCGTCTCGGTGCGGATTACCGAGGTGGAGGCGTACCTCGGCCCGCATGATTCCCACCATCCTGACCCCGGGTCCCACACCTTCCGCGGCCAAACGGCCCGCAACGCGCCGATGTTCGGCCCGGCCGGCCACCTCTACGTGTATTTCACCTACGGGATGCACCATTGCGCCAATATCGTGTGCGGGCCCGAGGGCGTTGCGTCGGCGCTGCTGCTGCGGGCCGGCGAGGTGGTTGCGGGGCACGAACTGGCCAGGGCCAGGCGCCCGACGTCGAAATCGGACATCGACCTCGCCAGCGGGCCTGCCCGGCTGGCCACCGCACTGGGGCTGACGACGGCGGACAGCGGGCGCGACGCCCTCGCGCCGCCGTTCCGGCTGGAACCGCCCGCGCACCCGCCGGAAGGGGTCGCTTCAGGCATCAGCTCCGGTCCGCGCGTTGGCGTCTCCGGCGCGGGCGGCAGCCACGACTACCCCTGGCGGTTCTGGCTCAGCGGCGACCCGACCGTCTCCCGCTACAAGGCGGCAAAGGCGCCAAAGGCGGCAACCACCCGCGGCGCGTAACGCGGCAGGCACTCGGCAGGCACCCGGCAGGCACCCTGCAATCAGCCTGATGCCGCGCCCACGGTGGGGGATGATGGAGCATTATGGGCGAGGGGAAACGCGGAAAACCGGGCAACGAGCTGGAACGGCTCCAGATCTTTGCGCAGCTGGCCACCGAGTACTTCCGCATGGTGGAACTGTTCACCCCTGACGGCGAGCAGATCGCGGTGGACCCCGTCGAGGCAGAGCGCAGGCACTGGGTGGAGCTCTTCCGTGCAGCCCTGCTGCGTAAATTCATCGTTCCGGAAGAACACGTTTCGCTCAAACTCGTAGTCAGGGCCCTGCGCCTGTGCAACTACTCGGCGGACCCCCGGATAACCGAGGGCACGGCAGAAGCGGCCGGCTTGTTCACGAACGGGATGATCCGGGACCGCCCGGCGCTGATGGCCGAAATCGCCCTGGATGACCATGACCTGTTCGAGGACGTCCTCTACGGTCGGCTCCTGCATGGTGACGCCGACAGGTTCCGCCGGTCCGGGTGGGCTGAGGACTACAGCCGGCTGAGCAGCGTGGCGGCCGGCCGGTTCGACGCCGAGCGCGCGCTCAGAACAGCGCTGGGCGTCGTCTCCTACGGGCTTGCCAACGAACTCCTGCGCCCGCCGGAACCGGGCGGCGACACCGGGCCCCCAACGGCAGAAGCGTAGGAATTTCTAGGAGGCGGCGAAACTGCTGAGCCCGTAGTCTGCGCTAACGGCGAAGGGGGCGAGGCGCCGCCGAAGCTCTTCCCGCACTGGCGGCCACTCCTGCGAGAGGATCGAAAAGACGGCGGTATCCGCGCGTCCTCCGCCCGGGGCCGCCCGGTGGCCGCGGAGGATCCCCTCGAATTGGGCGCCGAGCCGCTCAATCGCCGTCGCGCTCCGGGTGTTGCGGGCGTCGCAGCGGAAGGCCACCCGGTGGACTTCCAGTACCTCATAGGCGTAGGCGAGGAGCATATGCTTGCTCGCCGGATTGACGTGGCTGCCCCAGAACTGCCGCCCGTAAAAAGTTCCGCCGATTTCAAGGCGTTGCTGGGCCGGGACGTAGTCGCGGAGGGACGTCGTGCCCAGCAGGGCGCCGGTGCGCCCGTCCGTCACGGCGAACGGGATGGTGGCGGGATCCTCCAGCCGAGACTGGAACAGTGCTGCCAGTTCGCCGCCCGTCCCCGGCATGGGCGCCGCCATGCCTGCCCACATGCCGGGATCCACGAAATCAAAGAGGCCTGCCGCGTGATGCGGAGCCAGCGGAACCAGGCGGACCCCATGGCCGGAGAGGACGATTTCGTGTCGCATTCGAGCATTCAATCACCGCCGGGGTGGACGGGACCGGCGTTTCCGGCGCCGCCCGCGTGAACATTGGATGACTGATGGGTTGCCGCGTGGCCGCCGGCCCCGGGCCAGCCGGCGCCGGCGGCCACGGCCCTGCAACGTCCCGCTACCAGCCAGTAAGGTGGATGGGTGAATCAAAGCGAGCTGAACCAGACCAAGACAGCACTGCCCGTGGATGAGCTGATCGAGAGCCTGTGCGCCACCATCCCGGACTATCCCAAACCCGGAATCAGCTTCAAGGACCTGACCCCGGTGTTCGCCGACGCCACTGCCTTCGGGGCCGTCGTCGATGCCCTGGTGGGACCATTCCAGGGCCAGTTCGACGCCGTCGCCGGAGTGGAAGCCCGCGGCTTCCTGCTCGCGGCGGCCGCAGCGTACGCCACTGGGACCGGAGTCATCACGGTCCGCAAGGCCGGCAAGCTGCCGCGCGAAGTGTTTTCCGAGTACTACGCCCTGGAGTACGGCACCGCCACCCTTGAGCTGCACACCACGGACCTGGCGCCCGGGAGCCGGGTGCTGATCCTCGACGACGTGCTCGCCACCGGCGGTACGCTCGGCGCCGCGGCGCGGCTGTTCGAGCGGTGCGGGATCCACGTCGCCGGCGTCGGCGTGGTCATGGAACTCGACGAACTTGCCGGCCGCACGGCCCTCACCGGCCACAACGTCCGCTCCCTGCTGCGGATCTAACGGGGACTGCGGGGCTGGACCATCCGGGTCGTGTCGGTAGAATTCCCTGACGAAGACTGCCTTGGCATTGTTTCGGCGACATGCAACAGCCGTGTCCGCCGAAATGGCTGTAGAATGGTGGGTCCGTCTTTTTCGATAGGGGAACGTTCGATGCACGACGCTGATTTGGCCCATGAACGCGACTATGTGGCCGGACTTTACGCCCGGCTCGATGAGTTGCGGGTGGAGAAGCGCACCCAGCTGGCCCAGGTGCGCCGTGCCGGTGCCGTGGGCACCATGCAGAACGTTTCCGAACGCGATGCCTTCGCGGCCCTCTACGAGGACCGCCTCGCCCAGCTCGACGCCGTCGATGACCGGCTCGTATTCGGCCGCCTGGACCTGGATTCCGGGGAGGCCCAGTACATCGGCCGCATCGGCCTGACCACCGAGGATCTGCAGCGGCTCATGGTGGACTGGCGGGCGCCCGAGGCCGGCCACTTCTACCAGGCCACGGCGTTCGACCGGCAGGGTGTCCGCCGCCGCCGTCACCTGATCCTGCAGGGCCGCGAGGTCAAGGCAATCGAGGACGACGTGCTCGACGCCGACATGCTTGCCGACAGCGATTCGCTCCAGGGTGAAGGCGCCCTGCTGGCGGCCCTGAACTCCAAGCGGACGGGCCGGATGTCAGACATCGTCGGCACCATCCAGTCCGAGCAGGACCGGATCATCCGTTCCTCCATCTCCGGCGCACTCGTGGTCCAGGGCGGTCCGGGCACGGGCAAGACCGCTGTCGCCCTGCACCGCGCCGCGTACCTGCTCTACACGCACCGGGACAGGCTCAAGAGCGCTGGCGTCCTGCTGGTGGGGCCGACGTCGTCCTTCATGAACTACATCGAACGCGTGCTGCCCTCGCTCGGCGAGACCGGTGTCGTGATGGCGAGCCTGGGCCGGCTCATGCCGGGCATCGCCGCCGTTGCCGAGCCGGACTCCGCCGTAGCCGCCATCAAGGGCCGGCTGGACATGGCCGACGTGGTCGCCAACGCCGTGGCCAACCGGCAGCGCATTCCGGCCGGAAACCGGATCCTTGAGGTCGACGGCCGCAAGCTGGTCCTCACGCCGCGGCAAGTCCGCCGCGCCAAGGAGAGGGCGCGCGCCACGGGCAAACCGCACAACGAGGCCCGCGTGTCCTTCGTCAAGATCCTGCTCCGCGAACTCACCGAGCAGATGACGGAACTTGTGGAGGCCGGCAACATCGGCAACAACGCCGACCGCTCCTATCTGGCGGAGGACGTCCGGTCCGCCCGGGATGTCCGGATCGCCCTGAACCTGTGCTGGATGCCGATGACCCCGGAGAAGCTCGTGGGGGAGCTGCTGAGCAAGCCGGCCGTCCTCGAGGCATGCACCCCCAACCTCACCCCGGAAGAACGCGCGCTGCTGCTCCGTCCTGCCGGTTCGCCGTGGACCGAGTCCGACGTTCCGCTGCTCGACGAGGCCGCCGAATTGCTCGGCGAGCTTGATGCCGCCGCCGGACGGGGACTGGCGCAGCAGGAACAGGACCGTGCCCGCGACCTTGCCAATGCCAAGCAGACCCTGGTCAACATGGAAACCGCCGGCGTGGACGTCCTCGTCACAGCTGAAGACCTGGTGGACCAGAACCAGGAGCGCGAGACGCGGCTGACCGCTGCAGAGCGTGCCACCACGGACCGCAGCTGGGCCTTTGGGCACATCGTGGTGGACGAAGCCCAGGAGTTGTCACCCATGCAGTGGCGGCTGCTGGTCCGCCGCTGCCCGCTGAAGTCGTTCACGATCGTGGGCGACATCGCCCAGACAAGTTCCGTTGCCGGGGCCAACTCCTGGCACAGCGCATTGGGCCCCATGTTCGGCGACCGCTGGCAGCTCGAGGAACTGACCGTCAACTACCGCACGCCGTCCCAGATCGCCGAGGCCGCTGCACGCATGGCTACCGCGGCCGGACTGGTGGTTTCGGCGCCCAAGGCTGTCAGGGAAGGCCGCTGGTCCCCGGTCATCGACAGTGTCGGCAGGGGCCAGATCGTCAACAAGCTTGTCGAGGTGCTTCCGGAGGAGCTGGACGCCATCGAGGGCGGACTGCTGGCGGTCATCGCCGACGGCGAGCTGCTGCCCGAGGCCAGCGCGGCGCTGCGGGCCGTGTACGGCCACCGTGTCGGGACCGGAGCGGGCAGTTACGCCCAGGACATCGTGGTGATCAGTCCCCGCGAGGCAAAGGGACTGGAATTTGACGGCGTCGTGGTCCTGGAACCGACAGACATGCTCAACCACGAGCACGGCCGGGTGGGCGACCTGTATGTGGCCATGACCCGGCCAACCCAGCGCCTGCGGCTCATCGCCGCCGCCGGAATCCCGGCAGGCATCGAGGAGTAGGCCGGCAACCGGGCAGCAATGGCTGTCCGGTTGCCGGATGCACGGCGTCAACTGCGATGCGGGTGACGTTGATCCTGCTAACTTAGATTGCGTGTCCCAGCTAAATATTCTCGATGCCCAGCAGAACGACCCCAGCTTTGCCAATATCTGGCAGGAGCTGAAATGGCGCGGCCTTGTCCACGTCTCCACGGATGAGGCGGAGCTCGAAAAGCTCCTCGCCGGCGAGCCCGCGACGTATTACTGCGGCTTCGATCCGACCGCGCCGAGCCTGCACCTGGGCAACCTGGTCCAGCTCCTGCTCATGCGCCGGATCCAGCTGGCCGGCCACAAGCCGCTCGGACTGGTGGGCGGTTCCACAGGACTGATCGGTGATCCGCGTCCGACGGCGGAACGCACCCTCAACACCAAGGACACTGTGTCCGAATGGGTGGGCTACCTGCAGGCCCAGGTCCGCCGCTTCCTGAGCTTCGAGGGCGACAACGCCGCCCAAATGGTCAACAACCTGGACTGGACGGCGCCCCTGAGCGCCATCGACTTCCTGCGCGAGATCGGCAAGCACTACCGTGTCGGCACCATGCTCCGCAAGGACGCCGTCGCGTCCCGCCTCAGCTCCGAGGAAGGCATCAGCTACACGGAGTTCAGCTACCAGATCCTGCAGGGCATGGACTACCTGCAGCTGTTCCGCGACTACGGTTGCATGCTGCAGACCGGCGGCTCGGATCAGTGGGGCAACCTCACCAGTGGCACCGAGCTCATCCGGAAGGTTGAGGGCAAGCACGTCCACGCCCTGGGAACGCCGCTCATCACCAACTCTGACGGCACCAAGTTCGGCAAGAGCGAGGGCAACGCCATCTGGCTGGATCCGGCCATGTGCAGCCCGTACGCCTTCTACCAGTTCTGGCTGAACACCGCGGACGCCGACGTCGCGGACCGCCTCAAAGTGTTCACCTTCCTCAGCCGGGCAGAGATTGAGGCACTGGAACTCGCGGTCGCTGAACGGCCGTTCGCTCGCGAAGGCCAGCGGAAACTGGCGTACGAGGTGACCTCGCTGGTCCATGGCGTGGAGGCCACGGAGAAGGTCATTGCGGCATCGGCCGCGGTGTTCGGCAACGGCGATCTTTCTGTGCTGGATGAAGCGACATTGAAGGCGGCCACCTCCGAGCTGCCGTCCGCCACTGTCGACGCCGGCGCCCTGGGCATCATCGAGCTGCTGGTCGCCTCCGGTCTGTCAGAGAGCAAGTCCGCCGCGCGCCGCACCGTGGGGGAAGG